>CAMCCR010000006.1 GCA_945873085.1 Candidatus Kuenenia stuttgartensis | reverse complement strand
GTCGTGCCGGTGCCGGAGGCGGTCTCCTGGGTGAAAGTCTGCGTCGGCGACGAGGCCGCAAACTCACTGTTGCTCTGGAAGCTCTGCGATTGGCTCCCCATATCGGTATAGGAGAGGAGCACGCCGCGGTTGTCGTAGATCCAGCCGCCTTCGTAGCGGTTGCCCCAGGTGATCTTCGTCCGCATCCAGCTCGTGTTGAGGTCGAGCTGCATCGGATCGCCACCGAAGATGTAGATGCCGCCGATGATGCTGCCCCCCTGCCCTGCGCCACTCCCGCCGCCGGCCTGCGCTCCGGCCTGGATGTTGCCGTTGTTGAGCTGGACGAGCGTCTGCGGCGAGATCGGCTGGGTGGGGATCAGATACCCACCCGTGTCTGTCCTGCCAACCCCGGTCACCCGCGGCACGGTGATGCCGTAGGCGAGGCGGTCGTAGGAGAAGAAGATCCCCTCGCTCGGCTCAGGGTACATCTCGTACTCCTGGAGGTCGGGCGGGGCGAAGAGCTGGAAGTCGTAGAAGTCCTGGTCTGGCAGGAGCGGCATCCAGTCTCCGCCACGGGCCTGAGGGACCGGGGCCAGCGGCGCCGCCAGGGCGAGGATAGTCGCCAGCTTGGAGACGAGACCGGTAACGCGCTTGACACGGGGGTGTGTGGCCATCGCTATGTGTCCTGGGGAGCAGGAGCCGTTGTTCCGCAATTGCGGATTGCTCATTTGGTATCGGTCGTGCCGGGGATCCGAGTTGACGAAACTTGGCAGACCCTGACGAATCGGGGGGTCGCAACGGTCCCGGAGGAAGAAAGGCTGGCAGCCGCGGCAACCTCGGGTATCCTGCAGGAACCGCCCTACGCGGCCCCGGACTGCGGCCGATTCCCGCGGATTCCCGATGTTTTCAGGGAGAAGAGCGATGCGGACCTGCCTCGAGGTCTCTCAGCACGGGGGCCGTCCCCCGCGGGCCACAATTTTTTGCCGTAAGACCGCGAGCCGGTGCGGATGGCTGCTCGTTGCGGTGGTTTGGGGAGGGTGGGGCATGGCCCTGTCGGGGGCCGCGGAGCCGGCCCGGCCGCGCGGGGGAGCTGTCGCGGAGGAGGAGGCTGCCCCGGTCGACGAGGTCGAGTTCCTCCGTCTCTCCCGCGATGCCAAGGGGCGGCCTGCGTCGCTCGACACGTCGATCGTCCATTACCGGGAGACTGAAGCCTCGGCCCGGGCCGCTGGCCGCCGGACGCCCGTCGAGGTCGACCTCGTCGGAGCCGTCCATCTCGGAGGGAAGGGCTACTACGACACCCTCGACCGGCTCTTCGAGGAGTACGACGCTGTCCTCTATGAACTCGTCGCCCCCGACAATGCCCGGATCCCGAAGCCGGGGCGGAAGGCCTCCGGGGCGATCGGCAATGCCCAGCACGGCATGACGAAGATGCTGGGGCTCGAGTTCCAACTCGACCAAATCGATTATTCCGCAGAGAACTTCGTCCATGCCGACATGTCGCCGAAGGAGTTCGATGCGGCGATGCAGAAGCGCGGCGAATCGTGGTGGACGATGTTCACCCGCCTCATGACTGAAGGGGTCGAGCGTGCCGAACGGGGAAAGCCGACCGGCCCCGAGTTGGGGATCGGCGACCTGTGGGGACTGTTCTTCGGCAAGGACCGTGAAGTCCGGCTCCGCCGCATCATGGCCGAGCAGTTCACCGACATGGAGGTCCTCACCGCGGCCTTCGGTGGCGAAGAGGGATCGAGCCTGATCACCGACCGCAACGGCGCCGCGCTCGAGGTGCTCTCCGAACAGATCGCCAACGGGAAGAAGCGGATGGCCATCTTCTATGGTGCCGCTCACATGGAAGACTTCGACCGCCGCCTCAGGGAGGATTTCGGCATGGAGCCGGGGGAGGTCGAATGGGTCGAGGCCTGGGATCTGCGGATGCCGGGGGAACGCTGAGGCGGCCTCGCCGTCAGCGTCTGACGGGGCTGGCGACGCGGACGACTTCCCGCTGGATCGGGCGGCGCACCGGCCGCGTCCATCCATCAGTCACCCGGCGGAGGTGCCGGAGGGCCGAATCGTAGCCGAGCCCCTCGACCGCCTCGCCGACGATCTCGAACTCGAAGTCACCCCGATACCCGGCAGCGTGCAGTTCGCCGACGAGTTCCTCGAGGGGGAGCTGGCCAGCCCCCGGGGGGAGACGCTCCCGGTCAGACGAGGGGGGGCCGATCCGATCGGCCAGCTTGACCAGGGCAAGACGCTTGACGAGATCGGGGAGGAGGCCTGGAAGGGTCGCATCGTGGCCGAACTGCCACAGATCGAGGGCCAATCGCACCGCCGGGTGGTCGAAGCGATCGACCCATTCCAGGGCCTGGGTGAGCCTGGGCATGAAGCCGCAGCCCGCGGCGGCCGCGGGGTGATGGGGCTCGAGCGCGAGGGTCACGCCCCGTTCGCTGGCGAGCGGGCCGAGGATCTCGAGCGATTCCTGGAGAAGCCGGCGGGCGTGGCCGAGGGTGTGGCCGCCGCGGCAGCCGGTGTGGACGACGAGCACCTCGGCGCCGACCCGCTCGGCGGTCGTGATCGCCTCCGCGGCATCATCGACGCTCTCGCGGAACGTCCGCCCGTCGCTTCCGGTGAACCCGCCGGCCCACTGCAGGCTCGAGACACGGATCCCGGAGCGATCGAGAAGCTGCCGCGCCGCGTCGACCCCGACATCCGAAACCTTCGTCCGCCACAACGAGATCGCGTCGAAGCCGTGGTAGGCAAGATGCTCGAGTTCGACAGGCAGATCCCAGCGGTAGGTGGTCAGCTGGCTGATCGACATCTGCGGACGCGAAACGCGGGGCATGGGCTCGGACATGGGTCGGATCGATCTCCTGCCAACCGGTGAACTCAGGCGTTGCCGCGACGGCGAACCGCTATCAGAGGCGGAAGTATGGGACACCCCCTCGCAGGCAGGCAAGAGAAGTCGGTGGGACTCGCTCCATCCGCTTGCACTCGCTCCGCCGACCGCCTTTCAACAGCGACGTATCCGGGGTTGACAGCGCGCGGGAAGGCGTTCCGAAGAGGGCGGAACAGCCGTTCATCGCCTCAGGCGTCAGCGTGTCGGCATGAGGTCGAGACAGACCACGCGACCGGTGCCGCGGACGAACACCAAGCCCCGGGCGATCACCGGTGCCGCCCAGCATGGCGGCGCGAGGAGCTCGCGGCCGCTGGCAGCATCGAGGGGGCGGACGCGCGAGACCTCCTCGTACTTTTCCGGCGTCGCTCGTGCCAGGACGAGATCGCCGTACTCGCCGAGGATGAGGAGGTGGTCGTCGACGAGCGTGACGCTCGAACGCCCCAGTCCCCCCTCACTCCAGCCGACCACGCCGGTGGCCCAATTGACGCACACGAGTTGAGCGTCGCCGGCGTTGCGGCCGCTCGAGCCGTAAACGTATCCATCGCGGAGGACGGGAGTGTTCCAGTGGGTCTTGAGGGCCTGTCGGGGCCGCGCACCGGGCTTGTCGCGACGGACTTCGCGGAAGGCATCGTTTTCCAGGGCGAGCAGGACGCTGCCGGGGCCGTAGCATTCGGAGAGGAGGACCTGGTCGCCGGACACCACCGGACTTGCAGCGACGACGCTAAACAGTTCGTCTGACCGCCACCGGAAGCGATCGAGGAGCTTGCCGGTCGCCGGCTCGACCGCCACGAGTTCGTCGCGCATCCAGGCAAGGATCAGCGGGCGGCCGCCGATCGTCACAAGCACCGGCACGCTGTAGCTGGCGAGTTGGTTGGTGGCCCGCCACACCTCGGCGCCTGAGACGATGTCGAAGGCCACCAGACCGCTGTCGAGCCCCTTCACCAGGTCGAGGCGTTCGGGAGCTGCCGGGTTTGCCCCCTCCCGGCTCCCTCCCACCTGCACGACCACAAGCGTCCGCTCCTCCGCACCGACACGCAGCGGTCCGACGACGAGCGGGGCGGTGCCGACGCCGAAGAAGTTTTGGACGACGTGGTAGGTGGACGAGGTGTCGACCTCCCAAAGAAGACTGCCATCGATGATGGCCCGGCACTCGAGCCTCCCGTCCGGCCCGAAGGTGAGAACGCGGTGGCCGGCCACAACGGGCTGGGCCCGCGGGCCGCCGTCGTAGCCGAAGGAGTCGGTGTAGAGGACCTCGCGACCGGCTTCCCAGAGCGGACGGCCCGTCTCGGCCTCGACGGCCCGGAGACGAAGGCGGTTGGCAACGCGGTCAAAGAGGAACGCCCGGCCGCCGGCGACGGCCGGAGCGCAATACCCTTCCCCGATCGCCGCCTGCCACACCACCCTCGGGCCATTGGCCTCCCAGGGGGACGCGATCCCGGCCAGGCTGCTCGAACCGGTGCCGGAGGGGCCGAGGAACGTGCCCCAATCCTCCCCCTCGCGGGTCGAAAGATCGGCCGCCGGGGCCGGTTCGGCCGCAGGCAGTGGCGATGATGGAGTGATGAGGGCGATGGCGACGAAGAGGATGGCCGTGGACCGGACCATGGGAGACTCTGCGGTGGAGGGGTGACGACGACCGGCAACGCGCCGGCCGGGACCTTTCCGGTCCGGGGAGAATCGCGTACACCAAATGATCCCGGACGAAGCGATCCCGGAACCAAGCGATCCTTGGGGACAAGCGATCCTTGAAGACAAGGCTACCGCAGATGGCACGCGAGAAGGAAATCAGGGTCGGCGACGACGCGGTGGTCATCCCCGCGCATGAATTGTCGTGGCATTTCGTGCGCAGCGGTGGGCCCGGGGGGCAAAACGTCAACCGCACCAGCAGCAAGGCTGTGCTCCGCTACGACGTGCGCAACTCCCCTGCCCTGCCCGACCCGGTCCGACGGCGGTTGATGGCGCTGGTGGCTTCGCGACTGACCCATGAGGGCCACCTCGTGATCACCGGCCAACGCTTCCGCGATCAACCTCAAAACATCTCCGACTGCCTCGCGAAACTGTCCGCGCTCGTCGAACGTGCGCTGCGTCCGCCGGTTGTTCGACGGCGTACGAAGGTGCCGAAGTCGGCTGTGGCCCGGAGACTGGCCGGCAAACGGCACCGGGGCGAGACGAAGTCGCTCCGCCGTCGACCGGCCGACTGAGTCGCTCCCCCTGAGGCCCGTCCGGGCTGGTTGGAGACGATGCTATAATCGATCCTCTGGAAACGCCTGCCGGAGCGCCGCGAGGGCGGTCTTGAAAGGGCGTCAACCGAATCCGAGGTGAATCTCCATGGCTGGTGCCCGCGACATCGATTCGCTCCTCAAGGGATGGGATTTCCAGCCCGGAGAAGTCAGCGCCCGGCTCGTCAAAGCCCGGAACGGCCGCGACGTCATCCAGATGCGGGTCGACATGGGTCTGCTCCAGATGGAGACCGACCTCCGCCCCGATGGACTCCACCCCAACGGCGCCGAGACCTATTTCGATTACCTCGTGGGGGAGGCGGTGCGGACCGGCGAACGCTTCCGGCTCACGAAGGAGCAGTGTGCCGAGGCGGACCGCGAGTTTGTCCAGTACTACCATCGCCGCATCTGCTGGTTGTCGCTGCGGGAATACCGGCGGGCCGCCCGTGACGCCGACCACAGCCTGGCGTTCATGGACTTCGTCCGCGAGCATTCGCCCGACGAGGAATGGACGCTCTCGCACGAGCAATACCGTCCATTCGTCCTCTTTCACCGCGTCCAAGCGACGGCGCTGGCAACGCTCGAAGAGAACGGGGCGGCTTCGGCGATCAAGGAGATCAACGTCGGGCTCGATCAATTCCGGGACCTCTTCGCCCGCTACGACGCGGCGGAGCAGTTCTCCGACGACGAGTTGGTCCGTCGCCTCGAGCAGATGCGCGAGAGTGTCCGGAAGAAGTACGAGGTGGGGCAGACGCTCGAGGAGCAACTCGCCGCTGCGGTCCGGGACGAGGATTACGAACGCGCCGCGTCGCTCCGCGACCAGATGCGGACGCGGCCGCCGGCCGGGGGAGATCAGCCCGACGGCCTCGGCGATGGCCCTGATGACGGGTTTGCCAGGGTGGACCACGCTGCGCCCGACGCCTGACCTGCAAGCGCTTATCGACGGTGATGCGGAGCCTCGTGGAGCCCGTCAGGGTTTGCCGGGGCGGTACCTTCGCCCCTCCCCTGCCCAGTCTCAAGCAGTCCGTCACGGCGCGACGATGGAAGAAATTGCAGGTCTCCCAGCTTTCCTGGGAGCCGCAGATCGCCTGTCCGTTGCAGGAATTGCAGCGGAGGGGTGTCGGCGGCAACGGGGGGGGAAGTCTGGGGGGATTTTGCCGGTTCAAAACGGAGTTTGGAGACCTCGCCACGAATGGCGCGCCGTTTGCAGATTCCTTTCCACACGCCGGCCGAGTGCCGGTGACGCAACCCTCCTCCCACGGGAGACTTCCCCATGCCAGCCATCCAGCCGAACGTCACCAGCCGTCCCGGCGCTCTCCATGGATCGACCTTCGTCGTCATGGTCGGCGACGATCCGTGCACCGTTCGCGCCACTGCTGTCTGCCCGATCGCCGATGTGCTCTCCGCCCCCGAGGCGGAGCGGCTCGGCTGGGAGGAGATGGAGGCGTTGGGCGTCATCGATTCCACGGACGACACGGGGGACGCCCGTTCATTCGGCGGTGGAATGATCTCCGCCCCGCGCCTCCGCCGGCGTCAGCGGGCCCTGTCGTCCCGGGCGATGTTCTTTGCCGGCCCGCAGGGCTAAAGTCCGTCGGCCGAACTGCGGGGCCATGGAAGGCTTCGGCGGCCAGCAGGTAGACTCGTCGCCGCGACGGCAGGCGTGTCTGCCCTGATGCTGTCGCCATCCGCGCCCTCCGGGCCGGGTGCCGTCGGATTCCCCGACCAGCATCCCCTGCCATGCCACAGCCCGTTCAGCTTGCCCCCGGTACGAAGTGCCGGCTCGAGGACTTCGACCCCGGCTATCGCGAGGGTCTCGAGAAGGAAGAGGCCGAAGCCGAGACCCGCCTGCACTGCGCGAAGCTCGACGAACTCGCCTACCGGTTGTTCGCGGAATCGCAGCGTGCCGTGGTCGTCGTTCTCCAGGGGATCGACACCTCGGGGAAAGACGGCACGATCCGCATGCTCTCCGGCGGGATCAGCCCGCAGTGCCTCGGGGTGGAGAGCTTCAAGGCTCCCAGCGCCCTGGAGTTGTCCCACGATTTCTTGTGGCGCGTGCATGCCAAGGTGCCGCCCCACGGCAAGATCGGGATCTTCAACCGTTCCCACTACGAGGACGTGGTCGTCGTCCGCGTGCGGAAGCTGGTGGCGAAGGAGGTGTGGAAGGAACGGTATGCACAGATCAACGCCTTCGAGAAACTCCTCCACGAGGGGCGGATCGAGTTTGTGAAGTGTTTCCTCCACATCAGCCGTGAGGAGCAGCGCAAGCGCCTCGAGGATCGTCTCAAGGATCCGACGAAGCAGTGGAAGCTGGGGCCGGCCGATCTCGATGACCGGCTGCTGTGGGATGACTTCACCGCTGCCTACGAGGAGGCGCTCACGAAGTGCAGCACCCCCGAGGCGCCCTGGCACATCGTGCCGGCCAACAAGAAGTGGTACCGCAACCTCGTCGTCGCCCGACTCGTTCGCGAGACCCTCGAGAAGCTCGATCCCCACTTCCCCCCCTTCGATCCGACGCTCCTCTCCCGCCTCACCTGAGCGGGGATCCGGCGGCCGCACAGCGGGCGCCGATGCTTCTCAGTCTTTCACCTTTGCGAGGCCCCCATGAACGGCGTTCCCATTCTCGATCTCGACACCTGCCTGGTGCGGCAGCGCCGACTCCGTGAACGCCTCGCCGGTTCGGCCCCCGATCTTGTCGTCCTCACCTCCCCCGAGCACGTGCAATACCTCACCGGCCACCGCTGGGACTACCGCTGGGCAAGGGCCCCGTTGGCAGCGATCGACGGGTCAGGAAACGTGCTCCTCGTCTGCCCCGACAAGGTCGTCGATGCCGCCGCGGCAGACGATGTTCGCACCTACGAGAGCAAGTGGCGATCGACGCTCCGGCTCGACCAGCGGCAGGCGTCGGCGGCCGTGCTCGCCGGTTGGCTCGCAGGCCGGGCGGCGCCGGGGCGCGTCGCCGTCGAGTTCTCCGCCTGCTGTCCCCATGTCACCCGCCTCTTCCCTGACGCCGAATTGATCGATGTCGATCCGGTCCTCTGGGATCTCCGCCGCCGCAAGGACGCCGACGAGCTCGGCCTCCTCCGCCGGGCGATCAACGCCACCGGCGCGATGTACCGCACGGCCCGCGCGATGATCGAGCCTGGCGTGAGCGAGTTGGCCGTCTTCTCGGCACTCCAGGGGGCCGCGGTCGAGGCGTGCGGCGAAATGCTCACCGACACGGGGAACGACTACGCTTCCGGCGTCCGCGGAGGCTCTCCCCGGGCGCGTGGCGCCCGGGCCGGCGAGCTCTACATCCTCGATCTCGGCCCGGCCTATCGAGGCTACTTCTCGGACAACGCCCGGACGGTGTCTGTCGATCGGCGGCCGACCGACGCCCAGACGGCGGCCTGTGAGCGGGTCTGTGGGGCTTTTGAGATCGTTGAGCGGATGGGGCGTCCCGGCGTCCGTTGCCGCGACATCTACGCCGAGGTCCACGCCTGGCTTAACGGTGTGCCGTCACTCGGATCCTGGAACAGCCACCTCGGCCATGGCATCGGGCTGTTCGTCCACGAGACGCCCCACCTCAATCCCTCCTGGGACGACACCCTCGAGGAGGGGGACGTGATCGCGGTCGAGCCCGCGCTTTACGGCCCCGATCTCGGTGTCGGCATCCGGATTGAGAACGACTACCTCGTCACCGCCGCCGGCCTGGAAAACCTCTCGCCCTTCCCCCTCGGGCTCGTCGGCTGATCGGTCGGCCTTGGCACGAGTTATCGGCGGCAGGATCGAGGAAGACGCATCAACGCTGCCTGACGCTCGTCGGCTCGGCTGCCATCGCCGACGGAGTCACCGTGACGGAGTCGTCGGCCGGCACGATCTCACGATCCTCGCCGTCACCGCACCACGCCGCGCCCCGGTAGGGAATCGTCCCGGTGCCGGTGCAGACGGCGACGATCTCGAGTTCCACGCATCCGCCGGCGGGAAGCTCGGCGAGTCGGTCAAACATCACCGATCCATCCGCGGAGAAGTGACCGTTGCGCCCCCGGATGCCGAGCGGTTCGAGCCCGGCCCCGAAGTGGACCACGGGGGTCACTGAGCTGACCGGAGCGGTGCCGGTGTTGCGGATCTTGAGGAGGAGCGTGACCCGTCCCCCGAGGGTGGTCGTTTCCTCCGGGCAATCCACCGTCACCTCGACGCTGGCCGGCGCTGCCTCAAGAGCCTCGGCTTCCGAGGCACCCTCCGGCAGATCGACGTCCAGTGGTGCCGGTTCGGTCGCGCCGTCGGCGATCGTGGCGGGCATCTCCGCGTTCTCGGCATGGCCCTCGGCATCGTTCCCGGAGGTGAGCGTCGTGCCGTCGTCAGCGGACTGCGGGAGTGCGGGCGGAGTGGCGACGATCGCCAGGGAGTTGCCTGACTGGGCCTTGGTGCCGGCGTCGAGCGGCCGCGTTCCGATCGACTTGGTGGCCAGGGCCCGGGGAGCCGCTGGGCCGTTGGTCGAACTGGCCGCGGAGCGACGGGGGGCCGCTTCCGGCTCGGGGAGGAGCCCGAACGGACGCGGCATGTTCGCCAGGGCCGCGCCGAGCGCATCACGGATCGGGCGGCGGACAATCGGCGCCGCCGGCTGGCTGGCGGGCTGACGTGTCGCGGGCCGCTTGGCCACGACGGCGCCTGGCTTCCCGGCCACAGGCATCTCGGCCACAGGCGCGGGCATCACCGACTCTTCGACGGTGGTTGCCACCAGCGCCGGCTCGTCAGAGGATGCGGTCGCGCTGACAGCGTCGACCTCCTCTTCGATCGACTCGGCGTCGGTGGCAGGGGAGCAAATGGTCGCTTCCCCTTCTCCGTCGACGACCGCGACGTGGTCCTGGTCGATTACGGCATCGGAGACGAGCGCGGGTTCGTCAGGCGTCGGAACGGTCGGCTCCGATGAGCCCTCGTCGCCGATCGTCCCTACCGCTGCAGGCGAAGCGAGCGCGGCGACGTCGCCCTCGGTCGTCGTGGGGGCCTGAGGTGCCTCGCCGGGCTCGTCACTGGCGACGGTGTCGTGATCGGCCGGGGCAGGCTGTGTTGGTGCGGTGGTCGCCAGGGTGGACTCCGCGGCCACGCTCGGGAGGCTGGCGGCGGCAGGTGCGGGCGAAGCGGCGCGACGTTGCGGCACGCGGTTGGCGTGCATCGACGGGCGCGGAGCCGGCACCAGACCGAGCGCCCTCGGCATCTGCTCCAGCCGTGCCTGCAACCGATCGAGCGGCGTCATCGGCTGTTGGGGGGAGTGTGACGCACCCGGCCGCTGGCTGCCGCCGTGGCGGCGGCTTTGAGCGTGTTGCGTGGTGCGGGCCTGCTGGGGGGCTGGCGTCGCGGTCAGATCCGCGGCGGGAGGCGTGGCGGTTTCGGCCGCCGGCGTTGCAGTGGAGTCGATGGTGGTCGTCGTGCTGTCGACCGCGGCGACGGGATCTGCCGAGGCCACGACCTCGGTGGATGCCTCCGGCTCGGCTGCGATCGAGGCCGCGCAGGCTTCGGTGGCATCAGCCCCGGTGCTGGCATCGGCATTGACGAGATGATCCGTGGCGTCAGGAGTCGTCGGCGTCGAATCCGCCTCGATAACAGCCGGGACATCGTGGGCGGCGGTCGGTTCGGTCGTCGAACCGTGGTCGGCGAGCGCCAGAGTGCCCTCGGTTTCGGATCCGGTTTCGGATCCGTCGGCCGGCGGTTCCTCGGTCAGCGGCGTCTCGGCAAGGCTGTCGGAGGGAAGCGTCTCATCGGTGGGAGTTGTCGTCGCAGGGAGGGCCGTGAGGGGCACCGGGAGGCTCGCCGCCGGAACGGGTTGGCGGGCGATGGCGGTCCGAGGGGCGGTATGGCCCTGCCGGGAGCCGGCCTTCTGCCTGGGGGAAGCGGGAATCAGTCCGAGGGGGCGTGGGACGTCGGCGAGGGCCGCCCGGAGCCGATCCAAGAGGGCTTCGCGGCGCTGGGGGGTCACGCGAGCGCTCGTTCTCCGCGGGGACGGCGCCCGCGCGGCTTGGGCCCGAGGCGTGGCGTTCACGGAGAGCCGATCGGGGGGCGCTGCCGACACTTCAGTGGCCGTCGGGGATGCCTCCGTGGAATCGCCCGTCGACTCGTCTCCGTCGGTGATCGTGGCGGAGGCGTCGGTTTCGATCGTCGACGCTTCGCCGACGAGGCCGGCGTCGTCTCCCGTCGTCGGATGGGCGGCGATGGCGGTCGAGTCGGGGGGCGGCATGACCCCCGGCTCTTCGACGGCGAGGGTTTCTTCGACGGAGATGGCGTCTGGGCCCCCGGTGGGAAACTCCACGACGGCCGGGCCAGGAATCCATTCCCGTTCGACGGTCGTCGGATCATCGAGGGACGGGATCAACCCCTGGTTGGGGGCGAGTTCTTCCTCTGCGGCGATCCGGATCGGCCGGTTGGCCGCCTTGATCCGTTCTGCGATCGGCCGGCGCCCTGTGGCGGCCGTCGCCGGGCTCGATTGACCCACGATCGAATAGGGCTGTCCACCACGGGCTTCGAGCGCACAGAAGGTGGCCAGCGCCGCGAGCAGCCCGACGAGTGACGCTTCGGGGATTCGTGTCCGGACCATGATTGACGCTTCCTCTGGATGCGCTGCGGTTGACAGTCGTCCGAGGTGTATCGGATGTGCCGAGCCGAAAGATTTCCCCAAACCGGGGGTGAGCCATCACGGTTCGCCTCATCCCCGTAGATTCCGCCGACGCTCCGAAGCCTGGGGGGATTGGCGGGGATATCCGGCCCGCGGCCCGGAGGTTTGGCGGGGGGAGGCCGCTTCGCATACATTCGCCGTTTATGTCGAGGGATCAGCCCTCTCCAAACGCTCCCCGCCCCCGCGATCCCCAGAGACCGTTTCCATGTCGAGCACCCCCTTGGACGCTCCCTCCCCCTGCTCCCATCCGGCGGTCGGTGCCGCCACGCGCCCGGCCAGTTTCTGGGTAACGCTTGCCGACCGGGTCCTCGCCGGCGGGGAGATCGCACCGGATGAGGCGCTGGCCGTTCTCGACTCGGCCGACGTCGAATTGCTCGACGTGCTCTCCGCCGCGTGGCGTGTTCGCCACCACCACTTCGGCAACACGGTGCAACTGTTCTTCCTCATGAATGCCAAGAGCGGGCTCTGCCCGGAGGACTGCGGGTACTGTTCGCAGTCGAAGGTCTCCGATGCGGAGATCCCGCGCTACAACCTCCTCTCGGCGCCGAAGCTCCTCGAGGGCGCCCGACTCGCCGCCGAGCGGCAGTCGAAGACGTTCTGCATCGTGATCTCGGCCCGCGGTCCGACGAAGGGCGAGATCGATGCGGTGTGCCGGATCGTGCCGGAAATCAAGGCCCGTTACGACCTCAACATCTGTGCCTGCCTCGGCCTCCTCACCCCCGAGCAGGCCAAGGCCCTCGCCGCTGCGGGGGTCGACAAGGTGAACCACAACCTCAACACGAGCGAACGCTTCTATCCGGAGGTCTGCACGACCCACACGCACGCCGACCGGGTGGCAACGCTCGCGGCGTGCCGCTCTGCCGGCCTCCAGCTGTGCAGCGGAGGGATCATGGGGATGGGGGAGACCCGGGCTGATCTGGTCGACATGGCGATGGAACTGCGGTCGCTGCGGGTCGAGTCGATTCCGCTCAACTTCCTCAACGCCATCGACGGTACGCCGCTCGAAGGGACCGCGCGGCTGACGCCGCGGGATTGCCTCCGGGGATTGGCGATGATGCGGTTGGTCAACCCGTCGGCGGAGATCCGCATCGCCGGCGGCCGCGAGATCCATCTCGGCACGCTCCAACCGCTCGGCCTCTACGCCGCCAACTCGATGTTCGTGGGGGACTACCTCACCACCAAGGGGCAGCTTCCCGAATCGGATTACCGCATGATCGAGGAGATGGGCTTCGTGATCACCCGTGGAATGGAGGCTTCCGAGCCGCCGTGTGAGACGGTTGCCAGGTGAGGCGCACCACGCGCGGCGCCCGCCCGAAGGCAAGACCGCCGTCGGCGGCTTACGCTTGTCGTCGGCGGATCACGCTTGCTTTCGGCGGATTAACCTAGCTTTCGGCGGATCACCCTTCGCCAACAGCGCCAAGGCCCATCAACATCTCCGCCATCTCGGCGGCGGCATGCGACATCCCCTGGCTCCGGGCTGCCTCGATGCCCTCGCGGAGGCAGGCACGGGCTTCGTCGGAGCGCTCGTGCTTGACCAGATGCTGGGCCGCCATCTGGAACGCCGGCACGTAGGGGGGCGTCTCGCGGGCCAGGATCTCGAGGATGTCGAGGCCGGCTTGCCACTCCCCTTCATTCTCCAACTCCAGCGCCAGGCTGTAGCGGAGGAAGATGTCGTCCGGATCGTCGGTCAGCATCGCCTCGATCTTCTGGCGGCGCGTCGGGGTCATCGGTCTGGCTCCTTGGTGCCGCCGGCCCGCGGCGTGAAACGAACAATCCGTGACGTCTCGAGGCCGTAGGAGACAGCCACTTCCCCGTTCGGGAGACAGACCACCGCCGTGGGAGCAGGGAATGCCGCGATGCTCACCGGCCGGGTCACCTGCCGCCCCTCAACGTAGGCTGCATCGACACGCCACAGCCCCTCTGCCCCGCCCCCGATCGCTCCGCCGGCAAGGGCCCACAACAGGCCTGTTTCCCGGCAGCAAGCGGCGGCGACGACCCGCTCGAGCCCGGTTTCGGTGTGGAGCAGTCGCTGACCACCACTCGGGGACAACCACGAGAAGAAGCTCCCGCTGCCGGCGGCGTCGGGCGTCGCGGGCAGGAACACTCCCCATTCGCCGGCGGCCCCCACCGTCACGGCCTCAGGTCGATCGCCAAGGGGGGGACAACGGCGCTCCGAAGGGGTTCCCAGCCGGGCCCCAGTGATCGTCAGCCGGAGGATCTTCGGCATCGGAGCGGGCAAGCCGGTGACAGCGAGCCAGTCACGGGCGGGGCTGACGACAACCCGGGGCTCAGCGCCTGAGGTTGCCGAAGTGCCGAGTTTGACGCTCTGGACCGAATCCGCGGCCCCAGGGCTGCCAGGCGCCGGCAGGCGGTGAACCCTGATCGACCAGGTCTCGTTCTCGCGCACGACCAACGCCAGCGTGCTCGAGTCGATGACCCCCAAGGCCTTCGGATCGCCTCCCGGCATCGTGGGCACGGCCGTCCACCGCTTCGTCGGATCCTCAAGATCGATGCCGAGAACGTCGCGGGTTTCGAGACGCAGCGCGTAGAGCGTTTGGCCGGTCGGAGAGGCCGCCAGTCGCAGCGGCCCGGAGAAGTCGTCGACGAGGACCTTCGACTCCATCTCGCGCCCCGTGGCAGCAATCGTGGCGCGGGATGGAGGCGCGGCAGGAGTCGTCGTCTGCCCGCAGGCATCGGCGCCAGCCAGCCAAGTGATCAAGACGAGGGCTGATATCGCGTTGGTCTTGAGCCGATCCACGGTGATCCCCAGCGAGTTAGCCAATCTCCCCGCCCTGCAGCGGGGCCAGGCCGTGGGCGTCTTCCCAGACTGCTATTTTGTCGACGTGCTTGAGGGACAGGCCGATGTTGTCGAGCCCCTCGAGCAGGCAGTGGCGGCGGAAGGGATCGACGGCGAACGACCGCGTGAATCCGCCATCATCGCGCACCTCGCAGGCCCGCAGATCGACCGTCAGCCGGTACGGATGGCCTGCGGCCTCGGCGGCCGCAGCGCGACGAAAAAGCTCGTCGACGTCGGCTTCATCGAGTTTCACCGGCAGCATGCCGTTCTGGAAGCAGTTGTTGAAGAAGATGTCGGCGAAGGTCGGGGCGATCACCGCGCGGAAGCCATAGTCGTCAAGGGCCCAGGGGGCGTGTTCACGGCTCGAGCCACAGCCGAAGTTGCGGCGGGCCAAGAGGATGCTTGCCCCCTGACGGATCGGCTGATTGAGCTCGAAGGCCGGATCGGCGGATCCGTCCGGGAGGAAACGCCAGTCGAAGAACAGGAACTGCCCGAACCCGGTGCGCTCGATCCGCTTCAGGAACTGCTTGGGGATGATCTGGTCGGTATCGACGTTGGCACGGTCGAGGGGGGCGACGTTCCCGGTGTGGGTCGTGAACGGCTGCACGGGGGAGGAACTCCGTCGGGGCGTGGGGATCGATCGAGGTTTTTTCGGGGAGGCAACGGGAACGGGCGGACGACAGCGATCAGAGGTAGCGCCACTGCCGGATGTCGGTGAAGTGCCCAGCCACGGCTGCGGCGGCGGCCATCGCCGGTGAGACGAGGTGGGTGCGGCCTCCCTTGCCCTGTCGGCCCTCGAAGTTGCGGTTGCTCGTCGAGGCGCAGCGTTCGCCGGGGGCAAGGGTGTCGGGATTCATGCCGAGGCACATGCTGCAGCCCGCCTCGCGCCACTCAAATCCAGCGGCGGTGAACACCTGGTCGAGACCCTCGGCCTCGGCCTGACGCTTCACACGACCACTCCCGGGCACCACCATCGCCCGCACCCGCGAGGACACCGTGTGGCCGCGGACGACGCTGGCCGCCGCGCGGAGATCCTCGATGCGGCTGTTGGTGCACGAGCCGATGAACACCCGATCGATCGGAATCGCCGCGATCGGCGTGCCACTCTCGAGCCCCATGTACTCAAGCGCCCGCGAGGCGCTCGATCGATCGCTCGGATCGTTCATCGAGGCCGGATCGGGCACGGTCGCATCGACCCCGACGACCTGGGCCGGATTTGTCCCCCAGGTGACCTGCGGGACGACGTCGCCGCCGGAGAATGTCTCGCTCCGGTCATAGCGGGCACCGGCATCGCTGGGGAGGATAGCCCACTGGGCCACGGCCCGATCGAAATCCTTCGGGACAAGATCGCGGCCACGGAGGTAGTCGAACGTGATCTGGTCGGGAGCGATCATGCCGGCCCGGGCACCGGCCTCGATCGACATGTTGCAGACCGTCATCCGCTCCTCCATCCCGAGGCGGCGGATGCAGGGGCCGGTGTATTCGATGACGTAGCCGGTGCCCCCCTCGGTCGTGAGCCGACCGATGAGATAGAGGACGAGATCCTTGGCGGTCACGCCGGGATGGAGTTCTCCTTCGACGCGGACCTCGAACGACTTCGGCTTCGACTGCCGCAGCGTCTGCGTGGCAAGGACATGCTCGACTTCGCTCGTGCCGATCCCGAACGCCAGCGCCCCCAGGGCGCCGTGGGTGGCCGTGTGGCTGTCGCCGCAGACGATCGTCATCCCCGGTTGCGTGATCCCCAGTTCGGGACCGATGACGTGGACGATCCCCTGATCGGCATCGCCGAGGTCGAACAGGCGGACGCCGAACTCCCGGCAATTCGACCGCAGCGTGTCGATCTGCTGCTTCGAGATCGGGTCGGCGATCGGAAGGCGGCGATCGGTGGTGGGGATGTTGTGGTCGGGCGTCGCGAACGTCGCCTCGGGGCGCCGAACCCGGCGACCGGCCACGCGCAGCCCCTCGAAGGCTTGGGCGCTGGTGACCTCGTGAACGAGGTGTCGGTCGATGTAGATCAACGGCTGTTCGCCGTCAGGGCTGCAGACGAGGTGGTCGTCCCAGATCTTGTCGAGAAGCGTGCGCGGAGCGGGCATGGCGGGGATGACGCGGGGCCTTTTGGGCGCTCGGTCGGCCCCGATGGGCCGGGAGCCGGGCGCCCGAACCCGCAATGTAGCCGCCGGTGGCTGGCGGGACCACGGGGTGGCTCCTTGCTGCCGCTGGGCCGCCCGTCGGCCGTTGTCAGGCGGCTGCCCGTCGCTGCACCGTCCGAGACGCCAGGGCCTCCAGCCGAGCCGCTTCGAGGGGCTCCCAGGGGCGGCCGGGGGCCGGCTCGACGAGGATCGTGGAGGTCGGACGCACGAGTCGCTGGACGAAAAACCAGCTTCGCTCGAGATGCTTCGCCTCGTCGTCGGCCGACACAAGGACCAGATCAAACACCCCGAGATGGTTGCTCACCCGGGCCAGAGCCGAGTCGGCGTTGCCCGGAACGAGTTGGACCTTCGCGAGGGGCGTGAGCCGCTGATGAGCAGTTTTGAGGGTCACGCCGGGCGGATCGGTGGGGGTGCGGCTCTCGAATCGATCGATGCCGACGTACTGGATCGGGTCGCCGTCGCTGGTTCGCCCAACGAGCGCGAGCATCCGTTCCGTCCGAGACAGCCCCCCCAGGCCGATTTCCAGGATCCTCTTCGGGGGCGTGCGGAGGAGATGCCGCCACAGCGGCCGTTCCCCCGCGGGGCGGGAGAAGCGGGTCAACCACAGCGAGCCGAACCACCCAGGGAGAGCCATGGCACCACACCGGTGTACGGGGAGACGGCCCGGTCCATCGGGCCACCCCTCTCTATCGGTCGCTGGTGCAGACCGCTGGAGCCCAGGGCGGCGTGAGCCGCAGACCTTGCCCCGCCCCCCGTAGGGCCCTGAAAAGAAACTCATAGCAGGATGGTTGCCCGCGGAGAGCCCCTTTCCTTTCCCGAAGCCTCAGTTCCCCGCCGACTTGATCTTCGCCAGGGCTGCCGCGGCGGCAGTGCGGACTGCCGGGAGGGGGTCGTCCTCGCTGACGAGCTCGAGAATCGGTACGGCGCTCGCAGCCGCGCCGCCCAGATCGCCGAGCGCCGCCGCCGCCTCGAGGCGGGCCAGATCACGCTTGCCACGCAGGGCCTTGCGGAGGAGGGGCACCGCAGCGGCCACCTGAGCCTTGTTGTCCGGCTCGATCTTGAGCAGCGCCCAGACGGCGACGGACGCCATGAGCTCATCGTCTGACTTCGCCAGGCCGCGGAGCGTCTCAGCGACAGGAGCCGCTGCCGGGCCGATTCGGCCGAGGGCGTAGGCAGCGGCGTACCGCAGGGCAGCTTCCTTCTCGTCGCTAGCAAGGAGCTTCGAAAGGGCCGGAACTGCCTCGGCGGCATCGGGACCGATGGCGGCCAAGGCCACCGCGGCGTCGCCACGCGTAGCCGGGTCGGCGTCGGAAAGCGCCGCGACGAGATTGTCGACCGCAGGCTTTGCCTTGGAGCCACTCGCAGCGAGAAGCTCCATCGCGAGCGTTCGCAGAGCCGGCTTGTCGAGCGCCTTTTCCAACGCGGCGATCGCCGTCGGCCCGAGTCGCACAAGCGACGTGGCGGCTGCCCCACGGACAGCCGGATGGCCATCCTCGAGCAGAGCGACGAAGCGGTCGGCGAGTGTCGCCTCCTCGGCGTCGTCAAGGCTTCCGGTGAGGTCGGAAAGCGCCGACATCGCCGCGATCCGCGTATTGACACGATCGGAGCCGAGGGCGGTGGAGAGGGTGGAAAGCGCCGCCGAGACGAGCGTCTTGTCTTCGGGGTGGATTCGGGCCCGGGCCCACGAGGCGATTCCGGCGAGGAATGGATCGCCATCCGCCGAGGCCTTTTCGAGCGCGGCGTCGGCCGAAGCAACCCGCATCCGTCCGAGGGCGTAGGCCGCCGACGACTTCACGGCCGTGTCTGGGGAGTCGAGGGCGGTGGAAAGCTCATCGGCCGCTTCGGCAGCGGGCTCTCCGATTGCAGCCAAGGCGAGCATCGCCTGCATCCGTTCTTCCGGCTCGCCAGTGAGGGCAGCGGCGGTGAGGGCCCCGGCAGCCGGGGCAGCGGCCGGGCCGATCTCCGTCAGCGCGACCGTCGCCCAGTAGCGAGACTTCGGGTGCTTCAGCGATTCGACGAGCACCGGCACGGCGTCGGCGCCGAGGTCGGCGAGCGATTCCAAGGCCGGCATGACGACCGAGGGATCGGCATCGGAGAGCGTGTCGTCGAGGAGGTCGGCAAGCTTGCCCGGCGCGGGGCAAAGGGCCGCGATCGCCTTGAGGCTTCCGCGACGGACGCGCGGATCGGCGTGGACGAGCGTGGCGGAGAGGGCGTCGACCGCCTCGGCGTAGGCCTTTGTGTGGTCATCGGCGAGCGGGGCGTTTCCCTCGTCGGCCCGGATCTCACGGATGGCGCCGGCGGCCTGGGTGACGACGATCGGGTCGGGATCCTTGAGGAGCGCGACGAGTTTGGGGAGAACCGGGTAGGCATCCTCGCCGATGCGGCCGATGGCCCGGGCCGCGTGCCAGCGGAGACGGATGTTCTCGTCGCCGAGCGCCGCGACGAGATCGTCGAGGGCCGGGAGGGCGTTTTGGCCGAGGTCGGCGATCGCATCGACCGCCAAAACGCGGCCATCTTCGTTGGTCGCGTCTGCGAGTGCCTTGCGGAGGTCACCGATGGTATCCGCGCCAGGGGCGCTGCGGTCGGCGTCAGCCGCCGCCGGAGCCGGCGCGGCGGGTGCAGCCGGCGCGGCGGGTGCAGCGCCGGGGAGTTCGAGGGTGTCGCTGGCGGGGGTGTCGGCCTTGGCAGCCGCTTCGTCAGCGGGCGCGACTGTCGTCGCGGCCGCCGGCGGCTTTGGCACGCCTCCAGCCTTCGGCTGGGTCGGCGGTTCGTCACCGCGCTTCTGGTCGCCGAAGGTGACCTCCGGCGGCTTCTGATCGGACGCTGGCTTCTTCGTCCCGGTGCACCCGAGCGTCGCCATCACGCAGACGACACCCACGACCACGATCGTTCCCTTGAACCTCATCTCGATTCACTCCAGGATGTGCTCCGGGAAAAGCCCGCGGCGACGCGCGACGCAATTCCGCTCTCGAAAGGCTTAGCATGGCCGGCCCGTGGAACCGACGGCGGTGGACGAAACCTCCGACACGGATTCCCGACTGAAGGCGGCACGACCGTTACGACCGCGCCGTCCGGCACCGTCGGTCGCGTCTGCCGGCCAGAAGGCTGCCGTCGAGTGTCCCGGCGGACACATTCGGATGCAGTTTTCCAGCCTGCCAGGCGCGAAAGCGGTGTCGCCCCTCCAGCGAACGGATTGTATACTCCTTTGCACTGTTTCTCCCATCGGAGTTTTCCGGTGGCGGAGATTGTTCCATCGCGGAGGACTGGTCGGTTCCGGCTGGTTCCTCCCCTCACCATCTCATCCGGCCCCCTGGGGCCACCAAGAGGCAGGTTATGCGTCGCTGTGCCCCCACCATCGCCGCGTCATTTCGTCGTTTCCCGGCTCTGGCTTCCGTGGCCCAGCTTTCCCGGGGCCGCTCGGCAGCACGGTGCCTCGCCCGGGCCGGTCTTGCCGCCGCACTCGCCCTGATGGTGGCCGGCGTGCCTGGGTCGGCTTCGGCCCAGTGGGGCGGCTGGGGCATGGGAGGCATGGGAGGCATGGGAGGCGGCTACGCCTCGACGGCCGGTCAGGCCGCGGCCTACGGGCTCTCCGATGTAATCCGCTCGGAGGGGTATGCGAACCTCCAAAACTCCGAGGCGGCGAAGAACTGGGAAGATGCCAAGACAAAGGAAATCGACAACCGCCAGAAGTGGACGAACACCTACTTCGACATGCGGCGCACGAACAAGGAATCCCGTCAGGCTGAGAACGGCCCGGCGGTGACGCACGACCAGGCGATCCGGTTTGCCAAGGCGGCGGCCCCGCCGCGGCTGACGTCGGCGCAGCTCGATCCGGTCACTGGCCACATCGAGTATCCGCTCCTGCTCACCGACAAGGACTACGACGCCTACCGCACCGATCTCAACAAGCTGTTTGCCGATCGCGCCTCGAGTGGCGGCAGCCTCCAGTTCGAGGAGTTCGAGAGGATCCGCGGGACGGTCTCGAAGTTCATCGATGCCCTGAAGACGAATGTCAGCCGCTACCCGGCCGGCGACTACGGCCGCGCTCGGACGTTCCTCGACAGCCTTGGCAACGAGCCCCGCTTCCCGGCGGGCTGATCAATTGAGTCATTCGAGTCATCGAGTGGCGTTCGCCGAGGGCTGCTGCGGGAGGTGGACCCGGCGGAGGAGCGGGATGGCCGCCACGCGGAGGATCGCCGAGACCACGAACACCGCGTAGTAGGCGTTGCGATCCTCGCCGAGCGCGCGAAGGAGCAGGCCACCGCAGGCGGCGCCGCTGACCCAGGCCACCGCATGCCCGAGGTTGTAGGCCGTGACCACGCCGGTTCGTTCCCGGTGTGAGGCGGTTTCGAAAAACAGGAGCACGACGGCGAGCTCGTACGCTGCCCAGGACGCGCCGGCGACGACCTGGACGCCAACCAGGTAGGGGATGTCGGCCGACACGAGCCAGAAGAGCGTCAGCGGCGCGATTGCCAGTCCCCCCAGCCAGAGCAAGCCGAGGGAGCCGATCCGACTCCCGAGACGCCCCAGACTCGGCAGCACCAGCGCTCGGGCGAGAAAGCTCACCGCCACGACGAGCATGTAGGAGAGGTAGGAGAACTGCCTGTCTTTGAGCATGTAGGGGGAGAAGTACGCTCCGGAGAACTGGCAGGCGAACGTGATCGCCCAGAGGTAGGTGACGAGCGTGCCCGCTGGTCCCGCGGCGAGCGCCCGCACCCGCCGCCATCCATCGGCCAATCCGGCTCGCGCCGATTCCTCTCCCCCGGTGCCTCGATGCGTTTCGGTTTGCACCTCCTTTGACGGGGGCTTGAGTTCGCGGCAGGCGGCCAGGCAGAGCGTCGACACGAGCCGGCAGCCCGAGGCCAGCGAGAACAGAACCGCAAACGTGGGGAGGAGAACGCCGCGGCGTTTTCCCCACTCCAGGAGCAACCCCCCGGCCACAAAGCCGGCGAGGACCGCGAACTGTCCAAGGCGGCTGCGGTGGGCAAAGTAGGGGGTCCGCATCCGCTCCGGGATGAGTGTTCCCATCCAGGCGTTCCACGCCGGTGCTCCCGCCATGCCGGCCGACCAGTAAATGCTGACGGCGATGAGCAGTTCCCACGGCTCGGCACGGCCGCGCAGCGCCCACCAGATGAGGGGAAGGAAGCTGATCGCCTGCACCGCCGTCGTCGCCACCACCCAACCCCGATTCGTCCCCAGCCGGCGCACGGCCAGCGGCGTCACCAATTGCAGCACGGCCCCGACGAACAGCGGAGCCGAGGCCGTCAGCCCGGTCGCCACCGGGCCGAATCCGAGGGCCAGAGCGAAGGCCGGGATGTAGTGCTCCCCGCAGCCGACCATCACGCTGTAGGCGGAGGCGTCGGCGGTGGAGATCCAAAGATCGCGGCGGAGCCCCGTCCGGGGCGGGAGGCCTCGGGCGAGAAACTCCACGACCTTGGCGCGGGGCCTCGGCGAGCGGGAGGGCAAAGGGAGCAGTCCGAAGCGCGGGGTGGGCAGGCCAGATGGAGGGGCCTCGTTTATACTCCCGCGGGCCGCTGAGACGTCAGTCGTTTTTTCCGGAGCTTCCGCTCCACGACGAGGGTGCCGGGCCCGCGACCGCGACTTTGATCGCGACATGGAGAAAGCAATGCAGGCATTGGTCACGGGTGCGACCGGGTTCGTGGGGCCGCGGCTGTTGCGGATGCTCGACCGCCCGGTGGTGCTGACGCGGAATCCGCAGCGTGCCCAGGCTGCCATCGGCCATCTCGCCGGCAAGATCGTCGCCTGGGATCCGCTCAAGGGACCGCCTCCCGCAAACGCCCTGGAGGGGGTCGACACGGTCTTTCATCTGGCCGGCGAATCGGTCGCCGAGGGGCGCTGGACGGTGGCTCAAAAGCAACGGATCAGGGACAGCCGCGTCCTCGGCACGCGGCATCTCGTGCAGGCGATTCGTCAGGCATCGGCCCGTCCCGCCGTGCTCGTGTCGGCCTCCGCGGTCGGCTATTACGGCAATCGGGGGGATGACGAGCTCACCGAATCCGCTCCCGCGGGCCGCGACTTTCTGGCGGAAGTCTGCGCTGCCTGGGAGGAGGAGGCTTTGGCCGCCCAGACCTTCGGTGTCCGGGTCGTGACCGCCCGGACGGGGATCGTCCTGGGCGCAGGCGGCGGGGCCCTTGGGAAGATGCTCCTCCCGTTCAAGTTGGGTGCCGGGGGACCGCTCGGAAGTGGAAAGCAGTGGATGCCGTGGGTGCACGTCACCGATCTGGCGAGGCTCTATCACCACGCCGCCACTGCCGCAGCGATCAACGGCCCGATGAACGCCGTGGCTCCCAATCCGGTGAGGAACAGCGAGTTCACGCGGGCCCTCGGTCGACAACTCCATCGTCCCGCCTTCCTGCCGGCCCCCTACTTCGGGCTCCGGCTCGCCTTTGGGGAGTTTGCGCAGGTGCTCTTCGATTCGCAGCGGGTGATTCCCAAAGTCGCCCTGGAGAGCGGATTCACGTTTCAGTACCCGGAGATCGCCGTGGCGCTCAAGGAAATCCTTGCTCCGGCGGCGTGAGTGGCCAAGCAGGATCCAGCTTCAGTCCGAGGAGGACGGTGAGGCATCGTCGTCGGTCGGGGCTTCGTCAGGGCTGGCGGCCCGCGTGAGACGATCGTGGATCGCCTGCCAGTCATCCCCGGCCGGCGGTTCATCGACGATGATCCAATCGAGGGATCGCTTGTCGATGGCATGGAGGACGGCGTAGAGCATGGCGGCGTGGGTGACGGGATCGTCTGGCATCGGCACGACGACCACCTCGGCGCTCGTGGCGATTCGTCGTGTCAGCGCGTCGGCGGTCTGGGTCGTCAGCCATCCGACCCGCTTCCCCGCGCGGAGGAGGGCGCTGACGCGTTCGGCGGCGCAGGGGGAGATCTCGAGCGGCGTCCGCGGTGCGTAGTGCCGCGCGGCTTGCCCGGGGGAGCGGGCGGGGCCCGAGGGGCCGGTGGCGGGGGCGGCGAGCGTTTCCCCCAGTGCCGCGGCGAGTGCCGTGGCGGAGAGCGGCCCGGGACGGAGGATCGCCGGCGGTGACACGGTGCAGTCGACGACGGTCGATTCGATGCCGCACCCGCAGGAACCGGCGTCGAGGATCAGGTCGACCTTCGCCCCGAGGCTCTCGAGGACGTGGGCGGCCGTTGTCGGAGAGAGACGGAGCGAGCGGTTGGCGCTCGGCGCCGCCAGCGGCTCGCCGAGTCGGGCGATGAGCTCGCGGGCGACTGGCTGGTCGGGGCAACGGATCGCCACCGTCGGCCCGCCGGCGGTGACGATGTCGGGAACGTGGGGCGCCTTCGGGACGACGACGGTCACTGGGCCCGGCCAGCACGCCCGGGCGATCCTCTCGGCGGCCACGGGCCATTCCGAGGCCAGGGCCCGCGCCATCTCGACGCCATCGACATGGACAATGAGCGGATTGGTCGATGACCGGCCCTTGGCGATGAAGATCCGTTCGACGCTGCTTTCCGAAAGCGCCAGGCCCGCCAGCCCGTAGACCGTCTCGGTGGGAATCGCCACCAGTCCCCCCGCGCGGAGCACGGTGACGGCGCGGTCGAGTGCGGCGTCGGTCTCGGCCGGCGGCGCGGCGGCTCCGGCTGGCCAGCGGACGGGGAGGGTGTCGGGTAGGGCATGGTCCATCGGCATGGGATTGCTCCGCGGTCTGGGGGATTCGCCGTGGGGAAGGGTGACAATTCCTGCTGTCGAAGATTCATGCCTTGTTGTCGAGCCGTCAGGGAGACGGTGTCAATCGTCGGCCATGCCGGTCGAGCGAGGGCAGCGCGCCCGGCCCCAGCCGGCCCGGCGCGAGGGCTCCGTTGCAAGGCCTGCGGCGGCAACGGAAGATGGCACCCTGCGGAGACGTGCCCCCCCTTCTCCTGCCCCGTTCGTGGAGGCCCTTCCCTTGACCATTCCTCGTCCCACGCCGGCTCCTCCCCCCGCCGAGAGCGCTGCTGCGCCACTGGTCGGGATCGTGATGGGGAGCCGCTCCGACTGGGCGACGCTCGAGCGGGCCTCCCAGGTGCTGACGCAGTTCGGTGTCGCGCACGAGTGTGAGATCGTCTCGGCTCACCGCACCCCCGGCAAGCTTGCCGACTACGCCGCCAGCGCGGCCGGCCGGGGGCTCCGTTTGATCATCGCCGGGGCCGGTGGGGCGGCCCATCTTCCCGGCATGATGGCGGCCCAGACGGCGTTGCCGGTGTTTGGAGTGCCGGTCGAATCGGCGGTGCTCCGGGGGGTCGATTCGCTCCTCTCGATCGTGCAGATGCCGGCCGGGATCCCGGTCGGTACGCTCGCGATCGGGCCGGCCGGGGCTACGAATGCGGCGCTTTTGGCGGTGGCGGTGCTCGCCCTCCACGACGACCGCCTCGCCGAAGCGCTCCGGGTTTACCGAGCCGCGCAGACGCAGCGGGTGCTCGCCGACGATCTCGCCAGCCCCAGCCAAGCGTGAACAGCGTGAGCCATCCCAGTCCTTTCCATGCTCCCTGCGATCGCTCCCCGGTCCTCCCTGGGGCCACGCTCGGCGTGCTCGGTGGCGGCCAACTCGGCGCCATGTTCGCCTCCGCTGCCCGGCGGATGGGCTACCGCGTCGAGGCGGTCGTCGACCATGCCGACTGCCCTGCTGCCCGGCACTGCGACCGCGTCCACGTCGGACTCCTCGACGACCCAGCCCGGTTGGTGGAGCTGGGGCGGCGGTTCGCCGCGGTGACGTACGAGTTCGAGAACGTGCCGGTTGCCGCGGCCCGGGCCCTCGATGGAGTGGTGCCTGTCCGGCCGGGCCCGAACGTGCTCTTCACGACGCAGGATCGGGGCCGTGAGAAGGCGTTTCTGGTCGCCCACGGCCTGCCCTGCGCGCCCCACGCCTTCGTACGCTCGCGGGACGATCTCGTTGCCGCTGCAGCGCGGACGGGGCTTCCCGCCGTGCTCAAGACCTGTGCCTCTGGCTACGACGGGAAGGGGCAGCGACGGATCGACAGCCTGGCGGAGGTTGATGCCGCCTGGGGGGCACTCGGGCCTGAGGAGCTGGTGCTCGAGGGTTTTGTGCCGTTTGCGTGCGAGATTTCGGTCGTCGCCGCCCGGGGCCTCCATGGCGAGACGTTCACCTGGGAGCCCTCCCTCAATCACCATCGTCATCACATCCTCGACTGTTCGCTCGTCCCTTCGGGCCTTCCCGCCGCCACCGTCGACGGCGCGCGGCGGATGGCGGAGCAGGTCCTCGAGGCGCTCGATGTCGTCGGCGTCGCCTGTGTCGAGTTCTTCGTCACGGCCGATGGGGGGCTGCTGGTCAACGAGATCGCTCCGCGACCGCATAACTCCGGCCATCTCACGATCGAAGCTTCCACGACGAGCCAGTTCGAGCAGCAGGTGCGGGCCGTGTGCGGACTGCCGCTCGGCTCGACCAGGCTCCGGGCCCCGGCGGCGATGGTGAATCTCCTCGGCGATTGTTGGGAACTGGGGGAGCCGGACTGGAACGCAGCTCTGGCGGTGGAGGGGGTGAGCCTCCACCTCTACGGCAAGTCCGCCCCCCGGCCGGGCCGGAAGATGGGGCACCTGACGGCCCTCGCCGGCAGTGCGTCCGAGGCCGAAGCGGCGGCCCGCGCGGCGCGTCGGGCCCTGGCGCGGGGCGCAGTGGGGTGAACGGCGGGCACGGCGCTACTGGGGCGAGAGCGTCCTTCCCCGCCAACTCGTCTGCAATCCGAGTGTCCGGCGGATCAGGGCGCTCCACTGGATGACGAGGAACACCGCAACGCCGAGCGGATGGGCCAGAGCGCTCGAGAGGCTGTGGCCGAAGCGATTGACGGCGAGCCCTCGCGGGAGCCAGGCGGCGAAGACGGCGGCGAGCGTCGCAGCCACCCCCCAGGCTGGCCATCCATCCCAACCGTCGGCAAGGCCGCGGATGAGGAGAATCACCGGGAGGATCTGCCCTCCGGCGAGGAGAAGGGTGAAGGGGAGGATGCTCCCCGGCGCCGCGATCCCCTCGGTGGCGTTCTTGCCGAGGCCGCGGACGACCTCCCGATTCGTGCCGTACATCCGGCAGCGGGCAATGTCGCCGGCATCGAACAGATCGGTCGAGAGGCCTGCCGCCCGGTAGGCGCGGGGAAGCTTGATCCCGTCGTGGAGGGAGGCCTTGATGGCGGCATGGCCCCCGCTGCGCAGATAGGCCTCCCGGCGGGTGACGAACAGTTGGCCGCAGCCGGCCGCGAGCCCGGGGCGGTTGTCGGAGCGGGCGATCGCCAGCGGGAGGTAACCGAGGAGCACGAAGTGGATCAGCGGGAGGAGGAGCCAGTCGAGGAGGCAGCCGGTCTCCTGATGAGGGAAGCCACTGGCCAGATCGACGCCCCGCGTGTCGAGAAAAGCCACGGTGCGTGCCACGGCGTCGGGCTCGAGGGTGACGTCGGCATCGAGGAACAGAAGGATGTCGTGACGGGCCGCCTGAGCGAGTTGAAAGCAGGCGTGTTGTTTGCCGCACCATCCGGGCGGAAGCGGCTGACCACGGACGAGTCGCACCCGCGGATCTTCGGCGGCGAGGTCGGTGATGATCCGCGCGGTGTCGTCCCGGCTGTCGTCGTCGAGGACGACCAACTCGAGGTCGACGTCGCGGTTGGCGAGCACGGCGGCGGCGAGCCGGCCGATGACCTTCGCCTCGTCGCGGGCCGGGACGAGCACCGAGACCCGCGGCGGCGGAGTCCCGGGGGCTAACCGCGGCGCGCGGGTGAAGAAGCGGAGGTTGGCGAGCGTCAGCCCGGCCGGGAGCGCGGCGAGGGCCAGCGCCGGCAGCGCGAGCCAAGCAGGGGTCATCGTCGCGGCTCCGGGGAGATCGATGAAACGCCACCGTGCGAGGGATCGAACCGCTCCCCCTTCAGCCAGGCGCGGAAGCGGCGGCTGAGGTCATAGACCCCCCCCACGCCGACATCCCCGGTGAGGAGCGTGCGGAACGGGGCCGGGTCGCGACGTCTGGCGGCGTGGGCCAAGCGATCCTGGGTCGCCTCGAGTCGTGTTGCCAGGAGGGCGTTCCAGGCATGGGCGTCGAGGCCGCTGCCCGGGCCCATCGGCATCGGTTCACCGAAGGCCACCAGCGCCTCGGGCAACCGCTCGTTCCAGAACGGATACTCGACCGCCATCGGCACGATCACTCCCCGCTCGTTGCCTTGGGCAGCGTGCCCGACGCCCGGGCGGATCACCATCGGACGCTCCCGTGGGTCGGCGAACGCCCCCTGGGCCGTCACCCAGAAGATGACGTCGGGGCGCCGGCCGGCCGCCCGGGCGATCCGGAGGAATCGGGCGGCGCCGCGGCGCGTGCCTGGCTCGATGCCGACCAGCCCGATCCGTTCGAGGAACCGGTACTTGCCGAGCGCTGCAGCGTCGATCGGCCCGTAGTTGAGCCGTCCCGGCCAGAGTTCCTGGGCCACGGTGAAGAACATGAGGGGATCCCACCAGCCGGGGTGGTTCGTGTAGACGATCACCGGTTGCCCGGCGAGATCGGG
Source organism: Candidatus Kuenenia stuttgartensis (assembly GCA_945873085.1). Taxonomy (GTDB): domain Bacteria; phylum Planctomycetota; class Planctomycetia; order Pirellulales; family UBA1268; genus QWOP01. The sequence goes on along the minus strand of CAMCCR010000006.1, from coordinate 15,382 downwards.
GGCGTCGGGCTGTTCGCCAACTCCGCGCAGCAGACGTAGGGCGTGGAACTGGCGCCGCATCGACCGCCGAACGTAGACCATAAACCAGTGGTACAGCATCCGCGAGAACGGCGGAAGTTGCTCCCGCCCCTCGTGGTCCCGGGGGGCCGCGGCGTCGCTCTTCACGGGTGCCTCCGGGCGCCACTCACACCGCGCAGGGGGCCGGGGATGACACAGGGCCGGTGGGCTCGATGAGACGATCCTTGTCGACGGTGTCGGCCGCGATCCAGCCCGACATCATCACCATCGGCATCCCTGGCCCCGGGTGGGACGAGCCCCCGGCAAGATAGAGCCCCTCGATGTCGGGGGACCGGTTTGAGGGCTTGAACGCCCCGAGGAATCGCCCGTGACTTGCCAGCCCGTAGATCGCGCCGTCGAGGACGTGGTAGCGGTCGTTGATGTCCTGCGGCGTGAGGAATCGCTCGACGACGATGTGCTTCTCGAGATCTTCGAGCCCGGCAGTGGAGACGAGTTTCTCGATGATCCGCTTCCGGTAGGGGGCGAACATCTTCGACCAGTCGTGGTGCGGACGGAGGTATGGCGTGTGCACCAGGACGTAGAGGGCCTCCCCGCCGGGCGGCGCCACTTCGGGCTCGGTGACGGCCGGAGCGCAGAGGTAGCAGGTCGGATCGGGCGCCGGCTCCCCCTTGCGGTAGATGAAGTCGAACTCCTCGTGCGGGTCGGCCGAGAAGACGAAGTTGTGGTGGAGGAGTTGTTCGTAACGGCGGTCGAGGCCGAGATAGAGGACAACGCCCGAGCAGGCCGGTTCGTACTTCCGCCGCCTGAGGAACTTCGCGGCAGGTGCGCCATCGACGAGTTCGCGGTGGGTGCGAACGCTGTCGGAATTGCTGACGACGACGGCCGCCGGGATCGTCTCCCCCTGCTCCGTGACGACGCCCCGCACCTTCCCCTTCTCGACGATGATCCGGCTGACGGCAGTGCGGGTGCGGATGTCGACGCCGAGATCGACCGCGAGTGAGGCCAGAGCCCTCGGCACCGCGCCGGTGCCCCCACGCGGATACCAGACGCCGTCGCGGGACTGCATGTTGGCAATGCCGCAGAGGACGGCCGGCGACGACTCGGGGCAGCTCCCCACATACTGCGTGAAGTGATCGAACATCTGGGCGGCACGGGCATCGGGAACGTGGGCCCGCACGGTGCCGGCCACCGTGTGGCCCGGCCGCATCCCCATGACCTCACGGAGCATGCCGACATTGAAGCTCCGCCGCGGGTCGAACATATCGGCGAGCCCGCCGACCGGTCGCCAAAAGAAGAATTCGTCGGAGATGCGGTGGAGACGTTTCGAGAGTTCCATGAAACGCCCGTACCCATCCCCTGCCCCGCTCCCCGGCGCGTAGCGGTCGAGCGTCGCCTGCATCTGCGGCACGTCGGCGCACAGATCGAGCGTCGAGCCGTCGGTGAAGAAGCTCCGCCATTGCGGGTCGAGCCGGACCAAGTCCAGCGCTTGGTCAAGATCACGCCCGGCCTCGGCGAAGATCCGCCTGAGGACGTCCGGGATCGTGAGGATCGTCGGCCCCATGTCGAAGCGGTAACCCTGCTCCGAAAGGATCGCGGCCTTTCCGCCGACCCAGGGGTTCTTGTCGCACAGCGTCACCGCGTAGCCACGGGCGGCCAGCGTGCACGCGGCAGCCAAGCCACCGAGGCCAGCCCCGATCACGACCACCCGATTCTGTTCCTTGACGGTTTGCATCATCCCTTCCTCAGCGCGGCTCTCGCCGGCAGTTGGCTTATGACGGGCTCAGTTTTCGGCGGCATTCGATCGGGGGACGGTGAGGAAACTTCGCAGCTCGAGGCCTAGACGGCGGCCGGTGCCCGGGGGCGACCACGGCCTTGGGTCACCGGCGACACCGGCGGGAGGGCCTCGAGACCGAGGTCATCGAGGAGCAGATCGCTCGTGATCCGGGCGGAAGAATAGATCACCGGCAAGCCACTCCCGGGATGGGTACCACCGCCGACGAGATACACCCCCTCGAGATCCTCGAAGCGGTTGTGCGGACGCTTGTGGAGCATCTGACCGAGGTCGTGCGAGAGGTTGAACGTCGCCCCACGGTAGATCTCGTAGTCGTCCTGCCAGTCGTCCGGCGTGATCATCTTTTCGTAGCGGATCCGCTCCCGGACACCGTGGATCCCCATCCGCTCGAGTTGATCGAGGGCCACTTCGCGATAGCGGGGGGCTTCGCGACGCCAATCGACGTTGGGGTGGCGATGGGTCACCGGAATCAGCAGATAGAGCGTGCTGTGGCCAGCGGGGGCGAGGGAGGGATCGGTAACGGTGGCGTTTTGGACATACATCGACGGATCGGGCCCGAGGGCGTGGCGCGTCTCGATGTCGGCGAGATTGTCGCGGTAGTTTGCCGAGAGGTAGATCGTGTGGTGGGGCACGTCGTACTGTCCCTCGATGCCGAGGTAGAGCATGAACGTCGAGCAGGAGAACCGCTTCGTGGCGATCCGACGGTCGCTCCAGCGACGGCGCAGTCGGTCGGGCACCAGCCGCGTCATCGAGCGGGCGAAGTCGGCGTTGATGACCGTGGCATCGGCCTCGTAGACATCCTTCCCCGTCTGGACGGCGGCGATCCGTCGCCCCTCGAATCGGAGCGATTCAACCGGCTCGGAGTAGTGGATCTCCACCCCCATCTCCTGGGCGATCCGCGCCATCGCATTCGAAACGGCCCCACACCCGCCGATCGGATGAAAGACCCCATGCTCGTACTCGAGGAACGAGAGGATCGAGAACAGGCTGGGGCACCGGAACGGGGACATGCCGAGATATTTCGACTGGAACGTGAAGGCCAGCCGGATCCGCTCGTCCTTGAAGAAGCTCCCCAGTTCCGCGTCGAGGCTCCGCCACGGCTTGAGCAGCGGCATGAGCTTGATCAGATCGGGGTTGACCAGATCACGCCAGCTTTCGAACGGCTGCTCCAAGAACGGGGCGAAGCGGACGAACTTCTCCCGCGTCGCGTTCATGAAGCGGGTGAAGGCCCCGGCATCTCCCGGCGCCAGTCGGGCGACCTCGGCCTCCATCCTCGCGATGTCGGGGGTGGCGAGAAGTTCCCCGCCGGCGCCAAACACGAGCCGGTACTGGGGATCGAGCGGGACGAGATCAACCTCCCGCCGGAGGTCGCGTCCGCAGGCGGTGAAGATGTCGTCGAGGACTCTCGGGTAGAGGAAAAACGTCGGGCCGAGGTCGAAGCGGTAGCCCTCGGGGGTCGAGATCGTACTCGTACGTCCGCCAGGAAAGGGAAGGCGTTCGAGGATCCGCACCCGGACGCCAGCGGAAGCGAGCAGCATGGCGCAGCCCAGTCCGCCCGGGCCCGCCCCAATGATGTTGACTGTCTTTGCCATCCGAGCGTTGTCCATGACGAACATGACGAACATGACGACCGTGCCTTGCCCGACCTGCCAGAGGGGCAGCGGGCCATCACAGGCCACAGCCATCGGGCCGCGACCGCTTGGGGCGTCGAACCCGCGGGCGTCGAACCCGCGGGCGTCGGTACTATAGCACCGCGGCCGAGCAGGGGCAGGCCGTGCCAGCATCGCTCACAAGAGGGCCGTCGGCGATCAGTAGGCCGGCCAGTAGGCGCCGCGGACCGGCCGCAGACCACCGAACGGGCCCCGGCGATAGAGGGGGACGGCCACGGCCGTGGGGACCATCTGCACCGGCTGAGCCACCGCCACCGGAGCGGCTGCGTAGACCATCGTCGGGGCATAATTGGCCGTGGAGGCCGGGGCGTAATAAGACGTCACCGCCACCGGCCCAGACACAGGCGACATCAGTTGAGCACTCGGGGCATAGCCGACGACGGTCGGTGCAGCGGCGTACATTGGTGCGGCGGCAAAGGTCGGGGCACCGGCATACGAGGGGGCGTAGTACGCGGTGACCGGACGGGCAACGGTGGTCATCGCGGGAACAGAGTAGCTGGTGAGAGCGACCGAACTCGAAGGCACGATCGCAGTGAGCGGAGTCGAAATGGCAGCCATCGGGACGCCAGCGGCCACGGGCGGCGAGAACGCCGAGACGGCGGCATAGTTGCCCGACGGGTTGTAGTTGGCGACATAGGGACCGGCCGCCGGGGCAAACTCGGTGACGATCGGACGGTAGACGATCGTTTGGCCGACGGCGTCGGCAGCACTAAACCCCACCCAGCCCGTGCCGAGCAGGCCGACCACCGACGCGAGGAAAAACCCGCCGAAATGGCCGGAAACCATCGCTGAAAAGGTGTGGGAGGCGGTCATCGGAGGGTTCCTGGGAGGGGTGCGGGAAAGCCTCATGCCTTCCCGGTTCGAGAATACGTCGCTCGTCACGGTGTTTGCAAACCTTTGGTAGTCTGCCGCCGGTCCGCTGCTGTTCCCCCCGCGACACTCGGATTGATTGGGGGGGAAAAGCCGATTGTGCCTGGGCCCGCCCGCCCGCCGGCCCCGGGAATGGTCGGGTGTGACACCTCGTTGCGATCGTCGCCCTGATGGGGGTCGGAAACGCCCGGACCGGGGCGTTTGGCCCCCCCCTCTGTCACTCCGAGCAACCACCGTGGATAGCCCATCCCCCAGCCTCACCCCCTCCGCACTTCCGCCGAATGCTGCGGGGAACTCGCTCTGGAGGGGCGGATTCGCCGCGCTGCTGGTCGTCCGCGCGCTGACGCTCGTCAACGATCACGCCATCAAGTGGCTGGCGATCGGGCTGGGGAAGAAGCTTGTCGACGAGGGGCGCGTCAGCCTCGTGCTCACGATCGGATTGGTCGGGCTGTCGCTCCCCTACGTGCTCTTCTCGTGGCTGGCCGGATCTCTTGCTGATCGGCAATCGAAGACAGCGGTGATTCGCTGGTGCAAAGCGGCCGAGGTGTTGATCGCCGTGGCGGCAACCCTCGTGCTCGGCTTCGGCATGGGGGAGGGTGAGGCGTGGCTGGGGCTGCCGACAGGCTTGTGGCTGCTCCTCGGGGCGGTGATGGCGATTGGCACGCAGGCGGCGCTGATGACGCCGTCGATCGTCGGCGTGATTCCAGAGGTCGTCCCGCCGTCGCGACTCTCGTCTGCCAACGGACTGTTTTCGCTCGTTTCGCTCGTCGCCGTCCTCGCCGGGACTGCCGCCGGAAACTGGGTGGCCGATGCGACGGCGCTCGACGCCGCCTCGGCCTGGGGGCGCGCCTGGCCAACGGGGATGCTCCTTGGGGGCACGGCACTGCTGGGGCTGGCAGCGGCGGGGTTCATGCCGCACCTTGCCCCCGCGGCCCCCGATGCTCCCCCCGCCTGGAACGCTCTGGCGCGGACGTGGACCGACCTGAGCCTTCTCGTTCGCCAGCCCGAACTGGCTGCCGCTGCTGCGGGCATCGTGTTTTTCTGGGCGATCGGCGCCGTGGCTCAGGCCAACGTCGATCAGTTTGCCAGCGAGGCGGGAGCGGCGTCGCAGGCGCAGGTCGTGCCCTTGCTTGTGGCCCTCGTCGCCGGCATCGGGGTGGGGAGTATCGTGACCGGAAAGCTCGCCGCGCGGCCGGAAGGGGCCGATCCACGCGTCGATCTCGGATTTGTGCCGCTCGGTGGCTTGATCATGGGTGTGGCGTTCGTGGCGCTAGCCGGCATCGGTGGCCGATTCGTGGAGGCCGGCGGCGTGGCGGCGTGGATCCCCTTCGTATGGCTGGTGGTCCTCGGCTTCGGGGCGGGGATGTTTGATGTGCCGCTGGAGACCTTTATCCAGGCGAAGAGCCCGCCCGATCGGCTCGGGGGGGTGCTCGGGGCGACCAACCTCCTCCTCTTCAGTGGCATGTTTCTGGCATCGCTCGCCTACGGTGGGCTGCGGGCGCCGCTCGTGGCGGGAGGGCCGCCGATGCTCTCCGCTCGGGCAATCTTCGCGATCTTCGCGATCCTTTCGCTCGGGGCCGTGGCCGCCGCCGTCTGGTGCGCCCCCCGCGCCACGCTGCGGTTGTTCGTTGCCTCGCTCGTTCATGCCGGATGGCGATATTCCGTCCGGCATGCCGATCGGCTCCCCGCCGCAGGCCCGGCCGTCGTCGTGGCCAATCACCTCTCTTGGCTCGACGGATTCGTGCTCGTCCTCTCCACGCCCCGGCCATTGCGGATGCTCGTCTACGGGCCGAACATCCGCGGCCGGTTCCTGAGAATGCTCTCCAGCCAGTGGCGGTTCATCCTTTTCGAGCCCCGGCCGAAGTCGATCGCGCAGGCCCTGCGTTCGGTGCAGGAAGGGCTCGCCGCCGGCGACGCGGTCGGGATCTTCTCCGAGGGGGGCATTTCCCGAACTGGCCCGATTCTCGGCTTCAAACGCGGGCTCGATTGGGTGATGGGGCGCGTCGAGGCGCCGATCGTGCCGGTCCACATCGACGGGATGTGGGGGAGCGTCCTCTCCTTTTCGGAGGGGCGGTTTTTCCGGAAGTGGCCGCGGCTGGTCGGCGGGGGCTGGCGGCGGCCGTTGACGGTCTGGTTCGGCAGGCCGCTCCCCGTCGGCAGTTCCCCTCGAGACGCCCGCTTCGCCCTCCAGGAACTCACCACCCACGGCATCCGTGATCGGATGCTGACGACCCGCAGCGCCGAGCGGGAGATCGCTGCCTGGCTGCGGCGGCACGCGGCCGATGCCAGGCCGCTGCAAGCGGCCCTCGACGAGGTGCGCGGCCACGGTGCGGGCGCCCGGGCGGATGGTCGGCTGCCAGACTGGGCAGCGCTTGCCGCCACGGCCGAGGCGTTTGAATCCGGTTGTCTGGTGCGCCGCGACGACCGGATGGTGTCGTCGCTTGTGCCCACCGATCCGCTCCACCTCGATCTCGGTGTCTGTGGCGGGCCGTTGCTCGGCATTGCGGCGACCACGATCGACCCCGGGCTGTCGGCCGTGCCGATGCTCGAGGAACTCAAGCGTCTCCGGGCCACGATCTGGTTGGCGCGGATCGGGCAGGTGGCCGCGATCGCGGCCCTCCCCCCAGAGCAGGTCGGTCGGCTCCCGGACGTGATCGTGATCCCGATCGGCGACGGTGGCGAGAACGTGATCGCCCGCCAGGCGGCCGCGGCATTCCGCACGGCCCATGGGATCGAACCGGTGGTGGCGTTCGCCCCCGAAGCCGTTGGCGGGCTGGTATCGATGAACACTCCCCCCTCCCGGTTGGTAGCCGATGCCGAAATCATCTCCCGTCCGGAGTCGCTCGGGAGGGTGGTGATGGGGGTGGTGGTCTGGCCGCTGGCTTCTGATCGCGCCCGCCTCGGGCTCGAGCCGCTCGACGGGGACGCCTCAGATGGAGGCACTTCTGAAGATGAAGGCGCTTCTAAGGCGGATTTCTCCCTGATTGTGGCTGCCACCGCGGCTCGCCGAACCGCCGGTGGGGGGGATGGCCGGGAGCGGGAGCCCCTGTCGTGCGCCGTCAGCGGGAAGTACCTGGTCGACGACCACGGATTCCTGTTTCCGCCGGGCACAGCCGAGGAAGTGATCCACGCCGGCGAGCCTCCGCGGGGGCAGAGTAGTGGCGAAAGCCGTCGCTCGAAGAGCAATCTTGGTTGATTGCCCGCCATGGAGTATCCTTAGGCTGTGCGAGTCATGGGCACCCCTAGCTCAATTGGATAGAGCATCGGTCTACGGAACCGAAGGTTGCTGGTTCGAGCCCAGCGGGGTGTATTTCTTTTGTTTCTGCTCCGGCCCTGATTCTTTCGGGGACAGGGACGCGGAACTGCCCTTGGGGGGCATGATTGCCGGCGGGTAGGCTGACTCGATGCCGCCTCCATTGCCCGCCCCATCCGCCACCCCTGCCCCACGCCCGTCGTCGCCCGGCAGCGCCGGGGATGCCGCCCTTCCGTGGCAGCGGGTCGTTGGCTTCGATCCCGGGCTCAACATCACCGGCTACGGGGTGATCGATTGCCGAGAAGGGATCGTGAGGCTTGTCGAGGCGGGCACGATCCGCTCGCGCGGAGAGACGCTCGAGACGCGGCTGGCGACGATCCACGAGGGCGTCCGCGACGTCCTGCAGGCCCTCACGCCGGCGGTGATGGCCATCGAGCAGGTGTTCGTGCATGCCAAGTTTCCGCGGACCGCGATCCTCATGGGGCACGCGCGTGGGGTGATCTGCCTCGCAGCGGCTCAGGCCGGGCTGACGGTCAACAACTATCCCCCAACGCGGGTCAAGAGCCTCCTCACCGGCAGCGGCCAGGCGGGCAAGGAGCAGATGCAGGCAGCCGTCCAGCGGGAACTGGCCCTTGCCGCCCGCCCCGAACCGGCCGACGTCGCCGATGCCCTCGCCGTGGCGCTGGCCGATTGGCACCTGCGGATCCGTCAGCGTGGCTTGGCGCTCGGCCAGGGGGGCAAGCCCGCGCCGCGCCGCTCGGCCGCTCCCCGGAAGGGGCAGCGCGGGGCGCCGTTATCGGATGGGGGCTGGGATGGCGAAGGTGACGCTGGTTCGCAGGAGGATGACGCATGATCAAGCGGCTCACAGGAACGCTCGGGGCGGTCGAGGTCGGCTCGCTCGAACTGACGATCGGGCCGGTGGTGCACGAAGTGCTCGTGCCGGAGCTTGTCCGCCGTGACCTCCAGACCAAGGGAGGGCAGTCAATCACCCTCCACACCCTCGAATTCCTCGAAGGCACCCCCGGTCGCGGCAACCTCGTCCCCAGGCTGGTGGGATTCCTTTCTGAGGTCGAGCGGGAGTTCTTCGACCTGATCTGCGAAGTCGATGGGGTTGGCGTGCGCAAGGCCCTGCGGGCGATGGTCCGGCCCGTCGGCGAAATCGCCCGGGCGATCGAGGAGCAGGATGCCGCTGCCCTCTCCACGCTTCCGGGAATCGGGGCGGCCACGGCCGAGCGGATGATCGCCAAGCTCCGCCGCCGGATGCCCAAGTTCGCCCTCTTGGTGGCCCGCGACACGCCCAGTGCCGCCGCCGCCGGGGACGTCCTCGCGGAAACCTTCGAGGTTCTCCGGTCGCTCGGGCATTCCGACGCCGACGCCCGCCGCCTCTGCGACACGCTCCGTGGCGAGAAAAAGAAGGTCAAGGATGTCCAGGAGGCGCTCGAGATCATTTACCGCTCGATGCACAAGCCGCGCTGACGCTCCGTCAACAACGGTCGGCGGGGGGCATGCGCTGCCGATGCCGCCAAACCCTCGGCCGCGTGGTAGGCTGACGGCTTCCCAGGAGGACTGGACGGATGAGCAGTTACCGCGAGCCGACGATCCGAGGCGACGATGAACCGACGCCTGTTGAGGACCGCGCCCTGCGGCCGACACGGATGGCCGACATGGTCGGGCAGCGGGATGTCTACGAGCGTCTGATGATCGCCGTCGATGCCGCCCAGAAACGGGGGGAGGTGCTCGGGCACATTCTCCTCGACGGTCCTCCGGGGCTGGGAAAGACGACGTTTGCCACCTGCATCCCGCGCGAGCTCGGCACAACGCTCCAGATCGCTAGCGGAGCGGCGCTGGCGGCGCCCAAGGACCTCCTGCCCTATCTCAGCAACGCCGCCGAGGGAACGGTGCTGTTCATCGACGAGATCCACCGTCTCCCGATCGCCGTCGAGGAGTTCCTCTATCCGGCGATGGAGGACTTCCGCATCGACATCACGCTCGGTGATGGCGTGGCCGCACGGACGATCAACATGCCGCTGCGCCCCTTCACGCTCGTGGGCGCGACGACCCGCCCCGGGCTCCTCTCGGCCCCCTTGCGCGACCGCTTCCAGATGCGCGAGCACCTCGACTTCTATCCCCCGGAGGATCTTGCGGAGATCGTCCGTCGTTCGGCCGCGAAACTCTCGATGCCGATGGACGACGCCACGGCCGACGAGATCGCGGTCCGCAGTCGGGGAACGCCGCGCCTGGCGAACAACCGGCTCCGCTGGATCCGCGACTATTCCACGAGCCGGGCGGAGGGAACGCTCGATCTGGCCATCGCCCGCACTGCTCTCAACATGCAGGGGATCGACGCGCTCGGCCTCGACAGCTTCGACCGCCGCTACCTCGAGACGATCCAGCGGGTGTTCGGTGGCGGGCCGGTGGGGATCGAGGCGATCGCCCACACCATGAGCAGTGCCCCCGACACCCTCGAAGACGATGTGGAGCCCTTCCTCCTCCGCTGCGAACTCGTCGTCCGCACCCCGCGGGGCCGCAAGCTCACCCCCCGGGGGGAGGAGCATCTCGGCGGTTCCCCGGGGGGAACTGGGCAGGCGAGGCTGTTCTGAACCGGGAAAAAAGCGAATTGGTCGAGGGGGAGGGCCCTGCAGCCCGATCCGGTGAAGAGAGAGGCTTCAAAGGGCCGCTTCAGAGGGGAGATTGACCCGCAACCCCCTGTCCGGCTACATTTTCGGGCTCGACTCGTCCCGGTCCCCAAGGTGATTTCATGGCCGTTCCAAAGCGCCGCCAATCGAACCAGAAGACCCGCTCCCGGCGGGCGCACGACTTCCTCACTCCCCGTCAGTTGACCTTCTGCTCGAACTGCGGAAAGGCCGTGCCGACGCACCACATCTGTGGGACGTGCGGGCATTACATGGGCCGTCCGGTTCTAAAAATCGAGGAATGAGCGTTGGCCCGCCCCGTTGATGGTGGCGATGCCGTGACGCCCGGTGGGTCGGCTGTCGCTGTCCTTTTTCCCGGCCAGGGTGCTCAGGCCGTGGGGATGCTCGGGGACTGGATCGACGGTCATCCGTCGGCGGCCCAACTCTTCGCCCGCGCTGCCGATCTCCTTGGATACGACCTCGCGGCCGTCTGCCGTTCGGGGCCCGCTCACTCCCTCGACACGACGGCCGTCAGCCAACCGGCGATCCTCGTGACGAGCCTGGCGCTCCTCGAGGTGCTCCGCGCCCGGGATGCCGACAAGCCGGGGGGATGCGCGGTCGACGGAGCGGTGGTCACGGCCGGGCTTTCGCTCGGGGAGTACACGGCGCTGGTTTTTGCTGGGGCAATCGATTTCGACGACGCCGTCCGGCTCGTCGATGTCCGCGGCCGCGCCATGCAGGCCTGCGCCGAGGCCCGGCCCGGCTCGATGATCGCAGTCCTCGGGCTCGACCGGGAGCGGATCACGCGGCTGTGTGACGACGTCCGCGGGGAGGATGTGCTCGAGGTGGCCAACGTCCTCTGCCCCGGCAACGTCGTCGCCTCCGGGAGCTCGGCAGCCTGCGAGCGGCTCCGCGACGCGGCGACCGCCGCCGGAGCGATGAAGTGCGTGACGCTCGGCGTCGCCGGCGCCTTCCACACTGAGTTGATGCAGCCCGCCGTCGCCAAACTCGCAGCGGCCCTCGAGCAGACGCCGATCCGCACGCCGCGGATTCCCGTCGTCAGCAACGTCGACGCCAAGCCCCATACCGATCCCGAGGAAATCCGCCGCCTGCTCGCCCGACAAGTCGTCGGCGTGGTTGAGTGGCAGGGCTCGATGGAGCGTCTCCTCGCGGCGGGCGAGGCTGGCGGTTTCGGCGTCCGTTCCCTCTGGGAGGTCGGTCCGGGGCGGGTGCTCCGGGGTCTGGCCAAGCGGATCGATCGGAGCGTTCCGTGCTCCGGAGTCATCGACTGATCGGCGGGGAAGGCTTTCCCGCCATGCCCTCAGCACACCATCCACCGAGGAGTGAATGCCATGAGCAGGAACACGGACGCCAAGGACGGGCCCACGGCACGGCTGAAGGTCGATTTGTCGGGGCAGGTGGCGATCGTCACCGGCGCCTCCCAGGGAATCGGCCGGGCGATTGCCGAGACGCTTGCCGCCAACGGGGCCACCGTAGCGCTCGTCGCCCGCAATGCCGGCAAAATCGCTGACGTAGCGGCCGTGATCCGTGGCGCCGGCGGCCGGGCAGAGGAGTTTTCCTGTGACGTTTCGAAGGCGGAGAGCGTCGCCGCCGTCGTCGAAGCGGTTGTGGCCAAGCTCGGCCGCGTTGACATCCTCGTCAACAATGCCGGCGTCACCCGCGATACGCTCCTCCCCCGGATGAGCGACGAGGAGTGGGACGAGGTGATCGCCACGAATCTCCGTGGGCCGTTCCTGTTCATGCGAGCCGTGAGCCGGCCGATGATGCAGCAGCGGTACGGGAGGATCATCAACGTGGCGAGCGTCGTCGGCCAGATCGGCAATCCGGGACAGGCCAACTACTCCGCTTCCAAGGCGGGCCTCATCGGTATGACACGCACCGTGGCCAAGGAACTCGCCGGCCGAAAAGTGACCGTCAATGCCGTGGCGCCAGGCTTCGTCGCCAGCGAGATGACCGCGGCCCTGGGACCTCTGGTGCTCGAGGAGGCGAAGAAGCGAGTTCCCGCCAAGCGGATCGGTGAGCCCTGGGAGATTGCCGAGGCGGTGCTGTTTCTCGCGGCTCCCTCGTCGGCCTACATCACAGCCCAGGTGCTCACGGTCGACGGCGGCATGATCGGCTGAAAAAACCCCTCTCGAAAGCGCCCCGTCAGGGGGCCTTTGGAGGAGCCTGCGGGAGCACAAGAGGCTCGGCTGGTAGGCTGGGGGGAAAGGTGTGTTCGTTCGGTCTGGACAGTCTGGGGGCGGAGCAGGTATATCTTCGCCAACCGTGCCGATCCCCGTCGATATTCGGGCTGGGGTGGCCGGTGTGGGTTCACCGACTTCGGAAACACTCCCGAAAGGTTGTGGAGGAGCGGCGCCCGCGACACAATTTCAGTGTCGAGGCGTTGGCGCCCGACACTTCCTGGGATCGCACGCGTCGCCCCAGGACCTTGCTGCGTCATAAACTCGCGTTTCGTCCGTTTTGCTCTGTTTCGTTGGGCCGTCACTCTTAGGGGTGCCGAGCCGGGAGGATTCATAAGGTGGCTTCTGTCCAAGATCGCGTGATCGAGATCGTCTCGTCGCAGTTGGGTGTCAGTAAGGAAAACATCACCGCTGAGACGTCGTTCATCAGCGACCTCGGTGCCGACTCGCTCGACACCGTCGAGTTGGTGATGGAGCTCGAGGAGGAGTTCGAGATCAATATTCCCGATGACGCTGCCGAGAAGATCCAAACGGTGGGTCAGGCGGTCGAGTTCATCGAGAAGCACCAGTCCTGACGGGGCTCCATGAAACGCCGAGCGGTCGTTACCGGCTTGGGGGTGGTCACATCCTTGGGCCGGCCGGTGGAAGTCTTTTGGGAACGCCTCGTCCGTGGGGACAGTGGGGTCGGGCCGATCACGTTATTTGACGTGAGTGGTTTCAAGATCCAGTTCGCTGGTGAGGTTCCCTGGAAGGCGGAGGAGCAAGGAATCGCAAGTCCGAAGGACTTGCGTCGCCTTGATCGTTTCACGCAGTTCGCCATGGCATCGGCCGCCGACGCCGTGACCGACTCGGGGATTGACTTCTCCCTCGAGGATCCGTACCGCTGTGGCGTCGTGATCGGCTCCGGGATCGGTGGCCTGTCGGAGTTCGAGACGCAGCACGAGCGGCTGCTGACGAAGGGCATCGACAAAGTCTCCCCGTTCACCATCCCCAAGTTGATGGTGAACTCCGGCAGCGGACATGTCTCGAGCATGTACGGCATCAAGGGGCCGAACTTCGCCGTGGCCACCGCGTGTGCCAGTGCCGGCAACTCGATCGGCTGTGCTCTCCGTTCGATCCAGAACGGCGATGCCGATGTGATGGTCACTGGAGGGAGCGAGGCGGCGCTGACGCCGATGGGCCTGGCCGGTTTCCAAAACATGCGCGCCTTGTCGTTCAGGACCGACGATCCGCAGCGGGCCAGTCGGCCGTTCGACGCCGAGCGCGATGGTTTCGTGCTTGCCGAGGGGGCCGGTGTGGTGGTCCTTGAGGAGCTCGAGCATGCCCGTCGCCGAGGCGCTCGGATCTATGGTGAGCTGATGGGCTATGGGGCCAGCGGCGACGCCGGCCACATCACGCAACCCGACGAGGAGGGGCGTGGTGCGGCACGAGCGATGTCTTTGGCGCTCGAGGATGCCCGGCTCGCGCCCGACCGCATCCAATACATCAACGCCCATGGCACGAGCACCCCGCTCGGCGACAAGGCAGAGACGGTGGCGATGAAGCGGGTGTTCGGCCCCCACGCCTCCCGGCTCGCCGTGTCGAGCACGAAGAGCCAACTGGGGCACACGCTCGGGGCGAGTGGCGGCATTGAACTGGTGGTCTGTGCATTGACGCTTGCTCGCGGAGTCATCGCGCCGACGATCAACCTCGAGAATCCGGATCCCGACTGCGATCTCGACTATGTCCCCCGGGTTGCCCGCGAGGCCCGAGTCGACATCACGATGAGCAACAGTTTCGGCTTCGGTGGGCACAACGCATCGCTGGTGCTCGCCAGGTTCACCTAGCGGCGGCCACGCCGGACGGACGGAGGCGATAGCAAGGGCCGGCCCCCTGGCCGGCTCGAATGCTGATTCGGCTTGCTGTGGGCGCGTCGGGCCCCCTACCCTGCCGCCGATCGGCAGTATTTCCGGCGCTCGGGCTGTCTCGGCCGGACGACTGCGGATCGCTCCCCCGGGGACCGTTCGATGCCTTTTCCCCGCCGCCTTCTTTGTGTCACGGCGAGGGCCGCATGTCTCGTGGCGATGCTGCTCGGGCCCGGCGCGACCCGGTCTGTGGCCCAACTTCCGGCCGAGGCGGGGCAGACATTTGCCGTCCACGACATTTCCCCCTGGGTCAGGCAGGCCGGTCCCGGGAGCCAGAAATACATCGTCGATTGGGTCCTCCAAGAGACCGGCTATGCCGCCTGGCACGGGGCCGTGCCGGCGTCGCTCTCGGCCGACGAAAGTCAGCTCCGGGTGTTCCATGAGCCGGAGATGCAAAAGCGCGTCGAGGAGATCGTGGCGCGGTTCACCACCGGGGCTGATACTCCCCACCGCTTCGCCGTCAGGGTGATGGGGGTGGGCACGCCGTCGTGGCGGAACGATGCCCGCGCTCTGCTCCACGGGATTCCGGCGGCAACGCCCGGCGTCCAGGCTTGGATCATGTCGCGCGAGGAGGCGGCGACACTTCTGGCGATGTTCCGCCGGCGCGGCGACTGCGCCGAGCTTCCCACCGGCGCCGTGCAGGCGGCCAATGGCCTTCCGGCGGTGCTCGCCGGCGGACGGAAGCGGCCCTACGTCCAGGAGATCCAGCCATTGCAGGCGCCCCCGGGGTGGCAGTCGCTCTCAGCTGCTTGCGACGAGGGGATCACCCTCGACGTCCAACCGCTTCTGAGCCGCGATGGCAGTGCCGTCGAGGCGGTCATCCGCTGTCGGATCGATCAAGTCGAGCGGATGGCGATCGTGCCGGTCACGCTTCCGACCCCCGATCGCCAGCGGGCCCAGATCGAGGTGCCGCAGGTCTCGGCCGTCCGGGTCGGGGAGCGCTTCCGCTGGCCGACAAACCAGGTTCTCGTCGTGGGGCTGGGGTTGGTGCCCTGGCCCGTGCCGGGCAACAATACCGCCAGTTCGGCGGCGCTGCTCGCC
>CAMCCR010000005.1 GCA_945873085.1 Candidatus Kuenenia stuttgartensis | reverse complement strand
TGTTTGAAAACATCGCCTTCGGGATGCGGGTGCGGAAAGCCCCGCAGGCCGAGGTCAAGGCCCGGGTCGACGAGCTGCTCCATCTGGTGCGTCTCGACAACCTCGGCTCGCGGAAGCCAGCGCAGCTCTCCGGCGGCCAGCGCCAGCGGGTAGCCCTCGCCCGGGCCCTCGCAATCCGCCCGCGGATCCTCCTCCTCGACGAGCCGTTCGGGGCGCTCGACGCGAAGGTGCGGGTCGAACTGCGGCAGTGGCTCCGCCGCCTCCACGACGAGATCGGCATGACGACGGTGTTCGTAACCCACGATCAAGAAGAGGCCTTTGAGCTGGCCGACGACGTCGTGGTCATGAACGAGGGCCACGTCGAGCAGCGCGGCAAGCCCGAAGAGGTCTTCGACAAGCCGGCAACGCCGTTCGTGATGGACTTCCTCGGCAATGTCAACGTCTACCACGGCCGGGTGGAGAACGGCCGGGCCTTCTGGCATGGCGTGCCGATCGACTATCCCGATTACCCCCATGCCCAGGCCCGTGAGGCCCGTGTCTACCTCCGTCCCCACGAGCTCGACATCGCCCGCGCCCCTTCCGGCGGCACGTCGGAAGCCCATGCGGGCACGAGCCTCGCAGCGACGGTGCTCCGCCAGACACGCACCGGCCCGATCACTCGCATCACCTGCCAGCCGAGGCAGGGAGGCAGCGATCTCCACGTCGATCTCCCCTCGGCGGCGGCCCGCGAGCTCGGCCTCCAGCCGGGCGAATCGGTGTCGATCACGCCGCGCCATGTCCGTGTGTTTCTGCCCGATCCGGAATATGTCATCTGACGCTTCCCCCTCTGCCCCTGACATGAGTCGACTCCATCCATGAGCAGCCAGCCCCCCTCCGTTTCGCCGAAAGACGATGCCTCGTCTCCTCAGGCTGGGCAAGCCCCGCCCCGGCACCCCGCCATTGACCGGATCGATGACGCCCTCCGGGGCCTCCGGTATGGGTCTGTTCTGGCGATCGTCCAGGACGGGGTCGTGGTCCAGATCGAGCGGACGGAAAAGACCCGCCTGACGCAGGGCGAGCAACGCTGAGACCCTTGGTTCCCGGCTGAGGCCCCGTTTCCAGCCTCTCCCCTCCCCCGCCCGCCGCACCGATGTGTCCGGCGGAAGATTCCACCTCTCTCCCCTCTCCCCCTCTGGGAAAGGTTCCCCGGATCGAAAAACCCTGGGAAAAAAGACGCCAGAAATAATCTTGACCACGACGATCGTATTGATAAGATACGAATGACAACCTTGTTGACCGATTCGATAAACATCAAGTCACAATCGTCAAAAGCCGATTTCCTCTCCGTCTGCAGTACCGACCGGAATGACCGGAGGGAAGCGACGGCTCCGCTGAGCCTTTCGTTCCGTCCTCGTTTCCTGGTCCCTCTCACTGCCGGCTGGCCCGCCCCGATCAGGTTCGCCCCGATCAGGCCCCCAGCCCCTCTCCCATTCGTTCCGATTTCCCTTCGTCCCCTTCCCTCGAGGAACTCCCATGTCCATCCGCTCCGTTCCCGCACGTCGGGCGTTCACGCTCGTCGAGCTGCTCGTGGTGATCGCGATCATCGGCACCCTTGTCGGGCTGCTCCTGCCAGCCGTCCAGGCTGCCCGTGAAGCCGCCAACCGTTCGAAGTGCTCCAACAACCTCAAGCAGATCGGCTTGGGAATCCTCAATCACGAAAGCTCGAAACGCACCCTCCCCAACAGCTACCGGCCCAACAACGGCGCGGCGCGGGTCGCCTGGGTGACGCGACTCCTCCCCTTCTTCGAAGAAGGCAACCTCGGCAACCGCTGGGACTTCGCGCAGAACTGGAGCAGCGTGACGGCGAACACCGCCGGGGGCTTCCTGATCCCCAACGCCGTTCTCGCGATGACCCGCCTGCAGACGTTCGAGTGCCCGTCGGCGCCGTCGAGCAACAATTTCGACGGCGACCCCGAAACGAGCTCCACGCCGAGCGGCTACCCCGTCAGCGACATCAAGGCCGCCGTCAACGCGGCCGGCAACGGCTTTGCCACCGTCGGCCTGTTCACCGCCACGACCGATTACTCGCCGACGATTTTCGTCGACTCGCGTCTGGCCAATGGCGGCACGATCAGCGACAACCGCGCCGATGTCGCCCACAACGTCGCTCAGGGAGCGCAGAAGTCGGGCCCGGCCGATGGCTTCATGCCGAAGGATTACAACGGCACTGTCAAGGTGCGTCTGGCTGACTGCATCGACGGCACGTCGAAGACGATCGCGATCGCCGAATCGGCCGGCCGGCCCTACAAGTGGACCCGTGGCAAGAAAGCTGACAACGCCTCCGGAGCGTTCCCGGTCCGGCGGATCAACGGCGGCGGCTGGTGCCGCCCGGCGAGCGACTTCGCCTTCGACGGCTCGTCCGCCGACGGCACGCTCTTCGGCGGAGGAAATGCCACTGGCGCCCTCAACATCACCAACGGTGAGAGCGTCGAGACTGGTCCCTACCGCGGGCCGGTCTACGGCACCGAGGGGACCAGCGAGCCATATGCCTTCCACTCGGCCGGTGCCAACCATGTGTTCGGTGATGGATCGGTCCGACTCCTCTCGAGCGACGTGACGATCCGCATCTACGCCGCGCTCGTCACCCGGGCCGGCGGCGAGACGGCGAACGCCGACTGACAACTCCTGAGCTGCTGATGACGAGGCTCGTTGGGGCCGCAATCCGGCAGCACAAGCGATGATCCCGGTGGGGCCGGGGCGGGGTGAACCCCGCCCCGGCCCCCGGCTTTTTGGATCGGCGCAACCCCGGGCTCGGCCCCGCCACGATCGTCCTCCGGGGCCAAGGCTTTCAAAAGGAGGGTCCACGCCGTACCCTGACGGGGTGGATCCCGGCGCCGTCCCCCGACCGCGGTGCCCGCCGGATCACCGGCATGGAGCCACCGAAGGCCCTGAGCGGCGCCCCCGAGCAGCCATGAACAGGGCGCTGGCGCGGAGGCTGGAATCCAGGGCCGGGACGGGGCCCTGCCCACGAGCGTGTGCATGAGCGACATCCTGTTCCACTACTACCGCGTCAATCCAACGACGTGGTTCTACCTCTCGTCGCTCCTCTCGATCGCGCTGTTCTTCAAGTTCAACCGCGTCTGGAGCGTGCGGAACCTCGATCTCGTCGGCCTGATCCTGTTCGCGCCTGGATTGCTGGCGGTGGAATACGGAAGCTTCCGGGCCAATCAAGCGGCGCTCCAGCTCGGCTACATCTGGCTGTTCTCGGTGTCAGCGGCGTTCCTGGTGCGGATGCTGTTCGACTCGATGATGGTCCGCCGGCCGCTCCTCGAGCCGAACCTCACCACCGGTGGGTTGGTGTTTCTGGGGAGTTCGCTCCTCGTGTTCCTGCTGGCCAACGTGATCACGTCGCGCCCCCAGCAATCCGACGTCGCGGCGGCCGCCGCTGCCGCCCCCAGAATCGAGCCAGTCGAGGCGCGGGACGAAGCCGATCCCCTCGAGCGACTCGGGCCCGGCTATCCGCTTCTCTTCCTCCTGCCTCGGATCTCGGCGCAGCGAATCTTCTCCCCCGAGGCCGACGGCCAAGGGACCGTCGAGGCTGCCGGCGACGCCAGGATCGTCAATGAGACCACCGCCCGCGTGATGGCGATCCTCTCGCAGCTGGCGATCGTCGCGGGGATGGTCTTCACCGGCTGGCGGCACTTCGAGAACGCCCGCCTCGGGATCGCCGCGGCCGTGCTCTACCTCCTCCTCCCGTACACGGCGATCATGACCGGAAGGGTCGACCACGCCCTGCCGGGGGCGCTGGTGATCTGGGCGATCGCCACCTACCGCCTCCCCCTCGCCTCGGGCTTCCTCATCGGGATGGCGATGGGTACGACCTACTATCCCGTCTTCCTCCTCCCCCTGTGGTGCAGCTTCTACTGGGAGCGTGGCATCCGCCGGTTTGCCGTCGGCGTCGCTGTCGCCCTGGCGTTGCTCGTCGCTGCCCTCTGGTGGAAGACGGCCGATCCTACAGCCTTCGCCGGTCAACTCCGGCAGATGTTCGGCTGGATCTTCCCCAACGAGGTCACGCTCGAGGGATTCTGGGCCCTGCCGGCCAACGACGCCGTCTTCCGGCTCCCGGTGCTCGCGGCCTTCGTCGCCATGATGGCCACGCTCGCGATCTGGCCCTCGCCGAAGAACCTCGGCACGCTGATGAGTTGCACCGCCGCGGTCCTCATCGGGAGCCAGTTCTGGAAGGCCCACGACGGCGGCTTGTTTCTCGCCTGGTTTCTCCCGGTGCTTCTCTTGGTCGTCTTCCGACCAAACCTGGAAAACCGGGTAGCGCTGCTTGTCCTCGAGCCGGAATGGTTCCCGCGCCGCGCCCGTCAGGCCGCCTGAAGAGGGCCGCCCCAAACCGGCCGCCTGACCTTGGCCGTCAGCGGCCGCGGCGGAGATCGACAGGCTCGGCAAGCTCTTGGCTCGCCAGCCACTGCCGCCACGCCGGGAGATTCCACTGGAAATCCTGGCCGGTGATCCGGACAAGCGCCCCCAGGGCCGCCTCGTTCCGCAGCCGCACCTTGCCTCGTTTCGGTCCCCCGCCGAGCGCTAGCCCCTCCCCGCCGGAATTGCCGAAGGCAACGCTTGTTTGCCCTGCCTGGCGGCCATCAGAAGCGATGACGACATGCTCGGTCTCGAGGGCCTCGACGAGCGCCGCCGCCGTCCCGGAGAGCCCGAGAGCTCCGATCACCTCGGCAGCGCGGTTGACGCGGGCATTGTCAGCCCCGCCGAGGGCGGCAACACACGCAGGCTCGGCAATCCGTGGGCCGATCGCCTGGAGGCGTTCGACGGCTGTCAGGCGGGTGTCGGGGTCTGCATGGTCGATGGCCACCTGGAGGATGACCGCGATCGCGTCGGGCGACCCGATGCGGGCGAGCGCCTCGAGGAGAAAGGCGCGCACCTGGGGCACCCCCTCACGGGCTACCGCCGCGGCGAGCGCCGGCACCGCCGCCGGATCGACGATCTCGCGGAGCTCCTCGGCGGCCGTCGCTGACGTGGCGGGGTCGTCGAGCCGGCGACGCAGTTTCTCGAGCCGCGGCCCCCATTGCTTCTGGGCGACCGTCTCCCGCTCCGACCGCTCGAGGAGTTCGATCTCCTGACTGGTCCGCCAGGCCCCGCGGTAGCGGACGAGCCCCCGCTCCGCCATGAACACCTGCTGCGAGGAGGGGCCGGCGCCCGGAGAGCGGGCCGCGCCTCCATCATCCCCGCCGGGCTCCTCCCCCTGGGCCGCGGCACCGTCGTCGGCGGCACGGCCCGGCAGCGCGGCGAAGGCCATGACGGCCGCCGCGAGGAGGAGGCGAAAAGTCGGCAACGGGCAGATCACGGTCGGGCCCTCGACGCATGGCCGGCCGAACCCGTTCGGCCTCCTCGATTCCACCTCCATCATCGTCCACCGGCGGCAGCCTGAATGGCTCCCACGTAAAAAGAGAAAATGCGGAAGATGACAAAGACGATTCCGGCCGCAACGATCCCCCAGACGAGAAATCCTGCCAGTTGGGCGGCGGCATGGAACGCGCGACGGGCCTCCTCATCGGAATCCCGCGCGAGCCGATCGAGGACCTCGGCCGTGTTGCCGGTGAGTTCGCCGGCCATCACTCCCTCGATGATCGTTCGTGGAAAGCCGCCACTTTCCCGGAGCGTGTCGGCGAGGGTCGCCCCTTCCCGGAGACGCCGCTCGACCCGGTCGGCGTCGAGGGGGATTCCCGGCGCCACCGAGGCGCCAAGCCGGACGAGGCTCCCGGCATCGAGGCCCGCTCCGCTTGCGAGGCTCGCCGCCCGGCACCAGGCCGCCGCTTCGGCAGCCCGGGCCGCCGTGCCGATCACCGGCAGCGGCGTGAGCAGGCGGCGGACGATGCCGTTGCGCTGCCAACTCGCGACGGCCAGCCGGCCGCCGACAAACCCCGCGATCGCCAGGAGGGCCACGATCGAAGAGTAGGCCGCCAGCCCGGCAGAGCCGACAAGGCCGAAGCCGAGGATGTCGATCGGCGCGCCGCGCTCGTCGCGAATCCCCCCCGCCACCCAGATCAGGAAGCCGACGACGAGGATTGCGATCACCAACTGGAACGCGGGCCAGACGAGCCCACGGAGCAGTTCGCGGCGTGTCCGCACTGCGTGTTCGAGGATGGCGGAGAGTTCGCGGAGCGTCTCCGCCTCGTGGCCGGTGCGATCGCCGACGGCGACCATCGCGCGGACCAACGGCGGAAAGGCATCGTCAGCCTGGGCCATTGCCGCCGACAGGCTCTCCCCTCGACCGAGGGCCTGGCTGACGCTTTCCATGGCGCCGCGCCAGCGCCTCGGCACGCGTTCCACCTCCCCCTTCCACGCCCTCCGCACCCCGACTCCGGCGGCGAGCGACATCGCCATCCGGCCGAGGATGCCGGCCAGGAGTTTGGTTGGCATCTGGGTCGTGAAAGCCATGGTCCTTGCCCTCGGAAAAAGCCTTCCGGGCGATCACCCGCCGGGACGAAAACGCCCCTGATGCCCCCTCTGGGCCCGACCCTAACACATCGCCCCGGCATCTGGTAGAAAACGCCCTCCGGGCATGCCGACTTCCGTCGTGCAACCATCGCCCGTCCCGCCGCCCGAAAGCCCCCTGACGCCATCGCTCATGAAGGCCCCCAGGCAGTCATCCCCGCCGTGGCCGAGCGTCGCGATCGTGGGAGTGGGACTGATCGGCGGGTCGGTTGGCTTGGCCCTCAAGGCCCGCCGCCTCGTCGGCCACGTCATCGGCGTCGGCCGCACCCCCGCGTCGCTGGCCGAAGCGCGGCAGCGCGGGATCGTCGACGAGACGACGACCGACCTCGCCGCCGGGGTCGCCCAGGCCGATCTGGTCGTCGTCGCCTCAGCCGTGTCGACGATCGGCCCCCTCCTCGATCGAATCGACGAAGCCGCCCGTCCGGGCACGCTCCTCACCGATGCCGGGAGCACGAAGGGCTCGATCGTGGCCCGCTGGGAGCGGCGCCGGAAGAGCCGCCGCTGCCGGTTTGTCGGGGCCCATCCGATCGCCGGCAGCCACCGCCGTGGCCCCGTAGCCGCCGACGCCGGCCTGTTCGAGGGACGTCTGACCGTCGTCACGCCCGCCAAGGGAACCCCGGAGAGCGACGCCTCCCAGGTGGCGGAGTTCTGGTCGGCCCTCGGCTCGACGGTGTTCCTCATGCCGCCGAAGGTCCACGACCGGATCCTCGCCGCCACCAGCCACGCCCCGCACCTCATCGCCGCGGCCCTCGCGGCGGCGACGCCGGCAGACGTCACCCGCTTCACGGCCGGTGGCTGGCGCGACAGCACACGGATCGCCGCCGGGGATCCGGCCCTGTGGGCCGACATCCTTCTCGACAACGCTGCCGAGGTCGCCCGGGCGCTGGCCCGGGTCCGCCGAATCTCCGACCGCCTCATCGAGGCGCTCGAAGCCGGCGATCGCAAGACTCTCCTCGATCTTCTTCAACGGGCCAAGGAACGCCGTGATGCTGTGGGAAGTTGACGTCCTGTCCGCCGATTCCGCCAACGACCATGCCGCCCGCGCTGTGGTGAAGGGCGCCGCCGACCTCGGCATCATCGCCTGCACGTCGGCGCGCGCCGTCACCGCATGGCTCATCGAAGGGGAGCTGTCGAGGAGCGATCTCGAGCGCGTTGCCGCGTCGCTGCTGGCCGATCCGGTGACGGAGCAGTTCACGATCCTCGAGCTCACAGGCGCCGCGTCGTCGGCCCCCGACGCCGCCGACACGCCCCCCGCCGCAACGCTTCCTTTTCCCCTCCATGTTCTCCCCAAGCCGGGCGTCACCGACCCTGCGGCCCAGAGCGTGCTCGAGGCGATGCGGCTGCTGGGGCTCGAGGCAGTGGCCGTGCGGAGCGTGAAGAAATACTGGCTCCCGGAGCTCCCCCGGGCCGATGCCGAACGGCTGGCGTGGAAGCTGCTGGCAAGCGACGCGATCCACGATGTCGTCGTCGGCCCCCTCCCCCTGCGGGCCCTTTCCGGTGGACGGCCGTGGGCGTTCACGGAGGTCGAAGTGCCGCTTGAAGGGCTCGACGAAGCGGCGCTTGCGAAGCTCAGCCGCGAGCGTTGCCTGGCGCTGTCCCCCCTCGAGCTTGCGGCCGTCCGCGATCATTTCGCCGCCCTCGGTCGGACGCCGCTCGAGATCGAGCTCGAGACGATCGCCCAGACGTGGAGCGAGCACTGCTGCCACAAGACGCTCGGCAGCCCGATCGACCACGAGGGGCCCGCCGGCGCCGTCCGCTACGACAACCTTCTCAAGGAGACGGTGTTTGCCGCGACGCGGGAGGTTCGCGAGGCCCTCGGCCGGGGCGACTGGTGCGTGAGTGTGTTCCGCGACAACTCCGGCGTCGTCCGCTTCGACGGCGATCACGACATCTGCATCAAGGTCGAGACCCACAACCACCCCTCGGCGATCGAGCCGTACGGCGGTGCCGCCACCGGCCTCGGCGGGGTGATCCGCGACGTCCTCGGCACCGGCCTCGGCGCGAAGCCGATCGCCAACCTCGATGTCTTCTGTGTTGCGGCCCCTGACACGCCGGCCGCCGAACTGCCGCCGGGGGTGATCCCGCCCCAACGGCTCCTCGCGGGGGTCGTGGCCGGCGTGCGCGACTACGGCAACCGAATGGGGATCCCTACGATCGCCGGCGCCGTCGCCTTCCACCCCGGCTACCTCTGCAACCCGCTGGTGTTCTGCGGAACGGTGGGGATCATGCCGCGCAACTCCGCCCAAGCGGAGGTCCGAAAAGGGGATCTGGTCGTCGTGGCCGGTGGCCGCACGGGGCGCGACGGAATCCATGGCGCGACCTTCTCGAGCATCGAACTGACCAGCGACAGCGAATCGCAGTCGGGCGGGTCGGTGCAGATCGGTCACGCGATCAACGAGAAGATGCTCGTGGAGTTCATCCTCGAAGCCTCGCGCCAGCGCCTGTTCCACGCCATCACCGATTGCGGGGCCGGTGGCCTCTCCAGCGCCGTCGGCGAAATGGGGGCGAGCCTCGGGGCGACCGTCGACCTCGACAAGGTGCCGCTGAAATACGAGGGGCTGTCGGCGACGGAGGTGTGGATCTCCGAGGCCCAGGAGCGGATGGTGCTCGCCGTCGCCCCCGGCGACTGGGAGAAGCTCGCCCGAATCGCCGCCGACGAAGGGGTCGAGGCGACGGCGATCGGGACGTTCACCGGGGACGGCCGGATCGAGCTCAAGTGGGCGGGGCGGGTTGCCGGCGCGCTCGACTGCCACTTCCTCCACGAAGGGCGTCCCCGCCAGCGACTCCAGTCGCGATACGTGCCACTCCCCGCGACAGCGCCCGCCTGGAGCGCGTCGACTGCGTCGCTGGGCGCCACGCTCCTCGAGATCCTCGCCGCCCCCGATGTGGCGAGCAAGGAATGGATCATTCGCCAGTACGACCATGAAGTGCAGGGGTGCAGCGTCGTCAAGCCACTCCTCGGCCCCGGGGAGGGCCCTGCCGATGCCACGGTCGTCCGCGGCGTGCTCGGCCGCGACCGGGGGATCGCCCTTGGTGTGGGCCTTCGCCACAGGATCGGGCCGCTCGATCCGTGGCAGATGGCCGCCGGTGGGATCATCGAGGCGGTGGCGAATGTCGTCGCCGCCGGCGCCGATCCCGACCGCATCGCGCTGCTCGACAACTTCTGCTGGGGCGACACGCGCCGGCCGGAGTCGCTCGGCACGCTCGTCGAGGCCTGCCGGGCCTGTCACGACGTCGCCGTCGATCTCGGCGCGCCGTTCGTCTCCGGGAAGGACAGCCTCAACAACGTCTTCGCCTGGACCGATGCCGCGGGCAAGCCGCGTGAACTGTCGATCCCGCCGACACTCCTGGCGACGGCGATGGGGCAGGTCGACGACGTCCGCCGCGTGGTCACCCCCGACCTGAAGCGACCAGGCAGTCGGCTGGCGGTGATCGGCCTCACTCGGGACGACCTCGCCGGGAGCCAACTCGAAGCGCTCGGCGTCGTCACCGGTGGCGCCGTGCCGACGATCCACGCGCCGTCGTGCCGGAAGACCTTCCGGCATCTCGCCGGCGCGATCCGCGACGGGGGGATCCTCGCCTGCCACGACGTCTCTGATGGCGGTCTTCTCGCTGCGGTGGCGGAGATGGCGATCGGCGGCGGCATCGGGGCGACGATCGATCTCGGCAAGGTGCCGACGCTCCTCGAAGGGGGCCAGGAGCGGCATGCCGATCTCACGATCGCCTTTGCCGAATCCCCCTGTCGGTTCGTCTGCGAAGTCGACGCCGCATCAGCCGGCCGGATGGGGGAATGGCTCGAGGGCATCCCCTGGGCGTGGGTGGGGGAGGTCGTCACGGCCCCCGAAGTCACGATCACCGGCTGCTTCGGCGCGGACGAATCCGTGGCGATCGACCGTCTGGCCCGTGCTTGGCGGTCGCGTCAGGCCTCGACATGACCCCTGCGGCGCTCCCCTGAGAGCCGCCTCCCTTTCGTAGCGTTTCCATCACCCGTTTTGACCCGTTCCCGATCGCCCCGTCGCCAGGGATTCCAGCATGCTCTCCCCCCGTGTTCTCGTCCTCCGTGCCCCGGGCACGAACTGCGATCATGAGACCGTCCACGCCTTCGAGCGGGCCGGGGCGATTGCCAAGCGGGTCCATGTTCACGCCTTGGCAGAGAAGCCGTCGCTTGCCGACGACTACCAGATCCTCTGCATCCCCGGCGGCTTCTCCTACGGCGACGACATCGCCAGCGGCCGAATCCTCGCCCTCGAACTGAAGACCCGGCTCGGCGATCTCCTCGCCCGCTTCCGCGACCGCGGTGGCCTCGTGCTCGGGATCTGCAACGGCTTCCAGGTGCTCATGCAGACGGGGATGCTCGTCGCCGATCCCGACGGGAAGCCGCGGGCCTCGCTTGCCCACAACCGTTCAGGGCAGTTCACCGATCAGTGGGTCCGCCTCGCGGCGAAGCCTGGCAAATGCGCCATGCTCCAGGGGCTCGATCAGCCCTTCGACCTCCCGGTGGCCCATGGCGAAGGGCGCTTCGTCACTAGGTGTGCCGCTGATCTCGACGCGCTCGCTGCGGCGGGGCAGCTCGTCCTCCGCTACACGACCGACGCCACGGGGCAGCCGACGAATCCCAACGGCTCGGCCGGCGACGTGGCCGGAGTCTGCGATCCGACCGGCCGCGTGTTCGGCCTCATGCCCCACCCCGAGCGGTTCCTCGTCGCCACCCAGCATCCCTCCTGGAACGGCCGTCTCGACGGCGACGCCTTCGGCGCCGGCCTGGCGATCTTCGCAAGCGCCGTCAAAGCGGTGTCGTAAGCGCGGGCAGCCTGGGGGCTTTGGTGGCTTTTGGAAAAGCCCCTTCTGGAGCTCGCCTCGGGCCGCGTTGACGCTCTCCGCCCCCGGGCCTACCCTCCGCCCCCTCGGGCACGCCCCGGGTTCCTGTCGTTCTTCCCCCTTTGGCTGCGATGCCTTGCGCATGGCGATCCGCGTGAGAGGTCTGACGTCGCTCTTCCTGGCCGCCTTGCTGGCGGCGGCGGGATGCGTCTCCGCGCCGACGATCGACACCCTCCTCACGGACCGATTGCCGAAGTCGGCCGGCGCCGCGGGGGGCGTGGCGAAGCGGCCTGTCGCCCAGACGCTCCCCATCGAGGTTTTCTTCCTCCGCTGCGAGCAGGATCATACCGGGCATGACGATCTCTGGGCCCGCGTCGACGAGCAGCTCGTCGATGAGACGGTCCGGCGTCGACTCGCCGCCAACGGCCTCCGCGCCGGGATCCTCCTCGGGCAGCTCCCGGAGCCGATCCTTGCCGCCCTCGAGCCTCCCGTCAGCGCCGGCGACGGAGGCCCTCCTCCCCCCGTCAACACCGCCGACGCCAATCCCCCAGTGGTGCGGCGCGTCCTCCGGCTCCTCCCAGGCCGCGAGAGCGAGCTTGTGTCGCTGAAGTCGATCCCCGATCTGGTCGTTCTCGAACAGGAGGAGGATGGCCTCCGTGGGGCCAACTATGCCGACGCCGTTCCCCACTTCACCCTCAAGGCATGGCCTGCGGCGGATGGGCGTGTCCGCGTCGATCTCGTGCCGGTGATCCGCCACGGCCCGATGGAGCGCTCGTTCGTGGGGGAGGATGGCGCGTTCAAGATCGAGACGAGCCAGCGGAAGCGGGTCCTCGATCGGTTGCGGTGCGAGGTGACCGTCCCCGCCGATGGCCTCCTCATCGTCGGCCCCGCCGGCGACCAGGGAGCGTCGGTCGGCGATGCCCTCTTCCGCCCCCGGTCGCCGGGGCGTGCCGAGACCCGTCTCCTCGCCCTCCGCCCCCTCGCTCCGGGCGTCGATCCGATGTTCATCACGGCGCAGGCGACCGACGCCCTGGCGTCATCCGGCGATGCCGACGCCGCACCGACCGCCTCCGCCTCCGCGACCGACTGACCGGCCCTCGGCAATCGAGGCAAGCTGGGAGGGCGATGACGCGCCGCCCCCGCGAATCGCCCCGGCAAGATGCGGCGATCCGGCAAGACGCGACTGCGCCGACGAGCGGCTTGGCGCGCGGACGGCGACGGAGCCGATTCGATAGCGAAGAGCTCTCTCTTCCTCCCGGGGATCGCCCGGGTGGAGCACGGAGCCTCCCGCAGGGATGCACATTCCATGACGAAGACATCGGCCCCTGCCAGGGCACATCGGCCCCAGCCCTACACGGTGTTCGGTGCCGCGATCGTGGCCGGTGCCGCGGCGGCGTTCGGCCTCAACAGCGCCCTCGACACCCACCTCGCGCAGGCCAAGCCGCAGGTGGAGAGCGAGTCGATCCTCGTCGCCCTCCGCGGCCTGCCGGCAGGGGCTCCTGTGACGGTATGGGATGTGGGCTTGCGCGACTGGCCGAAGGCGATGGTCCCTTCGTCGGCGATGCGCGTCACCGACGATCTCGACAACCTCATCGTCCGTCACCCGCTCCGGGAAGGGCAGCCGATCCTTGCGGTGCAACTCGGCCGGGCAGACGCGGCAGCGGTCGAAGCGGTGGCCCGGCCGCTCGCGGTGGCATCGCCCACACCGCCTCCCAGTCGCGAACCGGAACGGGATCTCTGGGAAGCGAGGCCCACCGCCTCGGCTTCCCCGGTAACGCCCACCCCCGCAACCACCACGCCCCCGACGGCACGGGTGGCCACGGTCACCACAGTGTCGACGACGTTTGCCACCGGGACGACCACTGCCCCGCCCCAGGCGCAGGTCACCACCACGCCCATCACGTCGAACATCCCCACCACGCCCACCGCCGATCCGGTCACGCCCGGCGCCGCCGTGGCCGCAAGCGTCCCGCGGCCAGAGCCCGTGGCACCGACTGCACCTGTGGTCTCGGCCCCGATCGCCACGACGGCGCCGCCCGTCGAGCCACAGCCAACGCAGGATCCCCGCGCCCTTGAAGCCGATGCCCCCACCGCGCGGATCGCCCTGGCCAGCATCCCGCCCGCTCCCCAGGCGACCGTCGAGGCGACGCCCTCGGTGGCCGACGTCGGCAACACCCCATCTTCGCCGTTGCGGACCGCCCTCCGCCCGCGATCTTCGGTGATCCAGGCGCTGGCGGTCCCGAACCGCTCGGCGCTGACAGACGAGATCGCCACTCGATCCGAGGATACCCCTGCCGGACTCTCCAGCCGCGTCACGACAGCGACGGCGGTTGCTGAGCGCTCAGTGACCGTCCGCGACACCGCCGCCGAAGCTCCGCGAATGCTGCCGAGCGGGCGTGACACGAGCGTCGCTCCGGCCACCACGACGGCCCAGGCGCCCCGTGCTCCCCAGCCGCGCCCCGCCACCACGCGCGCCACGGCCACAGCGCCCGCCACGCGTTCCGCGCGGGCTCAAAGCTTCAACAAGGGCTACCGGCCCAACTGATCCTCGGTGTCGGCCTCATCGGCGGCTTCGCCTGGCTCGCGGGCAACTGGCTCGCGGGCAACTGGCTCGCCTTCGAGGTTCAGGATCCGGTAGGCACCGCCACACCGGGCGGCGAGGTCGGCGAGCCGCGGGCTGCGACGCGACTCATCGCCGAACTGCACGACCATGCAGCGGCTCCCGCTGCCGAGCCGGGAAAGCCGTTCGAGTTCGGCGTCGGTGAGATCGTCCTTCGCGTCGGCATCGGTGAGGAGGAAGACCACGTCCGGGGCGAGCCGGAAGGCCGCAGCGAGGGCTTCCGCGTGCCGCGTGCCGCCGTCGGCCCGCACCCCCTCGACAAACCTCCGGGCCGCGCGCCGATTCTCCTCGGTGGCGAAGACGAGCCGTCCCCGGCTCCCGGCCGGGGAGAAGACGTGGAGACGGTCGTTGTAGAAGATGACGTAGAACTGCTGCACGTCGCCGAGTTCGTCGATGCTCCGGATCAACTCCTGCTTCGCCGCGGCCAGCGGCCGACCAGCCGGCTCCGCCATGCTCGCCGATCGGTCGAAGACGTAGACGAAGCGGTTTCCCTTCGCCTCGAGGCCGAAGATCCCGGTGCGGATCCCGCCCGGCGACTTGATGGCCGGCGGCCTCGGTGCCTGTGCGGAAGCCGGCATCGAGGACGTCACGCCCCGAGCGGCTGCTGCGGCGGCGACCGTGACCAGCCATCGCCGGCGGGCCGCGGGCGGGCGATCATCTCCCGATCGATGCCTCATCGCCCCTCCTTTGCTGTTCGGATACCATTCCGCACAATGGTCAGGGCTCGATGACGAGTTTGCCGTCGAGGACGCCGATCCTCGCTACGGTCGACGCTTCCTGAAGCGCGTGGGCCAGCGACGTCTGGTCGAGCGGCAGCACGCGGGCGATCGGCACCCGCAAGCGCCCCGCCGCCATCCAGCGATTGATGTCGAGCGCCGCCGCGGCCTGGAGCCGCCAATCGGCCTTGAACATCGCAAACCCGACCATCCGGCATCCCTTGACGTAGAACGGCCCGACGGGGAATGGCGTCCGCGCGTCGCGCCCCGCCATGAGGACAATCCTTCCCCCGTCGGCGAGCAGGCCGATGGCCCGGTCGAACATCGGCTCGCGTTGGGTTTCCCAGTAGACATCGATGCCGTTGGGAGCTGTAGCACGGGCCGCCTCGACGAGATCGTCGCGACGGTAATCGAAGACCTCATCGGCCCCCAGGCTCCGTACCCTCGCTCGCTTCTCCTCCGTGCCGGCGGTGCCGATCGAGCGGGCTCCGAGCGCTCGCGCCACCTGTACCACGGCGCTCCCCACTCCCCCCGACGCCCCATTGACGAACAGCATCTCCCCCGGCTCGAGCTGGGCATGGGTGACCAGCCCGAGAT
Organism: Candidatus Kuenenia stuttgartensis; assembly: GCA_945873085.1. Lineage (GTDB taxonomy): Bacteria > Planctomycetota > Planctomycetia > Pirellulales > UBA1268 > QWOP01. The sequence goes on along the minus strand of CAMCCR010000005.1, from coordinate 28,978 downwards.
GGGCCGTGATCGACACGAGGGCCGCCGCTGCCGCATCCCGGTCGCTGACCGAATCAGGGGTGGGGTAGAGCCAACGTTCGTCGATGGCCGCAAGTTCAGCGAACGTTCCCTGTCGCCCGAGCAGCCCCTGGTTGGAGCCCCAGACACGCATACCGGGGCGGAGCGAATGGACTTCCTTCCCGACCGCGACAACTTCGCCGGCCAGATCGCAGCCCACGACAAACGGAAACGGGAGCGGGAAGGCCACCGCTCCGGCGCGAACGTAGGTGTCGATCGGATTGACGGCGCAGGCCCGGACGCGCACGAGCGCCTCGCGTGGCCCCGGGACAGGATCGGGAAGGCTGCCGACCTCGATCACGTCCGGGGGACCTGTGCGGGTGATGAAGGCGGCCTTCATCGACCGTCGACCTTCCGCGCAGAGAAGAGGACGCCGAGGCCTCCTGCCAAAGCCGCCAGGGCGCCCACGGCGGCCGCGGTGCGGAGGCCGTTGCGCAGGGTGTGGTAGTAGTCCGACCGGGCCTTCGATTTCGCCTCCATCTCCGTCGGCGGCCGATCGACCGATGCGTGGACGAGGCGCGTGGCCCAGGCCGAGTAGACCTCGTCGGTCGGTGCCCGCATGGCCGACGACCTGATCGTGGCGTCGTCAAACATCTCGACCTCAGGAGGGGTGAACGACAGCGACAGCAGCCCGGCCGTGGCGGCCAGCAGGCTGCCAGCCAGGACGAGCGTGTGCATCCCCGTCCAGCGCCGGGAAGCGCCGACATCCCCCTTCCCGCGGGGCGCTGCTGCCGCACGCAACTTCCCCAAATCCCGCAATCGTGGCACAGGTTCCTCGCGGCCGCAGGCGGGGCAGGTCGCCAGCCCACCCGCCTGGGAGGAGGTAACCGAAATGTCCACACCGCATCCGCAGGGGAGGAGAAAAGAAGTCATCGGGAAGGGGCTCCAGTGGCCGCAGAAACGACGTGCCAGGATTTTTTTACCATTTGCCAGGCAAATCCTCGAACAATCGATGAAAGAAGGGGAAAAAAAGTTGGCCTTCCGTCCCCCACAGCGTCATAATCCTGTGCCTTCCGGACGCTCCGCACGGCACCACATCGGCGGCTCGAACCAGAGCGCGATGGGCCGTCGGCGTCCCTTCACGGAAGGCGAGACCGATCCAGTCGGGTGAAACCGGCTTGGGGTACGAACGTGGTCAGAGGGGCCCTTGGTGGCTCTTTCTTCCGTCCTCACCCCCCGGCGTTCCCGTTGTTTCTGTTCCGCTTCCCCCCCGTTGATCCCGGATAACCCAACCGTTTCCGGACTTTCCCGGAGGAGGATTCGAGCCTCTGGACTTGCCCACCCCTTGAATCACACTGTCGGCGTTCCGAATGATGCACTTGGCGACCGCAGGAAGCGGTGGTCGCTGGGCCAGTCAGGAGCGCCGGCGCGATGCCTGAAGCCGCACCGCGGGTGATGCACGAAGCCTCTCCCTGCGGTTGACCGGTCCGATCGAACCCGCCCAGTGAATCCGTTCCACGAAGGAGTTCCAACCTTGTACGACTCGCTGCTGGATGAACTCGAAGACGATGTCGTCTCCAATCCCCAGGATGTCGAGGATCTCACGGTCAAGGTCGTCGATGCCGAAGAGGCCGACGCCGACATGCTCGCCGACGACGATGCCGGCGCGCTCTCCGACGGTGACATCGACGCCGACGTCGAGGAGGGAATCGAGTCGTCCGGCGATACCGAGGACGTCCTCATCGAGCAGAGTGAGAATTGGTCCGACGATCCGGTGCGGATGTACCTCACGCAGATGGGAGAGATCCCCCTCCTCACGCGTGCCCAGGAGATCTGGCTGGCTCGGCAGATCGAAACGACCCGAGCAGCCTTCCGGGCGAAACTGCTGGAGTGTGAATATGTCGGCCAGCAGGCCTTCAAGGTGTTGTCGCGGGTCCACCGTGGCGAGCTTCCCTTCGATCGCACCGTCCAGGTTTCGGTGACCGACCGGCTCGAGAAGGATCAGATCCTCGGTCGTCTTCCCCACAACCTGCGGACCCTCGACGTCCTCCTCAAGCAGAACAAATCCGACTACCGCATCGCCCTCTCGAAGAAGCGGAAGATGTCGGAGCGCCGCGAGGCCTGGGCCCGTCTCGGTCGCCGCCGCCGCCGGTGCGTCCGCCTCATCGAGGAACTCGGCCTGCGCACCCAGCGGATCGAGGCGATGATCCCGACGCTCGAGGAGTTCGTCCGCCGCATCAAGGAACTGCGGCTCAAGATCGACGCCCACAAGAAGAGCAAGCAGCCCCCCGCCGGGCGACAGAAACTCGTCGATGAATACCGGATGATCCTCAAGGCTTGCCAGGAAACGCCGAAGAGCCTCAAGCGGCGGATCAGCGAGATCAAGCAGATTTACGCCCAGTACCAAAAGGCGAAGCGCGGGCTGTCGGAGGGGAATCTCCGGCTCGTCGTGTCGATCGCCAAGAAGTACCGCAACCGCGGCCTCTCCTTCCTCGACCTCATCCAGGAAGGGAACGCCGGCTTGATGCGGGCAGTCGACAAGTTCGAATACCGCCGTGGCTTCAAGTTCTGCACCTACGCGACCTGGTGGATCCGGCAGGCGATCACCCGGGCCGTGGCCGATCAGAGCCGGACGATCCGCATCCCGGTGCACATGGTGGAGACGATGTCGAGGGTCCGCAATGTCGCCCGGCAACTCCTCCAGGAGTACGGACGTGAGCCGACGATCGAGGAGATCGCCGCCCGCGCCGGAACGCCCGTCGACGAGACCCGGCGGGTGTCGGCGATGAGCCGCTATCCGATCAGCCTCGACCGCCCCGTCGGCAACAGCGAGGACAGCCATTTCGGCGACCTCCTCCCCGACACGGGGGCAGAGAACCCGGCCGTGGGAGCAGCCCAGGAAATGCTTCGCAACCGGATCGCCAAGGTTCTCAAGAGTCTCTCCTACCGGGAGCGGGAGATCATCAAGCTCCGCTACGGTCTGGGCGACGGCTACAGCTACACGCTCGAAGAGGTTGGCCACATCTTCAAGGTGACGCGTGAGCGGATCCGGCAGATCGAAGCCAAGGCTGTCCGCAAGCTCCAGGCCCCGGCCCGGAGCGAGGAACTGTCTGGTTTCCTTGACTGACCGTCTCTGAAAATCGTCTCTGAAAATCGTTTTTTGGGGGCCCCCGGTGGATTACCATGCCACCGGGGGCCTCGTCGTTCCCGCCTTCCAACCCACCATCCAGAAAGCCCCACGATGCTCCGCCCGATCCTCGCCGCCCTGCTCGCGATCCTCGTCGTGTCGTCCACGGTCCGGGCCGCGGAACCGGGGAGCTTCCCCTCGGCCACGATCGATCTGGGAACGGTGGTCTCCGATCTGCCGAAGTCGGTCCGCTTCTACACCGAGGGGATCGGTTTCAAGGAACTGTCGGCTTTTGATGTCCCGGCCGAGATTGGCGCGGCCGCGGGGCTCACCGACAGCAAGCCGCTCTCGATCAAGGTGCTCGCCCTCGGCGAGGGAGCGGGAGCGACGAAGCTCAAACTCATGGAGGTCGCAGGCACGTCGCCGCGTGGGGGCGACAATGAGTTCATCCACAGCCACACCGGCTTCCGCTACCTGACGATCATGGTGGCCGATACCACCGCGGCGCTGGAACGTCTGGCGAAGATCGGCGTCAAGCCGATCGCCAAGTCCCCGGTTCTCCTCCCGGAATCGCTCGTTCCCGGGAAGATGTACCTGACGGTCGTCCGTGATCCCGACGGCAACCCCGTCGAACTCATCGGCCCACGGAAGTGATCCGCCGGATCACGGCCTGGGAATCTTCCCGGACTGCTCGAGCCAACGGAGGACCTCCTCGGCGAGGGCCTCCGGGGGACGGGCCGCGGAGTCGACCGCCAATTCGGGGGCGAGGGGGGCTTCATAGGGATCGTCGATCCCGGTAAATCCCTTGATCTCCCCCGCCCGCGCCTTCTTGTAGAGCCCCTTCGGGTCGCGGGCCTCACAGACGGCCAGCGGCGCCTCGACATGGATCTCGATGAAGTCACCCGGTTGGAGCATCGCCCGCACGGCATCGCGATCGCGACGGTAGGGGCTGATGAAGGCCGTCAGGGCGATGATCCCGGCTTGCGCGAACAGGTCGGCCACGGCGCCGATCCGACGGATGTTCTCCTCCCGGTCGGCAGGGCCGAAGCCGAGCCCGAAGCGGCTGGCAAAAGCTTCGTCGTGGCGTTGGCGGAGCAGCGCTGGGGCGGCATTGAGCCCGAGGCGGACGTTGTCCCCATCGAGCACGAAACTCCTCAAACCGCGGGCGTGAAGCCGGCGATCGACGGCATTGGCAAGCGTACTCTTGCCGCAACCGGAGAGACCGGTGAACCAGAGGACACACCCCCGGTGACCTGCCGCACTTTCCCGGTCTTCGCGACTCACGGCATGGTCATGCCAACGGACGTCGACCTTCTCCTCTGCCATGCTTTCCTTCCCATCATCCGGGGCTGATCAATCCCATCCGTCGAGGGTGACGGTGGCGGTGAATCGCTGCGGAACCTTGCCGGCCACGGCCCGCTCGATCTCCACCTCGATCGACTCCCCCGGTCCGTGACGCCCAACGTATTCCGTCAGGCCCTCGAAGTTCTTGACCGCCACGCCGTCCATCGAAAGGACGACATCACCGATCTGCAGGCCGGCACGGTCGGCCGCGGAGCCGGCGACCACCTGCGTGATCTGACAGGGGCCGACGATCCGCTGGCCGCCAACCCCGAGCTTTCCCCCTTTACGGACGTCGATCTCCGCGTTGGGGAAGCGGGCAGCCAGGGCCGCGACGGCTTCGTCACTCACGCCGGTTCCGTAGAGTTGGATGTTTTCGAGGCTCCGCAGGCGACCGAGCAAGGCGAGGGTCTGGGCATCGATCTTCAGACCGTGGATCCCGACATGACGGAGATTGCGGAGCCGCGGGAGGAGACGAAGATCCTCCGGGCTCCCCTTCCAGCGGGTATCGATGACGGCCTCCAGGCCACGTTTGCCGCTGGCCATCGAGAGGTAGTTGTCGCTGATCTTCGCACCGAGCGCCTGGAGTCGATCCTGGGCCGCCTCGTGCATCCCGAGTTGGTGGAATTCCAGCGCCGTGGCGGCGATCTGGGGCACCGGTCCGGGTGGTCCCTCCGCGAGTGTCTCGAGGAGCCGCTCCGCCTCGAGCGCCAAAGCCACGGCCCTGGACGAGTTCTCCAGGGACGGCTCCACCGGGGCGTCCGCCGCCGGCTGTTCCCCGGTCTCCTTCCCAGGCCCTTCCCCTTCCCCGGCCCCTTCCCCTTCCCCGGCCCCTTCCCCTTCCCCAGCCCCTTCCCCAGCCGCGGCGGGCGGGTCGAGGTAGCCGCGAATGACGTCGATGGCACGGCTGGCGACCTCGAGATCCCCTCCACGGGCTGCCTCGGCGAGGGGCCCGAGGGCGGCGGGGCCGGCCGCGGCGAGCGACCGGCTGGCCGACTCGCGGTCGGCAAACTGCTCGGCGCCGAGTTGGCCGATCCATCCCTGGATCGCCTCGGCAGACGACTCCTGGGCGGCCACCGGGGGACTCCCGAGCGTCAGCAGAAGCGCGAAAAACCCTGTCGCGGCGACGACGCCGGCGGAGTGGGACAGTCGGGAGAGAGAGGGCGCATTCACCGGAAAAACCTCATGATCGAGCAGCGTGACTATACCACTGTGACCCCCGGAAGCCTGCGCGAGCCTGAGGGGTGAATCCGGCCGAGGACGGCGGAGTGGGCCAGGGGAGCAGGGTAGGATTCAGCATCGCCACTCGGTGTGGTGTCTGTTCCTCCAACTCGGCCCCCCGTATCCATGCCCACCACCGATCCCCTCTGCGACCCTTCCCCCCTTCCGCTCGCCCTTCCCCCGGCCCGCCGTTCCCTCCCGGGCCAGCCGGTCCCGCCGCCGCTGCCGATGAGCCGGGCGGAGATGGAGGAGCGGGGCTGGGATTCGATTGATGTCTTGCTCGTGACAGGGGATGCCTACGTCGATCACCCGAGTTTTGCCAACGGCCTCATCGGCCGCCTCCTCGAGGCGGCAGGGTTGCGCGTGGCCGTGCTCGCGCAGCCCGACTGGAGCAGCTGCGAGCCGTGGCGCGAGTTCGGCCGTCCGCGGCTGTTCTTCGGGATCTCGGCGGGCAACATGGACTCGATGATCAACCACTACACCGCCAACCGGAAGGTTCGCAACGACGATGCCTACTCCCCCGACGGACGCATCGGCAGCCGTCCCGACCGGGCCACCCTCGCCTACTGCCAGCGGTCGCGCGAGGCCTTCCCCGGCGTGCCGGTGGTGGCCGGGGGTGTGGAGGCCTCGCTGCGCCGGCTGGCCCACTACGACTACTGGAGCGACACGGTCCGGCGTTCGATCCTTCTCGATTCCAAGGCCGACCTTGTCGTCTTCGGCATGGGGGAGCGGACGGTCCTGGACATCGCCCGTCGCCTCGGGGCCGGCGAAACCGTCCGCGATCTGCGTGATCTCCGCGGCGTCGCCTACCGACTCGGCGCCAGCGAGGCCCCGCCGTCCGCGGCCGACACCCTCGAGCTTCCCACGTTCGAGGCCGTGGCCGCCGACCCGATCGCCTTCTGCACAATGACCAGGATTTCCCACCTCGAGACCAACCCGCACAACGCCCGACGGCTCGTGCAGCGGTATGGCCGGGAGTCGATCGTCGTCAACCCGCCCGCCCTGCCACTGGAGCAGGGGGAGATGGACCGCGTCTACGGACTCCCCTTCACCCGGCTGCCCCATCCTTCCTACGGCTCCGCGAGGATCCCGGCGTTCGAAGTCGTCCAGCACAGCGTCCAGATCATGCGCGGCTGTTTCGGCGGCTGCACGTTCTGCTCGATCACGGCCCACGAGGGACGGATCATCCAGAGCCGCTCGCAGGAGTCGGTCCTCTCCGAGATCCGCCTCCTCGCGGAGCAGCCCGGCTTCAAGGGGACGGTCTCCGACATCGGCGGGCCGACCGCGAACATGTACCAGATGCGCTGTACGCGTCCGGAGGTGGAGGCGAAGTGCCGCCGGCTCTCGTGCGTCCATCCCACCGTCTGCAAACTCCTCGGCACTGACCACGGCCCCCTCCGCTCCCTGATGCGCGAGGCCCGCGACGTGCCGGGGGTGAAGCGGGTGCTCGTCGCCTCCGGTGTCCGGATGGATCTCGCCAGACGGGATCCCGCCTACCTTGAGGAACTCGCCGCCCACCATGTCGGGGGCCATCTCAAGGTCGCCCCCGAGCATGTCAACGCCGAGGTCCTCGACCTCATGAAGAAGCCCGGGGCGGACGATTTCGTGAAGTTCGACGAGGCTTTCCGCGAGGCGAGTCGACGCGTCGGCAAGAAGCAATACACCGTTCCCTATTTCATCGCCAGCCACCCCGGCAGCGACATCGCCGAGATGATCGAACTGGCGGTGTTCCTCAAGCAGAACGGCTACAAGCCCGATCAGGTGCAGGACTTCATCCCCAGCCCGTTCGACATCGCCGCCTGCATGTACTACACCGGCCTCGATCCGATGACGGGGAAGCCGGTGAAGGTCGCCAAGGGGATGCGCAACCGGCGGACGCAGCGGGCCCTGCTCCAATTCTTCAAGGCGGAGAACTGGTTCGAGGTGAAGCAGGCCCTCGAGGAGGCCGGACGGCGTGACCTCATCGGCAGCGGCTGCGATTGTCTCATCCCCGCAGCCCCTCCCCACGAGGCGCTCGAGCGCCGCCGCCGGGATGCCAACCGGGCCTTCGACGAACAGACCTCCGGCGACCACATCCGCGGTGGCCCGGCGGCCGGGAAACGGGAACAGCGGAGCCGCGGCAGCGTCGGCTATCGGCCGCGGCGGCCGGGCGAGCGCCGGCCTGGTCCGTCCGGCGGCGACAATCGGCGCGGCAACCGCCCCGGCCCGGCCCCGTCCTGACAACCAACAGGCGGGGGCACCAAGCCCTCACCGACCCTTGACGGCCTGCGGGAATCCCCACATCAGCGGATTGCAGGCTCGGGCCCGTCGGAACCACATCATCGTCTCCTCCCCCTCGAGCCCCTCGCCAAGGGCCTCGAGATGGAGCGCCGCCTGGCCGGCGAGCATCGGCAATTCGGAATCCGTCGGATGCAGGCGGCGGGCTCGCTTGGCGTTGACGATGCCCCACTGGAGACGTCCGACCGCCAACGCCCTGGCATCCTCGGTCTTCGCGGTGCGGATGTTGTAGAGGGCGTACCGGAGTCGCCGGGCGATCTTTTCGGTCTCGTAGTCACGAGCGCTCAACAGCATCGTCATCACACAGGCCCCGACGATGAGCACGGCGACGATCCCCCGTCGTGCCGACCACGGCATCGCACCGCTCCCTGGCGCCCGGACATGCGCGATGCCAGCCCGATCCCGTTCTGTCAGCAAGCAACCGGTGGGAAATGACGCCGTCGTCGAGAGGGCAATGCCCGCCACGAGACAGACGAGCAGCGCGTTGGCGGGGATGTGCATGTTGAAGTCGAAGAAAGAGTGGAGGCCGATGGCCGCCAGGGAGGCCCATGCCCCGGCTGCCAGCATCCGCTCCGACTGGGATGCCTTCCACGTCCGCACGAACGCGGCCAACAACAGCGCGACTAGCCCCCCCATCACGGCCCCGCCGATCAGGCCTGTCTCCGCGAGGATCTGAGCGTAGTCGTTGTGGGCATAGAAAACCGTCGGCTTCCCGGCGCCGTACGTCGGCTGGACGAACCCCCAGCTGCCCAGCCCGCTGCCAAACAGGGGAGCCGCGGCGAAGGCCCGTGCCGACATCTTGTTGAGGGCGATGCGGGGATCGTTGAAGAAGTTGGTCAGAGGCACGCGGACGAGATCGGGGAGCACGTCGGCCAGCGACGTCAGCCGGAAAAAGTAGATCGTGAAAAACCCGATCAGCGCCAGCAGCGCCATCAGGGAGATCCCTCCCCACAGCAACCGGCTCCAGCGGGCTCTGGTCGAGAGGGCCATGAAAACGGCGGTCGCCAGGACGATCGCTCCGGCACCTCCGCGTGAATGGGCGACCATGGCGACCGTCCAGAACGCACCACCGAAGATGATCAGCGTGAGCGTCGCGCCCGCCCAAGACCAGACCGGGCCACGGAGGCGCTGCCGACAGAGGGCCAGAAGCAGTGGCAGGGTGAGATACATTCCGGCGGCAAAATGATTGCTGACGACGTACGAGCCCATCCCGTCGCCGATCTGCCAGCGGGGAAGGTAGTACTCCTCCTCGCCGACCCGAACCGGCCCCGACTGCGAATACTCAATGAACCCGGCCGTGCGTACCGGCGGAAGGAGCGTGGTACACCAGGAAAGATTTTCTTCGGGGCCCTTGAGGTCATGCCGGCCGAGCACGACATGATCGTCGTTCATCGGATAGACGATCCCCAGCCCCCAGACCATCAAGCCGGCCACTGCGATCGCCGCGCAGAGCACGAGGCGCCTCAGGGGACGGCGGCAGAGGTCCATTGTCACGACGGTCGCCGAGAGCCCGAGAAACACCTGCCGGATCGCCGCGGCCGTAGCCCCGGGATCGATGGAGATCGTGCCCCATCGCAGCGGATCCCCCTCTGAAACCGTGGCCCAGGCCCGCGTTGAGAACGGGGCGATGAGGGCGAGGAGCGGCGCCGGCAGGGGAACGATCTGGACCAACGCCCCGCCGGCCACGGCGATCGGCAGCCAGGCCAACCATCCCGAACGGGGCGCCGTCACGGCCCACAGCAGGGTCGCCATCCCGACGAGGAGATTGATGCCCAACTTGCCGAGCGGGTGGGTGCCGCCGAGGGCCATTGGCCCCAGGATCGCCGCCAGCGACAGGAGGGCGACGGCCGCCAGTTCCGCACCCCGGCGCCAGAGCGGCTCCCGATCGGCGTCCACATCCTCGCGACTGATACCGAGGATGAGGGCTGTATTGCCGGCTGGCATGGGGCGTTGATCCGGGGATTCCGCGGTAGATTCCTCAGAGTTTACCCAACCTTCCACGACTCTCCCATCGCAGTCCGGCGGAATCGATGGGGGACTCCATCCCCCTCCGATGGTGGCCCAAGGGGTAAGGCTCGGCGTTGGGCATGGGAGGAGCGTACGCTGAGGGGAAAAGTCGACTAGGAATCCCGACACCATGGCCGTCCTCCGCCGCATCGCCTCGTTGCTCCGAGTGGTCTCGACGGCCCTGGTCGTCGCTTCCCTCTGGCTGCCGCCGGTCCGGGGCGCGATGGCGGCCGACAGCCGCCCCCCCAACATCCTCTTCATCTTTGCCGACGACCTCACCTGCCAGGCGCTGTCGACCTACGGCGAGTCGCGTCACCTCCTCGACACGCCGAACATCGACCGGCTCGCCCGCGAGGGGATGCAGTTCGACCGTTGCCTCGTCACCAACTCGATCTGCGGGCCGAGCCGGGCCACGATCCTCACCGGAAAGTACTCACACAAGAACGGCTTCTACAACAACGCCAATTGCCGGTTCGACGCGACCCAACCGACCTTCCCCAAGATGCTTCAGGCGGCCGGTTGGCAGACAGCGGTGATCGGTAAGTGGCACCTCGGAAGCGATCCGACCGGCTTCGATCACTGGCGGATCCTTCCGGGCCAGGGGATCTACTACAACCCACCGATGACCACGGCCGAGGGAAAGGTGATCGAGCGCGGGTATGTCACCGATGTGATCACCGATCGTTCCATCGAGTGGCTGCGGCAACGGGACCGTGACCGGCCGTTCCTCCTCATGACACAGCACAAGGCGCCGCACCGCGAGTGGTCGCCGGCGATCCGGCACCTCGGCTGGGACGACGATCTCCCCCATCCCGAGCCAGCGACGCTGTTCGATGACTTCACCGGCCGCAGCCGGGCCGTCCGCGAGCATGACATGGGGCTCGACCGCACCTTCACGGCACTCGACGCCAAGTTCGACACGCCGACGGGAATCGACGGCGATGACCTCGTCGCCTGGAGCGCCTACTACGCGCCGCGCAACGCCGCCTTCGCGGCCGACAAGCCCGAGGGGAAGGACCTCGTCCGTTGGCGCTACCAGCGTTACATGCACGACTACCTGGCCTGCGTGAAGGCGATCGACGAGAGCGTCGGCCGGCTCCTCGACGAGCTCGACCGCGAGGGGATCGCCGACGAGACCGTCGTCGTCCTGTCGAGCGATCAGGGGTTCTTCCTCGGTGAACACGGCTGGTTCGACAAGCGCTGGATCTTCGAGGAATCGGTGCGGACACCGCTGATCGTTCGCTGGCCGGGGCTGACCAGGCCGGGGAGCCGCTGCGACCGGATCGTCTCGCTCGTTGACTTCGCCCCGACGTTCCTCGCGATTGCCGGATTGCCTGTGCCTCCCGACATGCAGGGGAAGGCTCTCCAGCCGCTCCTTGCCGAACACGCCAACGCCGACTGGCGGAAGAGCCTCTACTACCACTACTACGAGTTCCCCGAGCCGCATCATGTCCGCCCGCACCGGGGCGTGATCACGGATCGCCACAAGCTCGTCCACTACGAGGGGGATCTCGACGAGTGGGAGCTCCTCGACCGGGAGGTTGACCCGGCCGAGACCCGGAGCTTCCACGACGATCCGGCCTACGCCGACACGCTCCGGGAGCTCCGTGCGGAGCTCGATCGACTCATCGAGGAGGTCGATGATCGCAGTCCGGTGCCCCGTGAAGCCTATGGCAGCGCGCCGCTCGAGTGATCGAACCGGACAGGCGCCGCCGCCGTACGAAACCCCACCCCCGATTTCCCCCCCGACTTTTCCACGAGGATCGCCATGTTCCGTCGCCACCTCCTCCCGCTGTTGGCCGCGGCGGCCGGCCTGGTGTTCTCGGCCTCCCCGGCCCTGGCCAGAAACCCGCCCAATCCCTACTCGAGCTTCAACCTCTCCGGCATCAACTACGGCTCGATGCAGTGGGAGCGCGACCAGCGCGCGGGGAAGCGAGTCTGGCCCTACTACAACCAACCGAGCGGTGGCGGCGCCCGCTCGACGGTCTCAGCCGGGGGCTTGAGCGGCGGGGTGGGAGGGGCGGTGGTGCGGCCAAACGGCGGCCGCGGCTGGCGGCGCGGGCGGCGCTGAGGCCGGTCAGCCGACTGGAGCCGGCGGGTCGTCCTGGTACATCCGGTATTTCTTGGTAACGAGGGCCCCCCCCCGCTCGAGCGTCCGCTTCGAGAGGTGGTTCGACTCGAGCACCCAGGAGAACTCCACCTCTTTCATCCCCCAGTCGATCACCGGCTTGACGAGCGCCCCCATGAGGACGAGCCCCACGCCCCAGGCCTGATACTCAGGCACGACGTTCGTGCTGATCGCCCGCATCCGCTTGATCCCCTTTTTGTTCCAGAGGAGGCGGACGAAGCCGAAGGGGAAGAGGCGGCCATTGATCGCCTTGATGCGCGGGTTGTAGTCGAGGAGGCAGAAGACGGTGCCGATCGGCTTGCCGCCGACCTCGGCCACCATCGCCAATTCCGGCACGATGAGGTGCTTGAGGCTCTCGGCCATGTGCTTGACCTCGCTCGCCGAGAGTGGCACGAAGCCCCAGGTGCCGCCGAGGCTCGAGTTGTAGATGTCGAGGAACATCCGCACTTCTTCCTCGAACCGGCTCCGGTCGAGCGGCCGCACCGTGACGCCAAAGCGTTCCTTCACCCCCTGGATCATCGACCCGAGCTTCGAATCGAGCGAGGACAACATCCCCGTCTCGCCCCAGAAGGCGTACATGTCCTCGACCTTGCCGAAGCCGTTTTCCTCGACGAGCCGGCCGTACCAGGGCCGGTTGTGCGTCATCATGAAGAACGGGGGCGTGTCGAAGCCCTCGATGAGGAGACCGCACTCGTAATTGAGCGAGGGATTGGCTGGACCACGGATCGAGGTCATCCCTTGGGCGTGGAGCCAGTCCCGGGCGGCTCCGAACAACCCCCGAGCCGCCGCGGAGTCGTCGTCGCACTCGAAAAAACCGAAAAATCCCCGGTTCTCTCCGTAGCGCTCGACATGCCCGGCGTTGACGATGCCGGTGATCCTCCCGACATCGACCCCGCCGCGCGAGGCAATGAAGCTCCGCGCCTTCGACCGCTCGTAGAAGGGATGGGGGCGGAAGTTGAGGAGCTCCTCCTGGGACATGACCAGGGGGGGCATCCAGCAGGGGTCTTCGCGGTAGATCCGCCAGGGAAGACGGACGAAACGCTTCTGTTCAGACCGGGTGTCCACCGGCCGAATGGTCAGTTCCGCCACGGATCCTCCATGCCAATCGGGAGCCTCGAATGTCGGCAGCCTGCGGGGGCGACGATGCCCCCGGAATTGCGGCGATCGGCCGGCAATCGCAGGCCCGCCCGAACAACCTGCCGGACGGGGCATCTTCGGGGGGAGGCCTCATATCCGTCAACGGCAGCACCACCGCCCGTCACCGAAGTCTTCCCCTTTTTTTTCCGAACTACCATGGAGAAGGTGCGGGATATGGATCGACCGCGCCGCCCGTTTCACACTGAATTTCGGTGACGATCCCTCATGGTCAACTCCACCCCCAATCCAACGCCCGTCCCCGCCCTCCGGCCGGCCCCCCACCGCCGCCCGGCCACCGTCGACGTCCTCGTGACAGGGGCGACCGGGCTTGTCGGCAACAACGTCGTGCGGATGCTCGTTTCCCGCGGCGAGTCGGTGCGGGCGTTTGTCCGCTCGCGGCAGGCCGCGGAACGCTGTCTGGCCGGGCTTCCGGTCGAGACGATCGAGGGCGCGCTTGAAGACCATGAAGGGGTGCAGGCCGCCGTCGATGGGGCCCGGATCGTGATCCACGCTGCGGCGATGGTCCATTGTGGCTGGCGGCACGAGGACGAAATGGCCGCCGCGAACGTCGACGGCACGCGGATGGTGGCCGCCGCGGCCCGCCGTGCCGGCGCCCGCTTCGTCCATGTCTCGAGTGTCGATGCCATCGGCCTCCGCGCCGATGGCGTCCCCGCCGACGAGGACACCTCACCGGGGGGGATGCCGGAGTGCCCGTACGTGGTCACGAAGCGCGATGCCGAGGGGGCGGTGCACGACGAGATCGCCCGCGGCCTCGACGCCGTGATCGTCAACCCTGTCTACATGCTCGGTCCCTGGGACTGGAAACCGTCGAGCGGACGGATGCTTCTCGAGGTCGGCGCCGGCAAGGGGCTCTTCGCCCCGCCGGGCGGAAACGATTTCGTCGACGTCCGCGATGTGGCCGGCGGGATCCTCGCCGCCGTGACCCGCGGTCAACTCGGCCGCCGCTACATCCTCGGCGGCCACTCGATGAGCTATCTCGATGCCTGGCGGGTGTTCGCACGGATCGCGGGGCGGATGCAGCCGCTCGGCACGGCTCCGCGGGGGATCGTGCGGATGGCCGGCCTCGCCGGCGATCTGGCGAGCCTGTTCACGGCACGGGAACTCCCCGTCAATTCGGCGGCGACGCGAATGTCGATGCTCCCCCACAACTTCTCCTACCGCCGGGCCCAGGCCGAGCTCGGCTATGCCTTCCGGTCGCTCGACGAGACGGTTGCCGACGCATGGGAGTGGTTCGTGACGCGGGGCTACGCAAAGGCCGTCCGTGGGCGCGAGGTGATGGCCCGCTGACGCCGGACGCACGGGCCGCGGCGGGTAGACTGGACAAGCTCCTTTCCCTCCCCGGGCCCGACCCCATGCCGCGCATTCTCGTCGTCGAAGACGAAGACCACCTCGCCATCGGCATCAAGTTCAACCTCGAGGCCGAGGGCTTCGAGGTCGAGACCGCCGCCGATGGCCAGTCGGCGCTGGCCGCACTGGCCGCCGAATCGACGCCGTTCGACCTGCTGATCCTCGACGTCATGCTCCCCGGCATGAGCGGCTACGCCGTCTGCGAGGCGGTCCGCCGGCAGGGAAACGAAGTCCCGGTCGTCATGCTTACCGCCCGGACGCTTGTCGAGGACCGGATCCGCGGCTTCGATGCCGGCACGGACGTCTATCTCCAGAAGCCGTTCGATCTCGACGAACTGATCTCGATCGTGCGGAGCCACATCTCCCGGCGCGGCCCCGCCACGCGCACGGCAGCCGCGATCGCCCCCCCTGCTCCGCCGGCTCCAGTCGAGGCGATCCCTTCCCCCCCGCCGCTGCCGCTGGAATCCGCTCCGGCCGTTTACCGCTTCGGCGCGGCGGAGGTGAACTTCGACACCTGGGAGGCACGGGCCCAGGGAGGGCCGGTGCGGCTGACGAACCTGGAGATGAAACTCCTCCGCTATCTCGTCGATCACGAGGGAAAGGTCGTGTCGCGGAACGAACTCCTCGAGCGTGTCTGGGGCATGGCACGACCGCCAGCAACGCGGACGATCGACACCTTCATGCTCAACCTCCGCAAGTACTTCGAGGGAGATCCTTCCAAGCCGGTCCACTTCCTCTCCGTGCGCGGCATGGGCTATCGCTTCGTCGGCCGCAACACGCCGATCGACCAAGCGCCGACGGCATCCGAGAACTCCCCTCCGCCGGGCTGAGTGCCACGGGGTGGTGTCAGTCGTCGGCGAGCAACGCCGCGGCGGCGGCGCCCGGGTCTGGCTGCTTAAGGAGGGACTCGCCGACGAGCATCGCCCCGATCCCCGCCGCCTCGAGCCGACGGACATCCCCGCGGCTGCGGATTCCGCTCTCGGCGACGAGCGTGCAGCCGTCGGGGACACGCGATCGAAGTCGGAGGACATGGTCGAGGTCGGTCGTCATCGTGCGGAGATCGCGGTTGTTGATCCCCACGAGCGTCGCGCCGAGGTCGAGGACGCGATCGAGCTGGAGTTCGTCGTGAAGCTCCACCAGCGGCGTCATGCCGAGATCGAGAATCTCGCCGTACAGGCTGCGAAGCAGGCAATCGTCGAGACACTCGGCGATGAGGAGGACCGCGTCGGCCCCAAGCACCCTCGCCTCGATCACCTGGCGACGGTCGACGACGAACTCCTTCCGCAACACCGGCAGCGCGACCGCCTCCCGGGCTGCGACGAGATCGGCGAGCGTGCCGCCGAATCCCTCGCCGTCGGTGAGCACCGAGAGGGCCGAGGCTCCGGCGCGCTCGTAGGCCTGCACCACCTCTTCGACGGTCGCGCCGGGGCGAATCTCCCCTGCCGACGGGCTCCGTCGCTTGAACTCGGCAATCAGCCGGATGGCGCCGGGACGGGAGACGGCAGCGAAGAAGTCGCGCACGGGAGGCGCGTCGGCCAAGCGCCGGCGGAGGCTCGCCGTTGACTCGAGCGCCTCCGCAGCAGCCACCTCACGGCGTTTCCGTTCAACGATCCGATCGAGGATGGTGGGCATGGGGGGAGGCCATGCCGGAGCATGGAAGGCGGACTCTTGGTCAAGCGGCCAGGGTAAAGCGGGGAGGGCTCCCCCCGCGGGATCAGTGCCGGAAGTGGCGGCGGGCGGTGAACACCATCGGGATCCCGGCCTCGTCAGCCGCGGCGATCACCTCGGCATCGCGCTTCGAACCGCCGGGCTGCACGATCGCCACGATCCCAGCCCGGGCGATGAGCGGGATCGAATCGGCGAAGGGGAAGAACGCATCAGAGGCAAGCACGCCGCCGCGGGCCCGGCTCCCCGCCTTCTCCAAGGCGATCCGGGTGGCATCGACGCGGCTGGTCTGGCCGATGCCGGCGCCCACGAGGCTCGATCCCTGGCAGACGGCGATGGCGTTGCTCGTCAACCGCCTGACAACGGTGAAGGCGAAGTCGAGGACCGGCGTAAGCTCCGCGGCCGGCGTCTGCTTCGTCACCACCTTCCAGGTGGCGGGATCGTCGCAGCAGTCGTCGGGACGCTGGGCGAGGATCGCGCCGGCCACGCTCCGCAACTCCAGACCGTGCGTCGGCTCCCAAGGATCACCGGCCGGCACTTCCACGAGCCGGACGCTCGCCTTCCAGGTCGGCTTCGTGGTCAGCAATTCCACCGCCACCGGATCAAAGGCCGGCGCGGCGATCACCTCGACAAACAACCCCGGCTGGAGGAGCAGCTCGGCACAGGCCCTGTCGAACCGGCGATTGACCGCCACGATCGAGCCGAAGGCGCTCGTCGGATCGGCCGCCATCGCCGTGGCCAGCGCCCCATCGATCGTCGCGGCCGTGGCGGCACCGCAGGGGTTGGTGTGTTTGACGACGATCGCGGCCGGCGACTCGATGAGCCCGGCCAGACGCGTGGCGCCGTCGAGATCGAGGAGGTTGTTGTAGGAAAGCTCCTTCCCGCAAAGCTGCTTCAGGCCGGCCAGACCGACGCGCGACCCGGCCGGGGCGTAGAGCGCCGCCGACTGGTGCGGATTCTCGCCGTACCGCAGCGGGAGGCGTTCCTGGAGCTCGAGTGAAAAGCGGGCGGGAAGCGGAGCGGCGTCGAGGGTGTTGGTCACCGGGGCCGGAGTCGGGGGCTCGGCGACGAGCCCGGCGTGCCGGGCCATCCAGGCGGCGATCGCCGTGTCGTAGGCCGCGGTCCGCTCGAAGGCGCGGGCCGCGAGCAGGCGCCGCTCGGCGAGGGTCGTGCCGCCACGGGCAATCGTGGCAATGAGTTCGGGATACTGATCGGGGCCGGTGACCACGGCCGTGAAGGCGTGGTTCTTGGCCGCGGCCCGGACAAGGCTCGGGCCCCCGATGTCGATCAGTTCGATCGCGTCGGCAGGCCGGCAGTCGGGCTGGGCGACGATCGCCTCGAAGGGATAGAGGTTGACGATCACGGCGTCGATCGGCCCGATCCCGTGCCGGGCCACGATCTCGATGTCGTCGGGACGGTCGCGGCGATAGAGGAGGCCGGCAAAGACATTCGGGTGGAGCGTCTTCACCCGGCCGTCGAGGATCTCCGGGAAGCCGGTGACCGCGGCGACGTCGGTGACCTTCACCCCGTGCGCTTCCAGGGCCCGGGCCGTACCGCCGGTGCTGACGACCTCGATTCCCGCGGCCTTCAGCGCGGTGGCGAGTTGGTCGAGGCCCGCCTTGTCGTAGACACTCACGAGAACCCGGCGGAGCGGGATCGGGTCGGGGACGGGGACGGTGGGAACCGATGCGTGGTGGGGTGTGCTCATGGGGCCGATTAGACCGGCCAGAGGCGGCTGGGAAAAGGGTCGGGAGCGGGCGCCGCGGGGGAGCCTCATGCGGCCGGGAGCCTCACCTCCATGACCGTCCCCCGCTGGCCGGGCCGGCCACTGACGCTCACCCGGCCCCGCAATTGGGCGACGATCGACTTCACGAGATAGAGGCCCAGCCCCGTCCCCGGCGTCGAGCGCTCGAGCTCGTTCCCCAGCCGGACGAACCGGCCGAAGATCTGCGTCCGATCGGCCAGCGGGATCCCGGGACCGTTGTCACAGACGCGCACGATCAGCTCGCGCCCCTCCTGCCATTCAACCCCGATCTCGACTTCGGGCTCTGGCAGCGAATATTTGACGGCGTTGTCGACGAGATTGCGGAACACGATCTCGAGATCGGCCGACCGTCCGCGGACCTGAGGGATCGCGCCGTCCGGGAGCGGGAGAATGCGGATTCGTTCTGGGGCAATTGCATACCGCACCGCCACTCCTTCCCGTGCCGCCCGCAGGATCGGCTCGAGTTCGCAGGCCTGCTCGTCCCAGCGTGGCCGCCTGTGGGTCTTGGCGGCGTCGAGGAGGTGATCAATGAGGGTGTCGAGACGCTCGACGTCCTTGAGCATGAAGCGGTGGAAGTCGGCCTGCTGCTCGGGCGACACCTGCCGGCGGTTGAGCGTCTGGAGATAGAGCTTGAGCGAAGCCAGCGGGCTTTTGAGCTCATGGGTCACGCTGTCAATGAAGTTGCTCTGCCGTTGGGAGAGGGCAATCGCCTTCACGGTCAGGAACAGGTAGACGATGACGCCGAGGAGGAGGAGCACGAGGAGGGCGACCCCGACGCCGAGGATCACCCAGTAGAAGGCGGCGTTCTCTGAACCGAACGCCGCGGCAATGCTGACGAGCACCCACCCGACACCGAGGGCGAGGATCGACCCGATGAGGACGACGCCGAGAAGGATCGGCCAACCGGTCGAGCGGCGGGGTTCCATCGGTGACGCTCGAGGGGAAAGGGGATGGCGGTGCCGGGACGTAGTCTGCCGTGGATCGGCCCCACCAGCCAGACTCCCTTGCCGCCGGCTACAATAGACGGCTTCCTTTTTGCCGCCTTCCCTCTTCCCCAGCCGCCCCATGCCGTCGTCACCCCGGTCGGCCAAGCCCCGCCCCGATCTCCTCCTCACGATCGAGGGCGCCGAGGTCCGCTTCGAGTGGCGGGGAGACCGCTGGGCCCACGCGGTCCGTTTCGATCCTGCGGCCGGGGGATCGATGGTAGGGCTCTGGCATTCGATCGAGGGCCCCGGCGACACCAGCGGCGACGACCGCTGGCCCGCCTCACCGGTGTTGGTCGAGCTCCACTCCCACCCCGCCGGGGGGAAGGTCGCGGTGATGGGGCTGGGGCTGGCGGGCCGATCCCACTTTTCCGCGAGTGTGGCCCCCGATCCCAGGGTGCCCGGCGCCCTCCGCTTCGAGATCGCGGCCCGGATCAACGAGGCCCCGGTTCAGCTCGGCTCGACCTACCGATCCGGCGGCCCGTCCGCGGCGATCGTCCGCGTGGAACCGTACCCGCTCGCCGCCGCCCCCCTTCCCCGGACGGTCGAGTGGTCTTATCGCATCAGCCCGCACGGCATCGAACCCCTGCCCGGCGCCCGGCTCGCCTCAGACGCTTCGGCGTCGGCTTGAATCCCGCCGGTCGATCGGTCACATTCGGAAGTCGCGATCCCGCGTGCCGGTGGGATCGGATCAACCCAGCGGCACCATCCCCGTCCTCCTTAAAAGGGGCTTCGCGGCGAGCCTGAAGGCAGCGTGGACGGTGCCGGCAGGGAGCCCCGAAGCAGCCTGGAACCTGTCATGTTCGACGTCATCGAGCGCCTCAAGTCCGAGTGGACAGACAAGTACGTCGTCGTCAGTTCGCCCGCGCCAGAACTGGCCCGCTTCTCCCGCACCACGGGGGTCGTGAAGACGGTCAACATGAACGGCCGTTGCCTGGTCGAGTTCGACCAATTCAACAACACCGGCTGGTATGACATCGACCCGGCGTGTCTGACGATCGTCGCGAAGCCGGAGCCGAAGCCGGCCGCGGCAAAGGAGACGAAAGCGCCCCCGGCTGCGAAGGCGCCAGCCGCACCGAAGCCAGCTGCTGCCGACAAGCCGGCTGCAAAGCCGGCCGCTGCCGGCAAGCCCTCGACCGCAGACATCCTCGCCGCCGCTCGCGCCAAGGCTGCCGGAGGGGCAGCTCCCGCCGCCGCCGCAAAGCCCGCCGGCGGCAAGCCTTCGACGGCCGACATCCTGGCGGCAGCCCGCGCCAAGGGCGGGGCTCCTGCCGCCAAGCCTGCCGGCGACGAGGGGGCAAAGGCCGACCCCGGCACGAAGCCGTCGACGGCGGAGATCCTCGCCCGTGCCCGCGCCGCCAAGGCCGCCACGCCCCCCGCGCCTGAGGCCGCCGAAGAGCCGAGTGAAAGCGTGGCCGCGGCGCCGGTCGCCAAGCCTGCCGCAACCGCCAAGCCAGCCGCCGGCGGCGCGCTTCCCACGACGACGGCGGAGAAACTTGCCTGGTGTCGCGCCCACGACGCCCAGGGTTGAGTCAGCGTTGAGCCTTCATGGGTTGAGGCTCAAGTGGACGGGGCTGTCCTCGGCAGGCGTCGTCCGCTCCCGATCGATCGACCGCAACGTCACCGCAATCCGTGCGTCTCGTCCGCGGATTTCCTGCGGGCCTGAAAAAACCGGACTGAGCGCCAAGAATTGTTTGACTCGCGCGAGCGTCGCTCCATAATGGCGTCGTCGGAATGGAAAGGGCCACTCCCGCAGTGGAAAACACGTTCGCTGCGGGGCCCGATCGAGTCGGTTGATGTCGGGTGTCGGCCCCATCGGGACGACTGACCGCAACCGTCCGCTGATGCGGCCGGGGCCTCGGGGCTCGATCTCGTTCCGACCGCCACGGCGGTCAATCAGGCTCGCCCGCCTCGCTTGACCTGCTGCACGACGACGCTCTGTTCGACCTGCATTCCTGTTTGCTTCTCTCGCGCCCTGCCGATCTGGCTTTCGATCCTCCCCTCGATCCCCACCCCCCAGCTCACCCGAGTCCGCGGATTGTCCGTGGCACGGTCGGGTGAATCCTTCCCATCTCATCAGGAGTTGTGTCGTCCCGATGGCCCGGATCCGCAACGTTTTCGAAATCATCGAGCTGTACGGTCACGACGAGAACTTCGAGCCGCAGTCGACGGCTGAGTTCACCCCTACGAGCGCGCCTGCCGGCTCGAGGCAGAAACTGGACATCCTCGCCGAGCGGATCCAACGCGGCATGCCGCTGTGGCACCCCGAGGACTCGACGGAAACCTCGGCGTCGCTCCTCGTGGGCGCCGGCGACGGACGCTGACCATCAGAGCTATCATCCCACGGCCTGCCGTGGGATCGGCTGGCAGCGATCCCAGCGTCAGCATCGCCGTACCGCGGCCGTCGCGATGAATGGGCAACCGTTCGTCGCGACGGCCGCGCTCGTTGGTGCTCTGGCCCGCGCCCTCAATCTTGGTGCTCTGGCCCGCGCCCTCAATCTTGGTGCTCTGGCCCGCGCCCTCAATCTTGCTGCGCTAGCCAGGGCCCTCAATCGCCGCGGCGGGCCTTGAGCCCCTGCTCGATGTCGCGGCGGGCTGAGTCAGACTTCATTTTCTGGCGCTTGTCGTGGAGCTTCCGCCCCCGGCCAATCCCCATCAGTACCTTCACCCGGCCGCTCTTGAAGTACATCTTCAACGGCACGAGCGTCAGCCCCTTCTCAAACGCCTGCCCAGCAAACTTTCTGATTTCGCGGCGGTGGAGGAGGAGCTTCCGCTGGCGCTTCGGTTTGTGATTGAGCTGATTGGCCTTTTCATACTCGGGGATGTCGCACCCGAGGAGCCAAGCTTCATCCCTCTCGATCCGCCCGTAGGCCTCGTCGAGCGACATCCTGCCGACGCGCAGGCTCTTGACCTCGCTCCCCACCAGGGCGATCCCGCACTCGAGGGTGTCGATGATCTCGTATTCATGGCGGGCTTTGCGGTTTTCGGCCACGACCCGCTCGGCCGGCTTCTCGTCCTTGCCCCCCGCTTTAGCGCTGCCCTTCGCGCTCCCCTTGCTGGCGCCCGCTTTCCCGGCGGATTTCGACTTCCCGGCTCCAGATTGGGTCGGCTTGGGGGCAGGCACGGCAGATCAAACTCCGGATCAACGGCGAGGGAAGGAGGCCCGTGACGGTTTTCCGGCCGGGGTGTCCCCAGGCTACACTGAAAGACTCCATCCCGAACCTCCGGATTCTATCCTTCCATCATGCTTGAAGGCCGCCTGACCTCCGCGCCGGCACCGCTTGGCCGGTTGCTCGCCCTCGTCTCCCTCCTCGCCACGGGGCTGATCCCTGCTTTGGCCGGGAGCCTCCCCGCCAGCCGGGCCGATGAGATCCAAGGATTTGTCGCCGGCGACGCCAAGCCGGCAGTCGATGGCCCGGTCGTGCAGGTGAGCGGCGGCTGGATGGTGCCGTATGCGGAAGCGATCCCCGGCAGCGACGTCACCTTCCGCATGATCCCGGTCCCCGGCGCCACCTACCGGATGGGAAGCCCAGAGGGGGAAGAGGGGCGTAGCGAGGACGAAGGCCCGCAGTTCGAGGTCGCCATCGAGCCATTCTGGATCGGCGTTCATGAGGTGACCTGGGGAGAATACAAGGGCTTCATGGCCGCATGCGATCTCTTCAAGGCCGTCGAGTCGGCCCGGATCCGCCCGACGGTCTCTGCCACGAACCTCGCCGACGCGGTCACCGCCCCGTCGAATCTCTACGACCCGACAACCACCTTCACGCACGGTGAGGAACCGGAGCTTCCGGCGGCGACGATGACGCAGTACGCCGCCCGCCAGTACACGAAGTGGGTCAGCCTGCTCACGGCGCGCTTTTACCGGCTCCCCAGCGAAGCGGAATGGGAATACGCCTGCCGTGCCGGCAGCCTCACCCCGTGGTCGTGCGGCAGCGATTCTGCCACGCTTGGGGACCACGCCTGGATCGCCGACAACTCCGACGAGACCACCCATCCCGTCGGCGGCAAGACGCCGAATGCCTGGGGGATCCACGACATGCACGGCAACGTCGGGGAATGGGTCGTCGATCAACTCGTCGCCGGGGGATACACCCGGCAGGCGGCCCTCCCACAACCGGTGGCGGAAACCGACGCGATCCAGTGGCCGACCAAGCTCCAGCAGCGGGTCGTCCGCGGTGGCTCCTATTACGACGAGCCCGACCGTTGCCGGACGGCCGCCCGCCGCGGCTCCGAGGACGTGGCCTGGAAGGAAGTCGATCCCAACCTCCCCAAGAGCCCGTGGTGGTACACCGAGGAACCCGCCCTCGGGGTCGGCCTTCGTGTTGTGCGTCCCTTCACGGTGCCGGAGAAGGCAACGCAATTGAAGTGGTGGGAGCCCGACATCGAGAGCATCCGCCTCGACGCCCAGGACAGGCTCCTCCAGGGACGCGGCGCGCGCGCCATCGTCGATCCGCAACTCCCCGCCGACGCCAAGGCGAAGGGGATCGGCAACTGAGCGATTCCGGGGGCCCGCTCCCGGCACACGGTCCGACAGCCATTCAGGCCTGCACTTCCTGCATTTCCCGTCCCCTTCATGACGGAATCCCCATGACCCACTCCGCCGACCGCTCCCTTCCAGGCCACCTCATTCGGGAGTTCGTCTCCCTCCTCCTCCCAGTCGTCGGCATCGTTGTTGCCGCCGCCGGAGCGAGGGGCGACGAGTGGCCAGATTGGCGCGGGCCCAGCGCCGACCGCCACGCCGCCGGCACCGGCTACGTCGATTCCTTCGACCCAGAGAAGGGGACCAACGTCCTCTGGACGAGCGAGGAGGCGGGGGGGATCTCGACGCCGGTGATCCTCGACGGCCGGCTCTACACCCTCGTCCGCCACAAGGCGGGCACGGCCGAGGAAGCCGAGAAGGTCGTCTGCCTCGATGCGGTGACGGGGGAAAAGATCTGGGAGAACGTCTTCAACGTCTATCTTTCCGACGTTCCCTCGGAACGCGTCGGCTGGTCGGCGGTGGTCGCCGATCGGGCGACGAAGACGATCTTCGCCCACGGCGTCTGCGGCGCCTTCTCGGCGATCGATGCCGTCACCGGCAAGACGAAGTGGAACCGCTCCCTCCATGAGGAGTTTGGCTTCCTCTCCACCTACGGTGGCCGCACGAACATCCCGGTGGTCTTCGAAGACCTCGTCATCGCCAGCGCCGTCGTCACCGGCTGGGGTGACACCGCCCGCCCGGCCCACCGCTTCCTCGGGATGGACGCAAAGACCGGCGAAGTGCGGTGGATGAACGGCACCAAGGAGCTCCCCGAAGACACCACCTACTCCACCCCCTCGATCGCCGATTTCGGCGGTCAGGCGGCACTCGTCTTCGGCTCGAGCGACGGGAGCGTGTGGAACTTCCAGCCGCGCACCGGCAAGGCCGTGTGGAACTTCAAGCTCTCCCGCCGCGGCCTCAACGTGCCGCCGCTTGTCGAGGGGACGACGGTCTACATGTCGCAGGCCGAGGAGAATCTCGACAACACGACGATGGGATCGGTGACTGCCTTCGACGCCACGGCGGTCCCGCCGGCGGCTCCCGCCGCTCCGGCGCCCGCGGCAGCTGGTGCTCCGGCGGCCCCGCCCGGCCCCCCCAGCCCAAACACCGACATCACAAAGGTGGCGGTGAAGTGGCAGAAGAAGGGGGTGATGGACGGCCGGGCGATGCCGGTGACGCTCGGGGAGAGGATCTACTTCATCGACGACGGCGCGAAGGTTTATGCCTTCGACAAGAACACCGGCGAGCCGGTCGGCAAGCCACAGAAGCTCCTCGGCACGATCGTCCGCGGCAGCCCGCTGGTGGCCGATGGCAAGCTCTACGTCTGCTCGACCGGCGGCTGGCACGTCCTCGCACCGACGGCCGATGGCCTGAAGTTCGTCAACCGGATGCGGCTCCCGGAGGCCGACGAAGTCACGGCCTCGCCGATCGCCTGCAATGGCCGGATCTATCTCACGACCGGCGAACGGCTGATCTGCATCGGCAAGCCCGACGCCAAGGGGAGCGACGCGGCGGTGGAGACGAGCCCCGAGAGGGTCGCAGCCGCCACGGCGGGGAAGCCCGGGGAGCCAGTCACCGTGCAGATCGTTCCGGCCGAGGCCCAGGTGGCAGCCGGTGGCACCATCAAGCTCAAGGCCCGCCTCTTCGACGCGGCCGGCCGGTTCGTCAAGGAATCTCCGGCGGAGTTCGCGGCCACCACCGGTGCGGTGGCGGCTGACGGCACGTATACGGCGCCGGCCGGCAAGCACGCCGCCTCGATCGTGACGGCCAAGGTGGGCAAGCTCGCCGGCAAGGCGCGGATCCGCTCGATGCCGCCGCTGCCGTGGAAGTTTGACTTCGAGGAGATCACGCTCGACAAGGATGCGAAGACGGGCGTCGTGAAGGGGGAGCCCCCCCTCCCCTGGATCGGGATGCGGTACCGGCACGTCGTCCGCGAGGTCGACGGCAGCAAGGTGCTCGTGAAGATCACGACGATCGCGAAGGGGACGCGGTCGCAAGGCTGGATCGGCCCGATCGATCTCCACGACTATTCGATCCGGGCTGACTTCCGCGCGGCGGAATCGGGGGTCGGCAAGCCGGGCGATCCGGCAACGCCGGTTGCCGCCGACGCGGCCAAGCCGGCCGGCAGCGACGCCGAAGCTTTCGCCAAAGCCTTCGGCAATCCCGCGGCGCTCGAGAAGGCGCGGATGCCCGACATGGGGCTCATCGCCCAGCGCTACACGCTCGATCTCATGGGCGCCAGCCAGCAACTCCAACTCCGCACCTGGCCGCCGCAGGTCGCCACGCACTTCTCCAAGACCGTTCCTTTCGCCTGGGAAGCGGGAAAGTGGTACACGTTCGTCCTCGAGGCCCGCACCGCGCCCGAGGGGGCGATCCTCCGTGGCAAAGTCTGGCCCCGTGGCGAGGCTGAGCCTGCCGAATGGACGATCGAGGGCGTCCATGCCGGCGGCAACCTCCAGGGCAGCCCCGGCTTTTTTGGTCAGTCGAAGGACTCCGAAATCTACATCGACAATGTGTCGGTCTCCCCCGTCACCTCAGGGAACAAGCAGCCATGACGTCCCGTCCCCGTCTTTCACCTCGTTGTGCTCTCCGCTCCCTCGGCGCGCTTGCCGTGGCGGGCGTGCTTGCCGTCGCGCCGGCCCTGGCCGAGGATGGCGACTGGAATCAGTGGGGCGGATCCGCTTCACGCAACAACGCGCCCGAGTCAGGCCCGCTGCCGATCGATTGGGATCCGGGCCAGTTTGACGCCGAGACAGGCGCCTGGAAGCCGGAGACGAGCCGGAACATTGCCTGGGTGGCCCAACTCGGGAGCCAGAGCTACGGCAACCCGGTCGTCGCCGGGGGCAAGGCCTACGTCGGCACCAACAACGGCAAGGGCTGGATCGGCCGCTACCCATCGAGCGTCGATCTCGGCTGCCTCCTCGCCTTCAACACCAACGACGGCAGCTTCCTCTGGCAGGATTCGAGCGAGAAGCTCCCCACCGGCCGCGTCCACGACTGGCCGCTCCAGGGGATCTGCTGCTCGCCGTATGTCGAGGGCGACCGGCTGTGGTACGTCACCAGCCGCGGCGAAGTGAAGTGCCTCGATACGGAGGGCTTCCGCGACGGCGAGAACGACGGTCCGTTCACCGGGGAGAAGATGCAGGGCTCCGATGAGTCGGACACCGTCTGGGTCCTCGACATGATGAAGGAACTCGGCGTCTCGCAGCACAACATGTGTTCCTGCAGCGTCACCGCCGTCGGCGACCTCCTCTTCGTCAATACGAGCAACGGCGTCGATGAGGGGCACCTCAATCTCCCCAATGCCGCCGCTCCGAGCTTCCTCTGCGTCGACAAGCGCGATGGCAAGGTGCTGTGGGCCGACGGCTCGCCGGGGGCCAACGTCCTCCACGGCCAGTGGTCGAGCCCCTCCTACGCCGTCATCGACGACGTCCCGCAGGTGATCTTCGGTGGCGGCGATGGCTGGGTGTATGGCTTCGACGCCCGCGGCGACAACGGCAAGGCGAAGCTCCTCTGGCAGTTCGATGCCAATCCGAAGGAATCGAAGTACGTCCTCGGCGGCCGCGCCGACAGGAATCACATCATTGGCACGCCGGTCATTCATGACGGGCTGGTCTATGTGGCCGTCGGCGAGGATCCGGAGCATGGCGAGGGTGTCGGCCACCTGTGGTGCATCGATCCGACGAAGCGTGGCGACGTGAGCCCCGAACTCGCCGTCAACGTCGCCGACCCGACCAAGTCGCTCCCGCACCGCCGCAATCAGGCGGTCATCAAGGAGCAAGGGGAGGTCGCCCGTCCGAATCCCAACTCGGCCGCCGTCTGGCACTACCCGGGCTTTGACGCCAACGGCAACGGCAAGCTCGACTTCGACGAGACGATGCACCGCACCTGCGGCACCGTCGCCATCAAGGACGGCCTCCTCGTGATCCCCGATTTCAGCGGGCTCGTGCACTGCGTCGACGTCAAGACTGGCAAGCCGCACTGGACGCACGACATGCTGGCAGCGAGCTGGGGCTCTCCGATGATGGGTGACGGCAAGATTTATGTCGGCGACGAGGATGGCGACATCTCGATCTTCGAGCTTTCGCCGGAGAAGAATCTCATCGCCGAGGTCAACATGGGCAACAGCGTTTACTCGACGCCGATCGTCGCCGGCGGCACGCTCTACATCGCCAACAAGAGCCACCTGTTCGCGATCCGCGAAGGGGCGACGCCTGAGGCGAAGTAACCAGATGCACCAGTTCCCCGGCCCTGTCGCCCTTCCGGTGCGGCAGGGCCGGCGGATCGTGCCATGTCATCCGCCGCTTGCCATCGGTGGGAAGCGGTCCTTTTCCGGGGGATTCTTTGATGTTTGCTTCGATCCGTGGGGGCCGCTGCGCCCCAGTGGCTGCGTTGCTTGTTGCTCTGGCCATTCCTGGCGTCTCCCTGCTCGGCGTAGCCTGGGCCGCCGAGCCGGCCGCGGAAGCGACGGCCGGCCCGCTCGAGATGCTCGCGGCCGCAAAGCGGATCTGCGTTCTCGGCGACAGCATCACCTACGACGGTCGCTGGGTGTCGGCGCTCTCGGCCTGGATGGAGGCCAAGGGGCTGACGGGCGATGTGATCGCCGTCGGGCTCCCGAGCGAGACCTGCTCCGGGCTCTCGGAGGAGGGGCATGCCGGCGGCCAGTTTCCCCGTCCCGATGTCCATGAGCGTCTCGCACGCGTCCTCTCGGTGGTGAAGCCCGATCTCGTCATCGCCTGCTACGGGATGAACTGCGGCATCTATCTGCCGCTCGACGACACCCGTTTCGCCGCCTACAAGGCCGGGATCAAAAAGCTCCACGACGAAGTTGAGAAGACAGGGGCGAAGATCATCCACCTCACGCCGCCGGTCTACGACGGCCGTCCCGGCACGAATCACCCCGCCGCTGACGCCGACTACGAGGGGGTGCTCCAGGAATACTCGACTTGGCTTCTCTCGAAGCGGGCCGATGGCTGGACGGTGATCGACACCCACACGCCGATGAAGGCCCTCCTCGACGCCAAGCGTAAAGAGGATCCCGCCTACACCTTCATCCCCGATGCCGTCCATCCCGACGACGCCGGCCAGTGGGCGATCTGCCGCGGCGTGCTCGCGGCCCTCGGCGACGCGACGACGGCTGCCGAAGAGCAGCCGGAATGGTTTGCAAACTTCCTCCCCGAATGCCACGAGCGGATGACACTCCTCCGCGACGCCTACCTCTCTGCCGCAGGCCATCTCCGCCCCGGCATCGCCCCTGGCCTGTCGATCGGCGCCGCCGAAGCCAAAGCCCGGCGGATCACCGAATCGCTCCGCTCCCGCCACGACTATCTCCTCGGAAAGAAGTTCCCCAGCAGCGAGTGGAAGTCGGCGATTTCCTGGCCGCGGCCGCGGGTGGTGAATCCGGGCCCCGCCCCGGAGCAGCCGGCGCCGGTTCCCGCCGATG
>CAMCCR010000004.1 GCA_945873085.1 Candidatus Kuenenia stuttgartensis | reverse complement strand
GCCGTCGGGCCTGCCGCCGCGCGTGCTGACGACACACCGGTCGCGCCGGCACCTGAGGCGCTTGTGTCTGGAGATGGCGCGGAGCTCTCGAAGCCCCCGACCTGGCGGATCCCTCCGCGCGAGGATGTGGAACGTTTCCTGCAAGCATGGCTCGAGCGTTCCGGTCTCCCTCAGGAGCGGCGTCAGGCGGCCCTCGCCTTCTGGGGAGAGCGGGGCGCTGATCCCGCCTTCGACCGGCTCGACGTCGTCATGGGCGCCGTCGCCGAGGCGGATCCGCGCTGCCTGCCGGTGCTCGCCGTCGTGCCGTCCACGCCGGGCGTCCCGCCAGTGACGGCCGCAGCGCTGCCGCCCTGGGTGGCCGAAGAGGCAACGGATGAATTCGAACGCGGGGTCGTTCGGCTTTGGTTGGGGCGGGAGCTTGTCCGTCAGGAACGCTTCGACGACGGGCTTGTTGTCCTCGCCGGGCTCGAGCCGGAGGCGGTTGTCGATCCCGCCTCCCTCCTCTTCCACACGGCGGCCTGCCAGCACTGGTTGCTGCGCGCCGACGACTGCATCGCCTCGCTCGACCGTCTCCTCGAGCGATCGGACGAGATTCCGGTTCGCTACGAGCGGGTGGCAAGGCTCCTCCGGGCCGACATGACGGGGCTCGAGGACGAATCGCTCGATCACATCGCCAGGCGGATGCGCGATATCACGCGTCGTCTCGGGCAGGGACGTGCCGGTCCGGTCACCCGCCAGGTGCAGGACGGGGTGATCGAGTCGCTCGACAAGCTGATCGCTGCCATCGAGGAGAAGCAGAACCAGCAATCCGGCGGAGGGGGAGCGCCGGGGTCGGGCAATTCGGGGAACGGCAAGCCGATGGACGACAGCCGCATTGCCGGAGGGCAGGGGGCAGGCGAGGTGACGCGGCGGGATCTCGGGGAGGGCGAGGGTTGGGGCAATCTCCCTCCCCACGAGCGTGAGCAGGCCCTGCAGCAGATCGGCCGCGAGTTCCCTGCCCACTACCGAGAAGCGATCGAGCAGTATTTCAAGCGACTCGCCGCCGGCGAGTCGACTCCATGACCGGGGCAGGCCGAGCGCCGGGGGAATCCCCTGCCGCTGAACCGAGGCATTCGATGCGAACACCATTCCCGGCGACGATCGCGCTCCCCGCAGGCCCAGGCTTCCGGCGGAGTCTGCCGTGGGGCCTTTCGTTTCGGTGTCGTCTGATGTGGGCCGTTGTCTCGATCGGCTCCGTGACGGGGGGGATGGTCGGTGCGGGTGAGCCCCTTTCACTGCGGATCGAGAAGACCGAGGCCGGGGCGACCTCGGGGACGCTCGTGGCGCTCGACGGCGCGGACTTGAGAATCGATTCCGCCGGACAGGAACTGGTCGTTCCGATCGACACCGTTCGGCTCGTGGAGCGGGAAGGGGCGCCGAGTGGAGCGGCCGGACGGGTGAGGGTGGCGCTCGTCGACGGCTCGTGGATCGACGGCGAGGATCTCGCTTGGGACGGCACCGTCGTCACGCTCTCCCGCCCCGACGGCCGGGGTGAGATTCCTGTCGGCAAGGTGCGCAGCGTCGCCTGGAGGCAGGCCGATGACGCTGCCCAATCGCCCGGTGGCGCTTGGTTGTCGGCGCTCCCCGAAACCATCGAGAGCGATCTTCTCGTCGTGGGCTCGGCAGCCGCCCACGAGTTTGTCGAGTGTGCGATCAAATCGGTCGGTCCGGAGTCGATCACGGTCGTCCTCGACGAGGAGACGATCCCCGTCAAGCGCTCCAAGGTCATCGGCATCCATTGGCTTCGCGGTGATCCGGCCACGCAGCGTGGGGGGAGCGGCAAATCGTCTGCCTCCGTGGCGGTTGATCTCGTCGGAGGATCGCTTCGCGCTCGGCAGATCACCTGGACGCCGGAAACGCTGCTCCTCGACGGCGACATCAGCCTCCCCGGGGATGCCGTCGTCAGGCTCGACTGGGCGGCGGGGCGGACGGTGTCGTTGATCGGGCTGGCCCCAGAGAAACTCGAGGTGGAGCCGTGGTTCGGTGGGCTCGCACGAGTTCCGGGGCTGGCGACCTACTTCGCGCCGCGGGCAGTCGCCGCCGGGGACGGCTTCGCCCGGCCCGGGCTCGTGATCCGGCCACGAACACAGGCCGTCTGGCGATTGCCGCCGGAGGGGCGCCGCTTCCGGGCGTCGATCGCGCCGGCCGGTGGTGGGCGGGCCGTGGGGGGCTCCGAGGTGGTCGTCACGGTTGACGACCGCGAGGTGTTCCGCCACAGGATCGAAGCGGTTTCGGCCGAATCCCCAGCGCCCGAGGGGATTCCGATCGATGTCGATGTGGCGGGAGGGCGCCGATTGGGCGTGACCGTCGATTTTGTCAGCGCGTCTGATTCCGGTTGCCCGATCCGATTCACGTCCCCGGCGGTTGAACAATGAACTCGAGGTTCCTGCGTCGGTGCGGGGGGGCACGTGGGCCGCTCGGCAGTGACGGTCTGTCCGGTCGCGCGGGCCTGATCGCTAGGCACGTCGCTTGGCACGTAGTTTGGGGCGTCGCGATGGCCCTCACTGCGGGAGAGCTCCCGGCCGTCGAGATCCCCGCTGGGGTGCGCGCTGCGGAGCGGGCGCGGATTGAGGCGATCGCGCGAGGATCCCGAGCGGCCGTGGCGATCTTCGCGGGCGAGGCTGGGGGAGGCTCGGGGGTGCTTGTCAGTGCCGACGGGTATGCGCTCACGAACTTCCATGTCGTTCAGCCGGCCGGCGTGGCGATGAAGTGCGGCCTCTCCGACGGCAGGCTCTATGATGCGGTGCTCGTCGGGCTCGATCCGACGGGGGACGTGGCGCTTGTCAAACTCGTCGGCCGCGACGACTTCCCCTTCGCCGAACTCGCCGACAGCGATCTGGTCGAAGTGGGGGATTTCTGCTTCGCCGCTGGTAATCCCTTCCTGCTCGCCACCGACTTCCGCCCCTCAATCAGTGCCGGCATCGTCTCCGGCACACGGCGGTACCAATTCCCGGCCGGGACGATTCTCGAATACGCCGACTGCCTTCAGGTCGACGCGGCCATCAATCCCGGCAACTCGGGAGGCGGGCTGTTCGACGCGGAGGGACGGGTGATCGGGGTCAACGGCCGGGCTTCGTTCGAGAAACGCGGGCGGGTGAATGTCGGCGTCGGCTACGCCATTTCATCGAACCAACTCCGCCAGTTTCTCGGCTGCCTCAAAGGTGGGAGGCTCGTCGATCATGCCACCCTCGGGGCGACCGTCGCGACGGCCGACGATGGACGGGTGGTGGTCTCCGACATTCTCGAATCTTCCGACGCGTACCGGCGTGGGCTGCGATATGACGACGAGGTGGTGTCGCTGGCGGGCCGGCCGGTGCGGACGGTCAACGCGCTCAAGAACATTCTCGGGACGCTCCCCGCAGGCTGGCGCGTGCCGTTGGTCTACCGTCGTGCGGGCCGCCGTCGCGAGGTGCTCGTGCGACTCGCCGGCCTCCACACCTCCGGTGAGTTGGCCAAGATCGTCTCCGGCGGTGCCGAGACCGAGACGCCGGGGGAGGGGGAGGAGAAGCGTCCTGGGCGTCCCGGCGACTCTGCACCGCACGGTGACGGTCAGAAGCCGGCAGTCGACATTCCTCCCGCGCTTGCCGGGCTTTACGAGCCGCGGAACGGGTTCACGAATTTTCACTTCAACGCTGTCGAACTCGATCGGGTGGCGCGGCGCGTGGCGACGCGGCATCCGTTCCCGGCCGGCGATGCTGCGTGGGTGGTGTCCGGAAGTCTCGAGAAGGGGCAGCCGTTCCGGATCGAACTCTCGGACCAGCGGGCGACGATCGATCTGCCGACCGGGACGAGTTCCATCGATGCCACGGGCGAACTCGATGCCACGCCGGCGCCGCCGGGGAGTGGAGGCTTGCTTGCAGCGCTCGTGCTCTGGCGGCGTCTGCTCCGCGAGGGCCCGGCAACGCTGGGGAGAACGACCTACTGGGGCACCGTTCCCCACTGGAGCACGGAGCCTCCGACAGACGGGCAGGCAGGCGCGGGGGATCTGACCGCTGCCCCGGGCACCCGCGGCGGTGCCCCCCTTGTCGATGTCCTCGACACGGCTGCGGCGTCGGTGGAGGGGAGATTCCTCGTGGCCGACGACGGCTTCGTCCTCGGCATCGATCTCTGGCCGACCCCCGACGCTGATCCGTGTGAAGTCCGCTTCAGCCCCGGCGAAGGGCTGCCGACGGCGATGGAGGTCCGGCATGGCGACGAGGTGTTCGGGCGGTTTCGCATCGAACGGATCGACGTCGAGGCACCGGCCGAGGGCAGGCAGGACACCGACGCCGAAACGCCTGCCGACGGAGGGACGACATGAGAACCTGTGCGATGCCCGAGACCCCGACGCGGGGGGCGAGCTTGCTGGCGTTTGTCGTGACGGCCGTGATCGGCGCGGTCGGCGCGGTCGCCTTGCTCGGCGCGGTGGCGCGGGGCGCGACGCCCGAAGAGACGATCGCCGGTGGGGCCAGACGCGTCGTCAAGCTCTACGGGGCAGGGGGGGTGCGCGGGCTCGAGGCCTACCAAACCGGGATCCTCGTCAGCCCTCAGGGGCACATCGTGACGGTTCTCAGCACGGTGCTCGATTCCGATGGAATCGACTGCGTGCTCGATGATGGCCGACGGTATCCGGCAACGCTGCTGGGGGCCGATCCACGCCGCGAGTTGGCGGTGTTGTCGATCGCCGGGGAGGATCTCCCCTGCTACGAGCTTCCCACGCTCGATGAGGCGGCGCCAGCCCAGGCGGGCGCGGCTGTCGGCGGGGTGTCTCCGGGAACCAGGGTGTTCGCGCTGTCGAATCTGTTCGGTGTGGCCGTCGGTGATGAGCGGGTGAGTGCCCAGCATGGGGTGATCTCCAGCATCGTCCCGCTCGAGGCCCGCCGCGGGGCTCACGAAGCCCCCTACCGCGGCAACGTCTACATCCTCGACTGCACGACCAGCAACCCGGGCTCGGCCGGTGGAGCGCTCATCGACTGGCGGGGGCGACTGGTCGGCATGCTGGGGAAGGAATTGCGTGCGACCGCGACCGGCGTCTGGCTCAACTACGCGCTGCCGGTCGACGAGGTGGCCCGTGGCTACCGGAGTGTGCTCGGTGCCGGGGTTGATGCGCTTGCGACGCCCGAGCCCGACGGGCTTCCCTACGACGTGGCCCTGCTCGGGATCGTGCTCGTCCCCGACCTGCTCGACAAGACGCCGCCGTTCGTGGAGAGCATCCGCGACGGATCGGTGTCCGCCGGGGCTGGGCTGCGGGCCGACGACCTGCTCGTCGCCGTCAACGGGCGTTCCGTGGCGTCGCGATCGGCGGTTCAGCAACGGCTGGCGGCCCTCGCTGACGGCGATCCCGTTCAGGTGACCGTGATCCGGGATGGTGGCATCGTCGAATGTGATCTCGGTCCGAAACCGCGGGCAGGTGGGAAACCATGATGGGACGACCGACACGGCACCTGCTCAGCGTGGGCCGCGACAGAGGCGTGGTGTGGTTGATCGCGCTGCTGGCGTCGCTGGCACTCGTGGCGTCAGCGCGATGGCATGCGGTGGCCGACGACACCGACGGCGTGGGGCTCGCGGAGGAGGAAGTGTTCCGGGCGGCGGCCGCCGCGGTGGCGCCTGCCGTGGTGAGGGTCGAGGTGGCGGGGGTCTCCGAGGCCGGGCTCGGTGGGCCGGCCGAGGCCTCCCCCGCGTCGGGCCCGTCAAGCGGGCTCGTTGTGGGCGCTGAAGGCTGGGTGGTGGCGACCTCGTTTGCCGTGCCCAAGGATGCGACCCAGGCCGTGGTCACCCTCCCGGGAGGCACCCGGCATGTGGCCCGGGTGACTGGTCGCGATCTCGCCCGCGGTCTGGTGCTTCTCAAAATTGATCTGCCCGCGGGCATGCCTCCGCTGCCGGTGACGGAGGCAGTGCCGCGCGAGGCTCTCTCGGTCGGACAGGGCACGCTCGTCTTGGGAAGGGCTTGGAGTGCGAGCGAGCCGAGTGTCGGGGTGGGGATCCTCTCGGCCACCAACCGGGCCTGGGGGCGGGCGGTCCAGACCGATGCCTCCGTCTCTCCGGCGAATTACGGCGGGCCGCTTGTCGATCTCGAGGGCCGGGTGATCGGGGTGCTGGCTCCGCTCCCCGCTGAAACCGCAGGGATGATGGTGGGAACGGAGCTGTACGACTCCGGGATCGGTTTCGCCGTCCCCCTGGAGGACATTCTCCGTGTTCTCCCCAGGCTCCAGGCGGGGGAAACGCTCTCCCCTGGCATCATCGGGATCGGCTACACGTCCCGCGATCCATTCACGGCTCCCCCCATCGTGGCAACCTGCCGGGCCGATTCGCCGGCCGGACGCGCCGGGCTGCGGGCCGGGGACCGGATCGTCGAGGCCGGCGGTCACGCCGTGAGTCGTGTGGCCGAACTCCGTCACGCCATCGCTCCGCTTTACGCGGGGGATGCGATCGATCTCGTTGTGGAGCGCGGCGAGGCCAGGGAAAGGATTGCGGTGCGCGTTGAACTCGTTGCCACGCTCCCCCCGTGGCGTCGTCCCGTACTCGGACTCGTGCCACGCCGTGCCGGGCCCGGGGCTGCCGGTGATCCCGGCGGCGCAAAGCCCGCCGATGGTGATGCTGCAAAGCCCGGAGTGAGCGTGGCATGGACTTGGCCCGACGGTCCGGCCGCCCGCGCCGGAATCGAGCCGGGGGACCGGATCACCTCGGTGCGCCAGCAGGCCGATGGAGGGGCGGCGGAGCCTGCGCCGCTCGAAGTCACCACGCCTGCCATCCTCGGCGGATTTCTTGCCGGTCTCGATGCCGGCGCCGTCGTTGACGTGGCCTTCGATCGTGGCGGCGAAGCGAAATCGATCGGCGTGCCGTTGGTGACGCAGCCGACGGCGGTGCCGATCGGTGTGCCCACGACCGAGGCCGATCCGGCCACGACTGCGGTCGAGCGACTCGGTGCTGCGGAGATCGTCCGGCCGGCGTGGGCTGTGCTCCCCGCGGCAACGGCGCAAGCTCCTCTCGGCGTGCTTGTTTACTGCGGTCAACCCGCCGGTGGCGCCGGTGGCAAGCCGACCCGGGCCGCGGAATTCGACGAAGCATCGAAGCGTGAGGCTGAACGGTGGCGGGGGGCCGCCACGCGGTATGGCGTCGCCGTCGTGCTGCCACAGTCGTCCGATCCTCAGCGGTGGGGCCGCGAGGACATTGCCACCCTGGCCAGGACCCTCGACGGACTGCGGCTGCGCCGCGCCATCGACCCTTCGCGGATCGCCTTCGCGGGGAGCGGTGCCGGTGGCGCCTTCGTCTGGCTTGCGGCCGATGCGCTCGGGCCTGCCGTCCGCGGGGTGGCGCTGCTCGACGCCACACTCCCCCGTCAGGCGACGATTTCCCCAACCGAGCCTGGCAGGAGCCGGTCTGTCCTGTTCGGATCGCTCCCCGGAGCCGCCGTGAACCGCATCGACGACGACCGTCGCCGCCTCGAGGCCGCCGGCTATCCGGTCGGCCTCCTCCCGGACCTTGCGGGCGACGGGCTGCCGACGGAAACGCTCTGCTCATGGGTCGAGAGCTTGGGTGTGCTGTGATCGACCGGGAGCGGGAAGGCTCGCGGGCCAGCGGCACGCTGGGCTTGCGGATCCTGCTCCTCGACAAGCATGTCGTCGTGGTCGACAAGCCGCCCGGGATGCCGAGTGTTCCGGCCCGGACGCCGCACGACCCGCCCGATGTGGCCACCGTTCTCGCTGCCGGTGAACTCGCCAACCAGCCCCGCCCGGAGGCCGTCCACCGTCTCGACCGTGACACCTCGGGGCTGCTCGTTCTCGCCCGGACAGCCGAAGCCAGAGCCGCCCTCGGGCGGGCTTTCGAGGGGGGGCTGGTCCGGAAGTCATATCGCGCTTTGGTCGTCGGTCGGCTGCCCGGGCCTGAAGGGGTGGTCCATCTGCCGCTGGCGCCGGATGCCGCCGCTCCCCCCCGCCAGCGCGTCGATCCGATCCTGGGGCGCGCGGCCACGTCCCGGTGGGTGATGGTCGACGGACTGGGGCTTCCCGAGGGCGTGACGGCAGTCGATCTGAATCCCGTCACCGGAAGGTCGCACCAACTCCGCGTCCACATGGCCTGGCTCGGTTGCCCGGTACTCGGAGACAGGCTCTACGGTCCCAACCAATCCGTCGGGCGGCTCTGGCTCCACGCGGCACAGATCGCCTTTCCCCATCCGGCGAGTGGTCAGCCCTTGAGCTTGATTGCCCCCCTCGCGGTCGATCTCTGAGATCGTCGCCGCCTGGAACGGTGCGTCGGCTCGGCTGTGAACGTCGGCCGACGCTTCTCCCCCCGGTTCCGGCGACCTGCATAGAACTTCGGCATCACTCTGCCCGGAAACTGCGCCGCGAGGGCACTGGTCGCCCCAATCAGACGGTCGTTTTCCGCCGGGTTACGAGCGCGACTGGGAATGAATTGCCGCGTTTTCCAAGTCTTTTCCGGTCTTCAGGACCTTTTACGCCAGATCGATTGGGCGATTGGCACGCCGTTTGAATTGAGGGGAAGCACGGAGGTTTTCGGACCCCGTCCGAGGATCGAACACTGCGGAGGTGTTCGTCCCGGACCGCAACCCCTCTGGAGTGCCCATGCGATCCCTTTGTGTTTCTGATTCAGTTGCCAACCTGCTCGTCAGCCGGGTGGTCAAATCGCTCCCGCGGTTGACGTCGGTGCTCACCGGCACCGGCACGGTTGGGATGGCCCTCTTCCTGGCGACGCTTTCGGGCACCGCCATCGCTCAGGACGCGGTCCCCACTCCGCCTGCCATCCCCATTCCCACCACCGAGGAGATGGTGACGAACCTCTGGCTCGCGGCCGACACCGTCTGGGTGTTGATTGCTGGGATGCTCGTGTTCTTCATGAACCTCGGCTTCGGATGCGTCGAGTCGGGCTTCGCCCGGGCCAAGAACTGCGTCAACATCCTCTCCAAAAACTTCATCGTCTTCGCCGCCACGGCAGTCGCCTTCTGGTTCCTCGGCTGGGATCTGATGTTCGGCACCGATGCCGGCGGCTGGATTGGAAACTCCGGCTCGTTCATGGTTGGGGCGGCCGACAACAGCCCGGCCGTCGGTGACAAATATGCCGGTGCTTATGGCTCGATCAGTTGGACTGGTGTCCCGCTGTGGGCCAAGTTCTTCTTCCAGTTGGTGTTCGCCGGGACCGCCGCGACGATCGTCTCCGGCGCCGTCGCCGAGCGGATCAAGTACCACTCCTTCATCCTCTTCAGCTTCCTCATGGCCGTGGTGATCTATCCGGTCACCGGGCACTGGATCTGGGGGGGCGGGTTCCTGGCCCAGAAGGGCTTTTGGGACTTTGCAGGATGTTCCGCGGTGCACTCCGTGGGAGGCTGGGCCGCGCTCACTGGGGCGATGATCCTCGGGCCGCGGATCGGGAAGTATTCCGCTGACGGGCGCGTTCAGGCGATTCCCGGCCACAACATGTCGCTGGCCTTCATCGGTTGCCTCGTCCTCTGGTTCGGTTGGTTCGGCTTCAACCCGGGGAGCACGATGAGTGTGGCCGGTGATGGTGGTCGGCTCGCCGCCCAGGTGGCCGTCAACACCAACTCCGCCGCGGCAGCAGCGACGATCACGGCGACGATCACCGCTTGGCTCCTCCTCGGGAAGCCAGACATCGGCATGACGCTCAACGGATGTCTCGCCGGGCTCGTCGGCATCACCGCCAGCGCCGCCTACGTGACTGTTCCGGCCTCGATGCTCATCGGAGCCGTCGCCGGTGTGATCGTCGTGTTCTCCGTCATGTTCTTCGATCGCCTCAAGATCGACGACCCGGTCGGAGCGACGAGCGTCCATCTCGTCTGCGGGATCCTCGGCACGCTCTGCGTCGGGCTCTTCAACTCGAGTGACTTGTCGCAATCGGTGGTTGCCGGACCGTTCGGGTCGATGGTCGCCGGCGGTCCGAAGGCGGGCCTCTTCTACGGCGGTGGAGTCGAGCAACTCTGGATCCAACTCCTCGGCGTCCTCGCCGTCGGGGCTTATGTCGCTCCGGTTTCGGCGATCTGCTGGTTCATCCTCAAGTTCGCTGTTGGCCTGCGGGTCTCGCCGCACGAAGAAGTCGAGGGACTCGACATCGGCGAGCATGGCAACGAGGCCTACCACGGCTTCCAGCTGATCCGCACCGAATAACGGTGGTCACCCGCACCGCTCACCGTCGGGGGGGAGAAGAAGCCCCCCGACGGTCATGATCCAGAAGGATGCCCCAACGGCTTGGGTGGGCACTCCGCCTAGCTCACCCAGGCCGGGGCATTCTTCGGGGTTGTCTTCAGGAGCGTTCAGGGCCGGGGGATGCTCCCCGGCCCGGCTCGTTGGCGACGGGCGGCTCGCCGGGGTGGCTTGCCCCCTTGCCACTCGGGAGGTGTTTGCGGGTAGGCTGTCGTGACGGAGGTACGCCGTCGGTGAAGCTCATCATCGCCATCATTCAGCCAGCCCATCTCGAGAGCGTCAAGCAAGCGCTTTCGGAGGTTGAGGTCTTCCGGCTCACGGTCCTCGACGTTCAGGGCTTCGGGCGGCAGCGCGGGCATGTCGAGAGCTACCGCGGCCACGAGATCGCGGTCAATCTCCTCCGCAAGGTCCAACTTCAGATCGCGGTCAACGACGACTTCGTCGAGCCGACGATCGCGGCCATCGTCAAGGGTGGCCGGACGGGCGAGGAGGGGGAGATCGGTGACGGTAAAATCTTCATCCTGCCCATGGACGAATGCGTCAGAATCCGCACCGGCGAACGCGGCCGCGAAGCGATCTGATGGCGGGGCGTTGGATCGCCCGAGGGACGCTCAGCCCCGCTGGGGGTGGAGCCGCGTTTGGTCGCCGAGGGCAACCCGGTTGACCGCCGCGAGAAAAGCCTTTGCCGAGGCTTCGAGTGAATCGGTCGACACGCCGCGGCCGCGGGCGATCTGGCTCCCGGGTGCGGCGCCGGCGGGTTGAAGCTCCACCGTCACCTCCGCCTGGGCATCCTTGCCGACGGTCACCGCCTGGACACGGAAGTCGCGGCAGACGGTCATCACGCCGGTGAGCTTCTCGATCGCCAGAAAGATGCCGTCGATCGGGCCGTCCCCGGCGTTCACTTCTACGGAGCTCTCCTCACCCCCCTGGGCAACACGGAGCCGGACGCGGGGCGGCTGGCCGCTGGAGCAGGTGAGGTCGTAGCCGACGAGCGTGAATCGCTCCGGGAGATCGGTGAACTGATCCTCGCAGAGCGCGGCGATGTCGCCGTCGTAGATCTCCTTCTTCCGATCGGCGAGCACCTTGAACCGGTCGAAGAGGGTCTGGAGCTGTTCTGCGGTCAGTTGGTAGCCCAGCGCCTTGGCGCGATCGGCAAGGGCGGCCCGGCCGCTGTGCTTGCCGAGGACGAGATCGGTGCGATCGAGCCCCACGTCCTCGGGGCGGATGATCTCGTACGTGCTCCGTTCCTTAAGCATGCCGTCCTGATGGATCCCCGATTCGTGGGCAAACGCGTTGCGGCCGACGATCGCCTTGTTGCGCGGAACCTGGATCCCGGTGATCGTCGCCACGAGCCGGCTTGTCGGCACGAGCTTCTGGGTGGCGATCCGCGTCTCGCAGCCGTAATGGTCGCGGCGCGTCCGCAGTGCCATGACCACCTCCTCGAGCGAGCAGTTCCCGGCCCGCTCGCCAAGCCCGTTGATCGTGCACTCGATCTGCCCGGCACCCGCTTCGACGGCCGCGAGGCTGTTGGCCACCGCCAGGCCGAGGTCGTCATGGCAATGGACGCTGATCACGGCGCGGTCGATCCCCCGGACACGCTCGCGGAGGGTGCTGATGACGCGGTGCATCTGCTGGGGCGTGGCATACCCGACGGTGTCGGGAATGTTCACGGTGGTCGCGCCGGCGTCAATCGCCGCCTCGACGACGCGGCAGAGGAAGTCGAGCTCGGTGCGCGCGGCGTCCTCCGGCGAGAACTCAATGTCCGGACAGAGTTGCCGCGCCCGTTGCACCCCAGCGACGGCGCGGGCCACGACTTCGTCCTCGGTCATCCGCAGCTTGAACTCCCGATGGATCGAACTCGTGGCGAGGAAGACGTGGATCCGCGGCCGTTCCGCGCCGCGGAGGGCCTCCCACGCACGGTCGATGTCGGCGTCATTGCAGCGGGCCAGACCGCAGACGATGGCCCCGCGGATCGTGGCGGCGATCTCCCGAACGCTCGCGAAGTCGCCCGGTGAGGCGACCGGGAAGCCGGCCTCGATGACATCGACCCCCAATTGCTGGAGCGCCTGGGCGATCTCCATCTTCTCGGTGAGGTTCATGCTCGCGCCCGGGGATTGCTCGCCGTCGCGGAGAGTGGTGTCGAAAATGCGGATCATTCGGGCGGACGTCATGAAAGAGCCTCGGGGGGCACCGGTGGGCGGGAGTCTCGGGGCGGCCGGAATCGGCGGCGCGTCCGAGACCGGGGCGGCGGCAGTGGGTGTCGTCGGAGTATCGGGCCCGCAGGAGCGTTGGGCCCGATGCTTGGAAGGATGAGGAACCGGATCGAGAAGTATAAGGAGTGGAGCGTTGTTGTGTAGAATCCGGGGTGGCCGGCTCCACCGCCCGCCGTCCACCGGAGTCCGCCCCACCATGAGCGCCAGCGTCGCCGCAGAGAGTCAGGACGAGCGTTCCGCCCGCTCACCCCAGGTCAGCACGCCCGGGGGAAAGGCCCCCGGAGGGCGAACGCCTGCGGGAATCCTGGCCAAGCTCCGGAAAGGACTGGGGGGGAGTGTGGCCCTGGCTTTGGGGGGGCTTGCGTGGTGGTGGATCTCAACCCACCACTTCAGTGGCGGGGAACATCCGAGCGAAGAACAGGCCGCCGCGGGAACGCAGGCCCCGGCTAGTACGCTCGCCGCCGAAGTTTTTCTCCCGGAGGGATCGCGGACGTCTGCCGGGATCGAACTGGGGACGGTCACCCGGATGGCGATGCACGATCAGCTCACTGTTCCCGGTCGGCTCGACTACGACGCGCGACGCCGGCTCGATTACGCCTCCCCCGTCGACGGCATCATCTCTCAAGTGTTTGCGCAGGTCCGGCAGCGAGTGTCCAAGGGGGACTCCCTCGCCGAGTTGTCGAGCCCCGCGGTGGGCACAGCCCGAGACGATGTCCGCCGCCGCGAGGACGACAAGCAGATCGAGATCAAAGCCGCTGAGTGGTCGACAACGATCTCCGACAACGTCGAATTGCTCCTCGAGACGCTCGCAAACAAGCCGCCGCTGGCCGATGTCGAGGTGATGTTCAAGGACCGCATTCTGGGCAACAATCGGGAGAAGATCTTCGGGGCGTACTCCAAGCTCCTCCTCATCGAGAAGATCAACCGCAGCACCAGCGAGTTGCGGGACGGCGGGGTGCTCTCGGGGCGGATCATCGAGGAACGGACGAGCAACCTCGAGGTGGCGAAGGCGAACTTCGATGCCGCCTGCGAGGAGGCGCTGTTCATGACCCGACAGGAAAGGAATCGGGCGCGGGCGAGCCTTTCCCAGGCCGATCGGCTCGTCCAAGTGTCGAAGGAGCATCTTCGCACTCTCGTCGGGAGCCGGCTCGGCGCCGATATCGCGTCGGTCGCCGAGGATGTCCCCGACAGCCCCGGCGATACCGGATCGCTGAGCACGCTCGTCCTCCGGACGCCCTTCGACGGGGTCGTCGAGGATGTCTTCGTGGCCCGGGGGGAGCGTGTCCAGCTTGGGGATCCGATGTTTGTCGTCGCCGACACGTCGCTCCTCTGGGTGCGGGCCCAGATTCACGAGCGGGAGTGGACGGCCGTCGATGTCGTCCAGGGGCAGCAGGTCAAGGTGAAC
The DNA here is from genome assembly GCA_945873085.1 of Candidatus Kuenenia stuttgartensis. Classification (GTDB taxonomy): domain Bacteria; phylum Planctomycetota; class Planctomycetia; order Pirellulales; family UBA1268; genus QWOP01. Next base: position 32,724 of record CAMCCR010000004.1, on the reverse strand, counting down.
GTTCCGGGGGCCCAGCGCCACGAACTCGTCGCCCGCGTCCACCATGTCGGCGCGATCGTCGAGGCCGAATCGCGGAGCGTGCCGCTGGTGGCCGAGCTCGAGAATGACGATGCCCATCTGAAGCCGGGGATGTTCGTCTGGGTCGATCTCCCCCAGGGAAGCGTTCGTGACGCCTTGGCTGTTCCCGCCGCTGCCATCATGCGGCACGACGGGGAGGCGTTCGTCTTCGAGCCACTCACCGAAGGACGCTACCGGCGCGTCGCCGTCACCACCGGCCTCGACAACGGCGATCTCGTCGAGATCGTCTCAGGCCTCCAGGAGGGGGAGCCGGTCGTCGTGGGGGGCGCGTTCGTGCTCAAGAGCGAATTGCTCCTCGAGAGAGAAGAGTAGCCGTCGGGAATCCCGACGTTCGGGGTTTGTCGAAAGCCTGCCGGCGGCCCGGAAGGTCTGTCTGGCGGACGGTAGCGGGGAGGACGGCGGTGCTTTCAGGCCTCATCGAATGGTCGTTGTCGAACCGGGCCCTCGTGCTCGCGATGTTCATTCTCATGTCGGTGGGAGGGCTGTACGCGGCCACGCAGATCCCTGTCGACGCCGTGCCCGACCTCGTCAATATCCAGGTGCAGGTCGTCACCGAGGCGGGGACGATGTCGCCGCTGGAGGTGGAACGCTACGTCACCTACCCCGTCGAGCTGTCGATGAGTGGATTGCCGCACGTCGAGGAAATCCGCAGCATCTCCCGGTTCGGCATCTCGCTGGTGACGATCGTCTTTCGCGAGGGGACCGACATCATGCTCGCCCGCCAGTTCGTGGCGGAACGCCTCCCCGAGGCGAAGGGGCGGATCGCCGTCGGTCATGGCGACCCGAAGCTCGGCACGCTCAGCACCGCGCTCGGCGAGATCCTCCAGTTTGAGGTCCGCGGCACGGGTCATGATCTCATGGAGCTCCGCAGCATCCTCGAGTGGGACATCGCTCCGACGATGCGCGAGGTGTCCGGGGTCACCGACATCAACTCCCACGGCGGGTTTGCCAAGAGCTATCAGGTCGAGATCGATCCCGACCGGATGAGTGCCCAAGCGGTGACGCTCGGGGAGGTTCTGGCGGCGCTCGAACGCAACAACGAGAGCACGGGCGGCGGCTACATCGTCAAGAACGGCGAGCAGCGGTTCATCCGCGGCCAGGCGCTCCTCGAGAGCGTCGCCGACATCGAGCAGGTGGTGGTGCGCAGCCCCGCGGGGGGCGTGCCGGTGCTCGTCCGCAACATCGGCCGCGTTGCGATCGGGCCGTTGACGCGCCAGGGGGCCGTTACGCGTGGCGGTCGCGGCGAAGTGGTGACGGGGATGGTGATGATGGTCCGCGGCGAGAACAGCCGGCGCGTCGTCGGGGCGGCGAAGGCGAAGCTCGAGGAAATCCGGCGAACGTTGCCGCCCGGAGTCGAGATCGACATCGTCTACGACCGCTCGGAACTGATCGCACGGACGCTCGACACCGTGATCCACAATCTGGCGGAGGGGGGGCTGTTCGTGATCGGCGTGCTCCTTGTCCTCCTCGGGAATGTCCGCGCCGGCTTGATCGTCTCCCTGGCGATCCCGCTGTCGATGCTGTTCGCGTCGAACCTGATGTGGATGACGGGAATCTCGGCGAGCCTCATGAGTCTCGGCGCCATCGACTTCGGTCTCGTCGTCGACAGTTCGGTGATCATGGTCGAGAACTGCGTCCGCCGGCTCGGATTGGCCGCCCCGGGGGAATCGAAGCTGGCCATCGTCCGCGACGCCGCGATCGAGGTCCGGGGGCCGACGATGTTTGGCGAGTTGATCATCGCGGTGGTCTACCTGCCGATCTTGTTCCTCGAGGGAACGGAGGGGAAGCTGTTTCGCCCGATGGCGTTGACGGTGCTCTTCGCGCTCCTCGGGTCGCTGATCATCTCGCTGACCCTCATGCCGGTGCTGGCGGCGACAATCCTCCGCCGAGAGCCGGAGCACGAGCCGCTCCTGATGCGCCTCTTCCACCGCGTCTACCACCCGGTGGCCCGGTTTGCCGTCTGGCATCCGGTGTGGATCTCGCTCGGCGCGGTGGCGCTGGTGGCCGCGACGATCCCCGTCGCCACGCGCCTGGGGGCGGAGTTCATGCCACGGCTCGACGAGGGGGATCTCCTCGTCGAGGTGGTGCGCCTGCCGAGCGCGACCCTCGAGGATTCGGTGGCGATCACGACCCGAATCGAGAAGGTGCTCGGGGAGTTCCCCGAGGTCCGGACGGTGTTCTGTAAGACGGGTCGGCCGGAGATCGCCAACGACATCATGGGGGTGCAGCAGACCGACGTTTGGGTGATGCTCAAGCCGCGCCGGTTGTGGCCGGCGGAGGTGTCGCGTGACGAGCTCGTGGAGAGGATGTCAGATGTGCTCGCCGCGGCGGTCCCGGGGGCGAACTTCGGATTCAGCCAGCCGATCGAGATGCGCGTCGACGAGCTCGTCGCCGGCGTGAAGTCGGACGTCGCCGTGCTCCTCTACGGGGACGACCTCGACACGCTCGGGGACCTCGGCAAGCAGATCGAGCGGTTGCTCCGTGGCATCCGCGGAGCGGTCGACGTGCGGGCCGACTGGCAGGCAAACGTCCCTACCACGCGGATCGATGTCCGCCCCGAACAGCTCGCCCGTCACGGCATCGACGGCGCCGAGGTGATGCGGACGGTGTCGGCGATGGGGGGAATCCCGGCGGGAGTGATCTTCGAGGGGCGGCCGCGATACCCGCTGATTCTCAAGTTTCCCCGCCAGTGGCGCGAGAACGCCGAACTCATTCCGCAGATCCCTGTGGGCACGGCCGCCGGGCGCCCGGTGCCGCTCGGCGAACTCGCCGACGTCATCAACGAGGAGACGCCCCCGTCGATCGAGCATGAGAACTCGCGCCGGCGGACGTACGTCTCGGCCAACGTCCGCGGTCGCGACGTCGCCGGCTTTGTTGCCGAGGCCCAGGCGGTTGTCGATCGGGAGGTGCGGCTGCCGACGGGCTACACGATGGCCTGGGGAGGCGACTTCGAAAACCTCGTGTCGGCCAGTCGCCGCCTGGCGCTCATCACCCCACTCGTGCTCGGCCTGATCGCCATGCTCCTCTACGCGAGCTTCAAGTCGTTCAGTCTGGCGGCGCTGATCTTCTGTGCCGTGCCGGTGGCGGCCTCTGGCGGCGTGGTGGCCCTGGCGCTGCGCGGGATGCCGTTCTCGATCGCGGCCGGCGTCGGGTTTGTCGCCCTGTTCGGTGTGGCGGTGCTCAACGGCCTGGTGTGGGTCAGTGGCGCGGAGCACGCCCGGCAGGCGGGCATGTCCCCGCGTGAGGCTGCCCTGTCGACGGCCGAGGTCCGCATCCGACCGGTTCTCATGACCGCACTGGTGGCGAGCCTCGGGTTTCTCCCGATGGCGATGGCGACGAGTGCCGGCGCTGAAATCCAGCGTCCCCTGGCCACCGTCGTGATCGGGGGCATCGTCACCAGCACGCTCCTGACGGCGCTGGTGATCCCCGCGATCTATCCCTGGTTTGTGCGGGCTTCCGCGCCGGATGTCGCCGGCGGACGCCACGCCGGGTAAAACGGCTCTCTTCCGGGGCCCGTGGCCGCCCTCGCCCGTCTGTGACACCGAGCCCCGTTTTCTCCAATCCCCTCGAGCCCGATGCCGTGGTGAACCCCATGACGCTCAACGAATTCCAGTCGCTCATCCGGCGGATGTACCACGACAAGGATGCCGCCCGGGGCGTCGAAGGGACGTTCATGTGGCTCACGGAGGAGATCGGCGAGCTTGCCACGGCGCTCCGCAGCGGCACCAAGGAGGAGATCTCGCTTGAGTTTGCCGACGTGCTCGCCTGGCTCGTGACGATCGCCAACGTCGTCGACGTCGATCTCGACGAGGCGGTGAGACGCAAGTACGGGCAGGGATGCCCGGGGTGCGGACGGTTGGCGTGCACCTGCCCCGATGCGGAGAAGCCGTGATGCGGCCTGCGGTTCAAGATCGGACCAACGCCCACCGTCTGCCGCCTGTCGGTGGTCGTCGTGCGCCGTCGTTGCCGCGCGCGCTTGCATGGGGCGTCTTCATCTGGATTGCGGTGGTGTGGGGCGTCCGCGGGGCCGCGGGTTTCGCCGCCGAAGCCTCGCCGGAGACCGCCTGGGAGGCGACGATCGGCTTCGACGGCGTCTATCGAACCGGCTCCTGGACGCCGCTGTTGATCGCGCCATCGACGGCCACGCGTGTGTGGGTCGAGGATCCCGATGGCGAGTTGGTCGGCTATCCGCCCGTGTCCGATGGCGGATCGTCGGGGCAGGGGGGGGGCGAAGCGCCGCGCCGGTTTCGTGTCCGCTTCGGACGCCCGGCGGGGCGGGTGCTCGTGGACGACGGGAGCGGATCGACAGTGCCGCTCCGGGTGCCTGTGGCGCTTGAATCGACCGACGAGGTGATGCTCGTGATCGGTGACCTGCCGAGTGCGGAGCGGGCCGCCCGCTTGCTGCAGCGTGAGGACGGAACACGGATCCGCGTCGTTGCCTTGCCGGATGCCTCGGGGCTGGGGCCTGCTGACCTCGATCTCGATGGGGCCGACGCCATCATCGCCTGTGGTTCGGTGGTGGCGCGGACGCCCCCCGAAGCCCTGGCGGGTGTCGACGCCTGGGTGCGTCGCGGCGGGAGGCTCGTGTTTCTCGCGGGGATGTCGGCGGCACCGCCGGGCCTCGCAGAGGGGCCGGGGGCGGGCTGGTTGCCCGGGCCGGCAGGCAGGGAGGGACGCGTGACGAGGATGGTGCCGCTGCGGCGCTCGGCGGCGATCGAGACCTATTCCAAGGCAGGTCGGCCGCTCGATCGCAATGCGCTCGGCGGCCTCGAAGTGCCGGTGCTCGCGGATGCCGCCTCGATCGACGGCATGATCGAGGCATGGGAGGGGAACGCCGCCACCGAACTTCCGCTGGTTGTCCGCCGAGCCCATGGCTTCGGCACCGTCACCTGGGTGGGGCTGGATCTCGATCAGGGCGTGTTCCGCAACTGGCAGGGAACCGATTCGCTCCTTGTCGAGCTCCTCGGCGGGCGCTCGCGACAAACGGGCCGGTCGGGGGAATTGAACCGGCGATCCCTCGATCTCGGTGGGCAGCTGCGGTTGGCAGTCGATCGCTTCGATGGCGTCCGTCCTGTCCCGTTCGAACTGATCGCCGGCCTGGCGCTGCTGTACATCGCGTGCCTCTATCCGGCGGAGTGGTGGCTGGTGTCGCGCGGAGGAAGGCCCGCTCTGGCCTGGCTCACGCTGCCGGCGGTGGTCATCCTGTTCGCGGGGATGGCTTGGTGGATCGCGGGGCGATGGAAGGGGGATGCGTGGCGCGTCCGTCGCGCCGATGTTGTCGATGTCGATCTGGCCTGGAAGGTCGCCCGAGGGACGTCGTTCTTCGGCACGTGGTCGCCGATGAACGCCATAGTCGACGTTGGCGCGGTGCCTTCCACGGCCGCTCTCGGCGTCGATGGACAGGCCGCGGTGGTGAGTTGGTATGGAGCCAGGGGCCGCGGCATCGGTGCGGTCGACTGCCCCACGTCCCATCCTTCCTTGGCAAGCGTGCCCTACACGTCGGCGGCGGGCCTGAAGAGCCTCGACAGGGTGCCGATCGCCGCTTCCTCGAGCCGGCTCTTCGAAGCGGAGTGGATGGCGGGCGTGGCTGATCCCCCCGTCGTTTCCAGCCTCCGTCAGGATGCCCAAGGGACGCTCAGCGGCGCGCTGGAAAGCCGCCTTCCGTTCGCGCTTGAGCAGTGCTCCCTGTTCCATGCCGGCTGGACGTATGACGTCGGCTCCCTGGCTCCCGGTGCCCTGTTCGATCCGGAGTCGGGGAAGGGGCCGCGGACGCTCGCTTCCGCTCTGACGCGGAGCGCGTCGGTCTACGACCGGACGCAGACGCAGGCGTGGCGCGTCGACAACACCGACATCGACCGGATCCTCGAGATCGCCGGTTTCCATGCCGCGGCGGGGGGGACGTCCTACACGTCACTCGAGGCCGGACGTCTGGGCCGCATCGATCTCTCCCCGGTTCTGCCCATCGATCGGGCGATCCTCGTCGGTCGTGGTCCGGCGGGGACGTCGTGGTCGTGTGCGGCAGCGGGGGGTGTTTCGGGGAGCGGAGCCACTGCCGTGCCGATCGATGATTCCCCGGCCCAGGCCACGGCCATGTGGCGGATCGTCATTCCGTTGGAAAAGCTCTCCGTCGAGAAACCCAGCCCATGATCGAGACCATCGACCTGACGAAGAAGTACGGGGATTTTTCCGCCCTGGAGTCGCTCGATCTCAAGCTCGAGCAGGGGGATCTGTTCGGGTTCATCGGCCCCAACGGCGCCGGGAAGACGACGACGATCCGGATCCTCGCGACACTCCTCTCGCCGACCTGGGGTGAGGCGTACGTCTGCGGCCATTCGATCTACACCCATCCCAGGGAGATCCGCCGCGCGATCGGCTACATGCCCGACATCTTCGGCGTGTACGACGACATGCGCGTGATCGAGTATCTGGAGTTCTTTGCCGCGGCCTACCGGATTGCCGGTCCGGAGCGTCGCCGCGTCGCCGAGCGATCGCTCGAACTGGTCGACCTGACCGTGAAGCGTGACGAACTCGTCACCAGCCTGTCGCGCGGGATGACGCAACGGCTGGGGTTGGCCCGAGTCCTCCTCCATGATCCGCAGGTCCTCCTCCTCGACGAGCCCGCCAGCGGTCTCGATCCGCGGGCGAGGATCGAGATGCGCGGGCTGCTCAAGCGGCTCCAGGGGCTCGGCAAGACGATCCTCGTCAGCAGTCACATCCTTCCCGAGCTGGCTGACATCTGCAATCGGGTCGGGATCATCGAGTACGGGCGGCTTCTCGCCTGCGGCGACGTCAGCGATCTCCTCGCCCAGGTCCGCGGCCGTCCCGTGATTCGGATCCGTGTGGCCGGCCCGCCGGAGCTGGCTGCGAAGGTGGTCGAGAAGAGCCCCGAAGCAGATCGGGTGGCGGTCCGTGATGGCGAGGTGCTCGTGACCCTTGCCGCCGGCTGCGACGACCCGTCCCCCCTGGCGGCCCGGCTCATCGCCGAAGGGTTTCGTCTCCAGTCGATGCGGGAGTCGGAAGTGAATCTGGAGACGGCCTTTCTGGAGATCACGCGTGGCTCGCTCGGCCGCCCGAGCGAGGATCGAGAAAAGGCTGCCGACAAGGCCCCGTGATGGCCACGGCGGCCGATGGCAGCGGCCCTATCGGGGCCCCGTTGGCGCAGGAAGGATGGACGGGGATTGGTAGACTCAATCTCACTCCGCGACCGGTACGGGTTGCCAGGGACAGGGCACGTCATCGAAGAGACTCAGAGGGAGGAAGTAGAGATGGATCGAAAGGGAATCGGTCGCTTGCGGGACCGCTGGATTGCGGGGCAGGGGAGGGGAGTCGGAGCGGCTTTGGCGATCATCGTCGCCGGCCTCTTCTCGGATGCCCCCGCTGTCGCCCAGCCGGGAGCTCCGGTGGCGAAGCGCCCCGCCGCCCAGCCGCTGACGGCGCCGGGCGAGGCCGCCCTCGACACGCCGGAGGGAACGCTCGGCTACGCCCTCGGCCTCCGCATCGGCAGTCAGATCGCCGCCGACTTCCGCGCCCAGAAGGCACCGTTTGATTTCGCCGCGCTGGCGCAGGGGCTCTCCGATGCGGTCAGCGGCAACCCGCCGCGTCTCCCCGACGAGCAACTCACGGCCGCACTCCAGGCCTTCGAGGCCCGGATGCAGAAGGAGAACGAGGCCTTCCGTCAGCAGATGGCGGAGAAGGGGAAAGCGAACCGGGCCAAGGCCGCTCAGTTTCTCGCCGCCAACAAGGGGAAGAAGGGGATCGTGACGCTCCCCAGCGGATTGCAGTACGAGGTGCTCAAAGATGGGGAAGGCCCGAAGCCGAAGCCGACCGACGTCGTGGCGACCCACTACCGTGGCATGCACCTCGATGGGAAGGAATTCGATGCCAGTGATCCCGCCCAGGGGCCGATCCGGTTCCCGGTTGGGCAGGTGATCCCGGGCTGGCAGGAGGCGCTCCCGCTGATGACGGTGGGGTCGAAATGGCGGCTGTGGGTAGCGCCGGATCTCGGGTATGGCGACGACGGCTCGCCCCCCGTGATCGAGCCGGGAGAGGCGCTCGTCTTCGAGATGGAATTGATCGGGATCGAGTCGGGATCGAAAGCGGCGAAGTGATGAGGGCGATGCGGGCCGGGGCTGACCGGGACGGGGGGGGCCATGAAGCGAGCGGCGGCGGGAGTGGTGGCTGTGGTGGTGATGCTCGCGACGGTCGCGGCCGGCGCCGCGCCCCCTGATGCCACCGCCGAACGGATGCGGGGGCTGCGGGAGCGGATGGCCCTCGAGGACATCGCGGCCGGTGGCGTCACCGATCCCCGCGTGCTCGAGAGCCTGCGGACGACCCCTCGGCACGAGTTCGTCCCCCCGCCGCAGCGGCATCTGGCCTACGTCGACATGGCCCTGCCGATCGGCGAGAAGCAGACGATCTCCGGTCCGTTCGTCGTCGCCTACATGACCGAGCGGCTCGAGCCACGGCCTACCGATCGTGTCCTCGAGATCGGCACCGGCAGCGGCTACCAGGCGGCGGTGCTGTCGCCGCTGGTGAAGACGGTCTACTCGATCGAGATCAACAAGCCACTCGGCGAGAAGGCCGCGAGGATCCTCACCAGGCTCGGCTACAAGAACGTCGTCACGAAGATCGGCGACGGCTTCCAGGGGTGGCCGGAGCATGCTCCGTTCGACAAGATCATCGTCACCTGTTCCCCCGAGGAGATCCCCAAGCCGCTCGCCGAACAGTTGGCCGAAGGGGGGCGGATGGTGATCCCGGTCGGCGAGCGGTACGACCAAATGCTCGTTCTGCTCACGAAACGTGACGGTGAGATGGTGCGCGAGTCGCTCGTGCCGAGCCTGTTTGTGCCGATGACCGGCGAGGCCGAGGAGGCGAGGGTCGTGCAGCCCGACGGGACGCGACCGGCGATCGGCAACGGCGGCTTCGAGGAGCTGCTCCCCGGGGCGGAAGTCCCGACGGCGTGGTACTACGGCCGGCAGATGGAAATGGTCGAGGCGCCCGATGCTCCCGAGGGGGGGCGCTTCCTGCGGCTGGAGAATGCGGAGAAGGGCAGGCCGGCGCAGCTCTTCCAGGGGTTTGCCGTCGATGGCCGTGCGATCGGCCGGCTCGCGGTGGCCCTCGAGGTTCGCGGGGAGTCGATCCGAGAAGGCCATTCGCCGGAAGAGCTGCCGGCCCTCGGCGTCCAGTTCTTCGACGAACGGCGGAGCCGGTCTTCGCGGGCGCTGCTGCCGGTGGGGAAGGGGACCTTTCCCTGGAGGCGCGTGCAGGGCACGCTCACCGTTCCGGTCTGGGCCCGTGAGGCGATCGCCCTGGTGGGAATGCTCGGGAGCACCGGCAGACTCGAGGCGGATGATGTCCGGATCGAGGGGGTCGCCCGCTGAGGGAAAGACGCCCCGTCGATCTCCCGGGACTGCTCCCGCCAAGCCCCTCGGGACGGCTCCCGCCAGGCGCCCCTGGACGGCTCCCTGTTTGACGCCCCGAGATGACTCCCTCTGCGTGGGTCGTCCCGCGATTCCGGCCGGAAAGGCCCGCGGGAGAGCGGGGCGACGGGGCTGAAAAGGGCTGCGGGGATTCCTCCGGCCTTTCGAAGGCGAGGTGGGATAGGGGGTCTGCGTGCCCTTTGTTGCCATTCCCAGCCGCTACAATCCCCCCAGACACCGTCTTTCTAGTCGTCAAACACGACCTGTCTTTCCTAGACTGCTTGCTTTGCCCGACCGGCAAATTATCTTTGCCACATGCGGTCGGTACGGCACTCGGTCAGCGGGTTCCGGGCGCGGGGCGGTCCCTTCCAGTTCATTTCCTTCACCTCACCATCCAACCATTCATCGGAGAGAGATCCTCATGTCGGTCCTTCGTCACAGCTGCAAGTTTGCAGGAATTGCCACGTTTCTCGCGGTTGTTGCGACGGCCTGCGATGCGCAAGCCGGTTGGCACCACCGCTACAGTGCCTCCCATGGGTCGTCGGGCGGGTCGTCCGGTGGTTCCTCGGGCGGGAGCTCGGGTGGCTCCTACGGTGGGTCGTCGGGCGGTTCGTCCGGTGGCTCGTCGGGCGGATCGTACGGCTCCTCCGGGTCGTACGGTTCCTACGGCGGGTCGTCGGGCGGGTCGCACGGTGGCCTGTTCGCCCACCACGCGCAGAAGAAGGCGATGCGTTCCTACTACCGCCATGGCAGCTCGGGCGGTTCGACGGGGGGCAGCTCGGGTGGCGGCAGTTCGGGCGGCTCGTCCGGCGGTAGCTCGGGTGGCTCCTCCGGCGGCAGCTCGGGCGGCGGCAGCTCGGGTGGCTCGTACGGCGGTGGCTCGTACGGCGGTTACTCCGCTCCGGCCTACTCCAGCGGCAGCGAGTACTCGACCGGCTATCCGGTTGAGACCAACCGGGTGATGGGCGATTCGTACTCCACCCCGGTCTACGGCACTCCGTCGTACGGCGGTGGCGAGATCATCGGCACGCCGTCGAGCACCACCGGTGCTGCGGTCGAGACGGTGCCGGCCGACGGTGCGATGCTTGTCGTCAACCTGCCTGCCGACGCCCAGGTGTTCGTCAATGGGGCCAAGACCGCCGCGACCGGCTCGCTGCGTCGCTATGTCTCCCGTGGCCTCGAGGCTGGCAAGGATTACGAGTTCGTTGTGAAGATGGTCGTGGATCGTGACGGCACCCCCAGCGAGCAGACCAAGTCGGTCACGCTCACCGCTGGCAACCGTTCGACCGTCACGTTCGACACCGCCGTCGCTACTCCGAAGACCAGCCTGACCCTCCGCGTGCCCGCCGACGCCAAGGTCTGGCTTGCCGGTAACGAGACGGCGTCGAGCGGGGCTGTCCGTCTCTTCGAGACGACGACCCTCAAGGACGGCCAGGCTTGGAAGAACTACGAGATCAAGGTTGCCACCGTCGTCGACGGCAAGGAACAGGTGGTCTCCAAGACCATCGACCTCGTCGCCGGGAAGTCGGTGGAGCTGTCGCTCGACCCCGCCCAGCGGACTGCCTCGGCTGACGCCCAGGTGTCGATCCGCTGACCATCGGCCTCGAGCGGCCCTTTCTGGTTGAGATTCGCTCCCGCGCGGCCCGTGCCGCGCGGGAGCTTTTTTTTGCCGCCGCGGTTCCTCCGCAAGTCGCGGGGGAAAAGCGGCCGAAACGATTCGATGGTCTCCTTGGAAGTGACGTCTCCCGGGAGTGGTAGAGTGAATCTGGATCGATCGCCCCGACCCTGATGGACGTGCCGGTGGTCCGGCCAATCGCTTTTGTGAACGCCCCCCCCTCCAGCCCTGTCGCCGCCGCCGGCCCACGCTGGACCCGTATTGGTCGGGCTGCCGCCACGGCGGCGATCCTCCTTTATTTGGCACTGGTCATCGCGCCTCCGCTGGCTGGGCCGGCACCTTCGAGTGCGCTGGCCACACGGTTGATCCAACCGCTGCGGCCGTTGGTCGGAGCGCTCTACCTCGGCCACGGCTACCGGTTCTTCGCCCCCGATCCCGGACCGGGGCATGCGATCCGCTGGGTGATGCGGATGTCCGACGGGACGACTCGCTCTGGCTCGCTCCCCGACCCGGCCGTCGACCGACCCCGTCTCCTCTACCACCGCAGGTTCATGATCGCCGAGAAGATCGCCGGGCTGGTTCCCGCTGCCGACGCCCCCGCCGACATCCGTCGCGAGTCGAAGCCGCAGTGGCAACCACTGGTGATGGGGGTCGCCGGCCAGTTGCTGCGGCGCCACGGCGGCGTCGAGGTCGAACTGTCGATGGTCGAGTTCGATCTCCCCGCCCCTGAAGATGTGATCGCCGGACGCTCCGCCGCGGACGTCGAAACGCCGCTGGGTGTCTATGCCTTCGCCTCCTCCGCGGAGCCGAGCCGATGAGTCGCCACCACCCTCGACCCGCGCAGCAGAGCGGCCCTTCGGAGCCTCGTTCTGTGGACGTGATCCCGGGGCCCTGGAACGCAGCCGAGTCGGCTTCCACCGCCGGATCGAGTGCGGCGGGGAAGGGGAGTGCGGCGTTCAATGGCCAGCCGACAGGGCAGGGGGGGAGTGCCGAGCAGGGGTGGTTTGCCGCCTGGGGAGAGGCCTGGGATCGTTTTTGGTTTACCCCCGCCGACCCGATCCCCTTGGCGATCGTGCGGATCGTCGCCGGCACGCTTCTGGCCTGGAGTTGTGCGGTGTGGCTGATGGACGTCGATGCGTTCTTCGGTCCGCACGGCTGGCTCCGCGACGGTGACGTGTGGCGGATGAACGACCAGCCGTGGCAGTGGAGTTGGTTCTTCGCCTTTTCCTCCCCCACAGCGGTTCGGGTGCTCGTCCTGATCACGCTCGTGGCGGCCGCTTGTCTCGCTGCGGGGCTTGCGACTCCGGTGGCGGCGTGGGTCGCGCTGGTCGGATTCCTCGCGGCGGTCAACCGCACGCCGCTGACCATTTTCGGTTTCGACGATGCCCTGGGCATGCTCTTGATCCCGCTGGCGATCGGCCCGTCCGGAGCGGTCCTGTCGCTCGACCGTCGCCTCGGGTTTGCGACCTCCGGCGACGAGCCCTCGGTGTCGGCCAACATCGCCCTGCGGCTCCTGCAGGTCCACCTCTGCGTCGTCTATTTCTTCTCGGGGATCGCCAAGCTCCTCGGCGCGAGCTGGTGGGAGGGGACGGCCCTGTGGGGCGCTGCTGCCAACACCCGCTACCGGACGCTCGACCTCACCTGGCTCGCGCGGCATCCGTTGCTCGTCAACCTGCTCACCCTCACGGCGGTCTTCTGGGAAGTTTCCTATTCGGCGATCGTCTGGCCCCGGCTCACCCGTCGTCTGGCGATTGCCATGGGGATTTTCGTCCACCTCGGCATCGGCTTGGCGATGGGGATGAAGGAGTTCGCCCTGGCGATGATCGCCGCCAACCTCGCCTTCGTGCCGGCTACGACCTGGCGTGCGCTGTTGCTCCGCCTCCAGACCGGCCTGTCCCGACACTGATCTTTTTCTTCCGTTTCCTTCCTCTCACTCCGCGGCGTTAGCCCGGAACGCTTTCCATGATCGACACCATCGCAGTCGTTGGCGCCACCGGCGCCGTGGGCCGGATCATCGTCGAGTCGCTCCTCGCCCGGCAGTTCCCTGCCCGGCGGATCAAGCTCCTCGCGTCACCGCGGACGGCAGGCAAGCCGTTCACCGTCGCCGGGGTGACGATGGATGTCGAGGTGCTCCGCCCGGAGTCGTTCGAAGGGGTGCAGATCGCGATCGGCAGCACGCCGGACGAGGTGGCCGCCGAGTTCGTGCCGTGGGCCGTGGAACGGGGCACCGTGGTGGTCGACGAGAGTGGCTATTTCCGGATGCGTCCCGACGTGCCGCTGGTGATTCCCGAGGTGAATCCCGGCGACATCGATCGGCACAAGGGGCTGATTGCGAGCCCCAATTGCTCGACGACGCAGATGGTGATGGTGATGAAGCCGCTCCACGACGCGGCCCGGGTAAAGCGCGTCATCGTCAGCACCTACCAGGCCGTGAGTGGCGCCGGGCTGGCGGCGACCTCCGAACTCCGCGACGCGACCGCCGCGTGGCTGGAGGGCAGGGGGGAGGTGAGGTCGGTGTTCTCCCACCCCATCGCCGCCAACCTCATCCCGCAGATCGGTTCCCCCCGTCCCGGCGGGAGCACGAGCGAGGAACTGAAGATGGTCCACGAGACGCGGAAGATCCTCGGCGACGAATCGATCGGCGTCTGTGCGACCTGCATCCGCGTGCCCGTGGCCAACTGCCACAGCGAATCGATCCTCATCGAGACCGAGCGCAAGCTCTCCGCCGCCGAGGCCCGCAGGCTCCTGGAGAACGCGCCGGGAATCGTGGTCGTCGATGATTTGGCTTCGAAGCTCTACCCGCTCCCGCGCGACTGCAGCGGGCGCGACGAGGTGTTTGTGGGACGGATCCGCGAGGATGACTCGAGCCCCTGCGGCATCGCGCTGTGGTGCGTCTCCGACAATCTGCGGAAGGGAGCTGCCACAAACGCCGTCCAGATCGCCGAACATCTGGCGGCGCGGATGGCCGACCGGGGCGGGGTGCCGGTGCGTCCATGACGCGCACCATCCGCCTCACGCTGGGCTATGAAGGCACCCGTTTCTCGGGGTGGCAGGTCCAGCCCGGGCAGGCGACGGTGCAGGGGACTCTCGCCGAGGCGATCCGAGCGGTGAGCGGCGAGGAGATCATGCCCCGTGGCTCAAGCCGCACCGATGCCGGCGTGCACGCCATGGGGCAGGTCGTGTCGTTTGAGACCACGGCGCCGCACGAGGCCCGCACGTGGGTCAGGGCTCTCAATGCGCTGCTGCCGAGTGACATCACGGTGATCGACGGCGAGGAGGCCGCCCCAGGTTTCGACCCGGTGTGGGGAGCGGTGAGCAAGGTGTACCGCTACCGGATCCACGACGCCCCCTGGCGGCCGGTGTTGTCCCGGCACCTCGTCTGGCGGTGGAAGACCCGTCTCGACCTCGATGCGATGGCCGCCGCCGCGGCGGCGCTCGTCGGGGAGCACGATTTCACCAGTTTCGAGACGACGCCCTCCACCCGGCTCTCGAAAGTGCGCACAATCCATCGCCTCGATGTCTTCAGGCGTCGGGGAGGGGACGACCTTCCCGACGGCGAAGTCTGGGCCGAGGTGGAGGGGAATGGATTCCTCCACAACATGGTGCGGATCATTGTCGGGTCGCTGGTGATGGTCGGATGCGGTCGCCGGGGGCCGGATTGGATGGCCGACGTGCTCGCCGCCAGGCATCGGCCGGCAGCCGGCCCCACGGCGCCTCCGCAGGGGCTCGTTCTCGTTTCGATCGCCATCGATCCCGCCCGCACCCGGCCCGCTCCTTCATCAGATTCGTCCTCACTTTCCGCCCCGTAACGACGCACCATGGCCAAACCTCCCGATCGGCTCGGTCCGCTCAATCTTCAGCAGCAACTCGGGCTCGGCCGTCAGTGCCAGGTGTGGAGCGCCTTTGACACGAGCGAAGGCCGCCAGGTGGCGGTCAAGGTCTTGATGCCGGAGTTTGTCGCCGACAAGTCGCAGCGCCGGCAACTCGAGCATGAGCTCCGCGTCGGGCAGGACCTCGTGCATCCCCATCTCATTCGTGTCCATCGGCTGGAGGTTCACCAGCGGATGCCCTGTCTCGTCATGGATCTGTTCCCCCATCCGAACCTCCGCCGCGGCATCACTTCGGCGAGCGAGCGGGAGCGGACGATGCCCAAGGCGGTGAAGATCCTCATCGGCATCGCCGAAGGGCTCGGCTTCCTCCATGGCAAGGGCTGGGTGCACCGCGACGTGAAGCCGGCCAACGTTCTCGTCGCGCCCGATGGCGATGTGCGCGTCCTCGACTATGCCATCGCCGGAAAGCCTCCCGGCGCTTTTGCCAGGCTCCTGTGGACCAAGAAGCAGGCGCAAGGGACGCCGAGCTACATGGCCCCAGAGCAGATCCGGGGGCAGCCGTTCGATTTCCGGAGTGACATCTACTCCCTCGGCTGCCTGGCCTACGAGATGCTCGCCGGCACGCCGCCGTTCACCGGCGCCGACCAAAACGACCTCCTCGGCAAGCACATCTACGCCGCGGCGCCCCTGGTCGAGGCGGCAAACCGGAACGTCACCCCCGCGGCCTCCAAGCTCATCCGTCAGATGATGGCGAAGAAGCTTGCCGACCGGCCCGCCTCGATGGACGAGATCGTCCGGCAGCTCAAGCAGCTGCGCTTCTTCGAACGCGATCCGGGCCTCGTCTGAGTCGCCGGCCTGATCGGCCGGGGTCCGCCTGCCGGCCCGGCCGCAGGGCTCCGGCCGCCGTCCGATTCGAACCTCAACTTCGAATTGACTCCTGCCGCGCGGCCATGGGAAACTGCTCGGTTCGACCGCCCCATTCCCACTCCCGCGCCCGGAGCGCCCCATGTCCCGCGGCCTGCACCGGCTTCCCCTCGAGAAGCCGATCTACGAGATCGAAGACCGGATCGCCGCTCTGGAGGCCGCGCCGCTCGGCGCCCTGCAGCAGGAGGAAGTCCGGCGGCTGAAGCGGGAGCTCGTCGAGATCCAGAAGCGGGTTTTCAGCGGCCTCGACCCGTGGCAGACCGTCGAGGTGGCCCGTCATCCCGACCGGCCGAAGACGAGTGACTACGTGTTGCAGGTCTTCGACGAGTTCGTCGAACTCCACGGCGACCGGGCCTTCGGCGATGATCCGGCGATGCTGACCGGGTTTGCGAAGCTCGACCGGCACAAGGTGCTCGTCGTCGGCCACCAAAAAGGGAAAACGCTCGCCGAACGCCAGGCCTGTCACTTCGGCTGCGCCCATCCGGAGGGCTACCGCAAGGCGATGGGCAAGATGCGGCTGGCGGCGAAGTACGGCCTGCCGGTGATCTGCCTCATCGACACTCCCGGTGCCTATCCCGGCGTCGGCGCTGAGGAACGGGGCCAGGCCCAGGTGATCGCCGAGAGCATGTTCCTCATGGCGACCCTCCCGGTCCCGGTCGTGTGCGTCGTCATCGGCGAGGGTGGCTCCGGGGGGGCTTTGGGGATCGGCGTCGGCGACCGGGTGGCCGTCCTCGAGCATGCCTACTACAGCGTCATCAGTCCGGAGGGCTGCGCCGGGATTCTCTGGAAAGGCGCCGAGCACAAGGCCGAGGCGGCGCGGGCCCTGAAGATGCGATCGCACGATCTCCGGTCGCTCGGGGTCATCGACGCGGTCATCGAGGAGCCGCCGGGCGGCGCTCACCGTGATCCGCGGCAGATGGCCAGTCGAGTGAAGAACTACCTCGTGCGGACGCTCAAGGAGCTCCTCACCAACCCGCCGGCGGCGCTGGTCGACGCCCGCTACGGGAAGTTCCGGGCGATGGGAAAGTTCCTCGAGGCCGATCAGGTTTCCGCCTGAAAAGCGGCCTGATTCTCCCCTCTCCCCAACGTCCGATAATGTCTCTTATGTCCGATTGAGGGTCGTTTTTTCCCGGGGAAAACGCCCTTTTTCCCGCCGCGGCCCAGTTGCCGCGAAGCGGTCCCCTGCCCCTACCTCTCGCCCTCTGATCGCGGTGATGATGGCCGGCGGTTCGAGGACCGTTCCTCGCATGACTCGCTTGGGCCTGATCAGCGTACCGGCAACGGTGACTGCGCGCCGACGGGATAGCCTGCCGGAGCTGGGCTGCTGTACCGGCTCGCGGTCGGTCGAGGTGGTTCAGGAACGGGGGCCGGGGCGATCGGTTGAAACCCGGCCGGGAGCGCCGGGAGCGCCGGGAGCGCCGGAACCGAAGACGGGGCCGGGGCCGACCTCGTGCCAGCCGGGGGGGCAAACCAGGCGCTGCCCGGCGGGAGGGCGCCCCCCGCCTGATGAACAGCACCACTCCCCTGCTCCGATCCGGCCCAGGCTGCGGCCGAACTGACCCCGTCAATGAGTGTCTGGAATGACAGCCCGCCGCCGGCAAGTTGCCCGGCTGCCTGACCAGCCGGCACTCCGAACGTTCCGCCCTGTGGCGAGGCAGAGGCCGGTCCGTCGATGCTTCCCACTCCCGGCTGGGCGAACTGGCGTTCGAACTGGTCGACGAAGGGCTCGACGGTGTCGTGAATCTCCTTCGGGAGATAGGTGTCGGCGCGGACGATGAGTTCGGCCACGAAGCGGCCGCTGCGGCTGGCGACGATCTGATGGCGGTAGTCGGGGGCGAGCGTGACGGCGAAGAAGGTGATGACGATGCACAACAGCGCCCCCTTCGCCAGGCCGAGGAGCAATCCGAGTTGGTGATCGAAGGCGGAGAGATGGATGGCGTTGATGAATCCCGAGACGAGCCGGAAGAGGATCCACACCGCCAGCGACGTGCCGACGTAGAGCGCCAGCATGGCGAGGAACCGGTTCCAAGGGGCCTGCTGCCCGAACAGGTGGGCGAACTGCGGCGCAAACCGCAGGGCCACGAACGAACTGGCAACGATCCCGGCAATCCAGGCCAGTTGCCAGACCATCCCCTTGAAGTACCCGAGCAGGGCGGCGACGGCGAGGAGGCCAATCATCACCAGGTCGTATCCTTCGACGGCCACGTCCTGTCTCCTCGTCTGCGATGGGGTAGCGCGGTCAGTGCGGGACTTGGTCGACCCGGCCCGCGGGGGCGGGAGTGTAGGGATGGCAGCGCGGGCGTCGAAGGGCAGTTCGCAGAGGACTCGGCCTGATTTCCGGGAGTTTCCCAGGGACGGACGGGCAGGGGGGGCCGACGGGTTTTCCCGGCCTAGCCACCGTCGGCGGCCCACCTGATCCACAGGCCACAAGGATCGGGATCGGTTGCGGCCAAGACTTTGAGGGTCGCGGCGCGTGCGGGGTTTTTGTGGCCTGCGGGCTTCGCGTTGCGTGCGGGCTTTGTGTCGAGTTCGTGGTTTGAGTGGCTTGGTGGCTCGGGGCTGACTGCGTAGTTTTGGAAGTCGTGGTCCGCTGGCCCGCACTCGCGGGATCTCCCCCAATCCCGGTGTTTTTTCCTGTTTGCGTTCTTTTCCTGACTTCGCCGGTTGTGAGGGAAGGGCCTCCGCTTCCGAACCTGCCGTTGCCGGCCGACCTTGCCGCTCTGGCAGCGCACGCCGCGCCGCCGTCTCGCGTTGACGTCGCGAGGACAGGCCTGCCGACTACTGACAAGGATCTGTGCCCCGGAGGCAAGGATGCCCGAGGGAGCCGGATTCCGCTGCGCCAGCGAAGCGTGGGCGTGGTGGACGAGTTGTCGATTCGCCAGGGAGGGATGCGGTGCCCGGACTGCGCGTGCACATTACTGGGTCGGCCTTGGCCGGGGCGGCGTATGCCGTCGCGGTGTGGCAGATCGGTGGCATGCCCCCCTCGACCTGCATCCTCGGCGGCGTGCTCTGCGTGCTCGCGGGCATGCTGCCCGACCTCGACAGCGGCGAGGAGGACTCGCTCCGCGAGAGCATCGGTTTTGCCGCAGCGGTCGTGCCGCTCCTCATGATCCACCGCCTCCAGCAGGCGGGGCTCTCTCTGGAGGCGATCGTGCTGGCCGGAGCCAGCCTCTATCTCGCCGTCCGGTATGGGGTGGCGTGGCTGGTGTCGAAGTACTCCGTCCAGCGCGGCATGCTTCACAGCCTCCCTGCGGCGGCGGTGGCTGGCCAGGTGGCCTTCCTCTCCTTCAGTACCGAGGAGCCGATCCACCGGTACTTCGTCGCCAGTTCCGTCGTGCTCGGATTCCTCGTCCATCTGATTCTCGACGAGATCTGGAGCGTCAAGGAGGGGCAGTTCGGCCCGAAGTTCAAGACGTCGTTCGGCACCGCGATGAAGTTCTACGGCCCCGAGGCTTGGTCGAATCTCCTCAGCTATGTCTTGGTCGTGGCGCTCGGTGTCCTGTCAGCCACCGACGCGCACTGGAGCGAGAAGACGCTCCCGGCGCGGCAATACGTGCGGCAGCAGATGGAGCAGGCCGCGCGGTCGATGCCATCAACCCCGGCGCCGTGGAACTACCGCCGCTGACGCCTCAAGGGCGGCCGTGAAGCCGCTCCGCCCGCCGCGCACCTTGCCGAAAGGCCACGGTGAGGCGATTATTGTTGGTTGTCTGCCCCATAATCCCCGGTCCGCCCATGGTCTCCCCGTCGGTCGCGTTCCTTCCGATCGCCGGCATCGACGTCCGGGCCCTTGTCGTCGGCCTCGTCCTGACGACGGTTGCCGCCTACGTGGGAGGCGCTTCGGTAGCGTTCCTCCGCCTCGGCCACCGGCGGATGCAGGTGCTGTTGTCGTTCACCGGGGGGATCCTCCTCGGGGTCGCGTTCCTCCACCTCCTCCCCCACGCCACCCGGGCCTGCGGCGGGCGTGTCGACGATGCCGCTCCGTGGGTGCTGGCCGGTTTCTTCCTCATGTTCCTTCTCGAGCGTGCCTTCCATGGCCATGCGCACCACGCCGCCGATCCGGAGCACGGGCCCGCCGGAGGCTGCGATCACGGGCCCCACGCCGCCCATCTGCCCGGCACGCACCACCATCATCCCGTCGAGACCGGGCCGATCGGCCGGGGAGGCGCGAGCTGGTACGGCGCGTTTGCGGGGCTCGCGGTCCACAGTCTGGCTGACGGCGCCGCGCTGGCGGCCGCGATGGATCTCCCCGCGGGGCGTGGCGGACTGTTGACCGGCGTCGCGCCGCTGTTGGCGATCCTCCTCCACAAGCCGATCGATGCCGGATTGATCGCCGCGCTGATGCTCAAGGCGGGGGCCTCCCCCGGCCTGCAGCGGACGGTCAATCTCGTTCACGCCTGCCTCGTGCCGCTCGGGGCGGTGATCTTCCTTGCCTGCCTGCGGGGCGCTGGCGGTGGCCGGGAGGAGTTCCTCGGGGCAGCGCTGGGATTGGCCGCAGGGGCGTTTGTCTGCATTGCCGCCGCCGACCTCCTCCCGGAGGTGGAGTTTCACAGCCACGACCGCCTGCTCCTGTCGGCGTCGCTGGCGTTGGGGATCACGCTGGCGGCAGGGATCACCGTCGCCGAACGGGCCTTCCGGGTGCCGACGCGGGCCGTGCAGGAGGAACTCCCCGCCGCGCCGTCAGCCGTGCCCTGACTGGCCCCCCAGCCCATTCATGCTTGTCATGGGCTTGGGCGAGTTGGGATCAGCCCTCGACGTCGAGACCGCGGTCGCGGCGGATGACACGAACCTCATCGAGGACCTCCTCGATGAGGGCTTGTTGCCGGCGGATCCGCGGCAACTGGGACTGGAAGCACCAGGCGATCAGCGCCGCCAGCGCCATGGCGCCGACGAGGTGGGGCGTCACCCAGTTCTGAGTTCCGGGGCGGCCGGTGGCGGGGTCGGCGGCCCCCCCGAGGGCCACGATCCCCACCACGGCGAGCATTCCGATCACCGACCCGGGGAACGCCGCCCGCTTGATTGCCTTCGCCCGTTGGGTGAGCGCGGCGGAGAGGCCGTAGGTCTCCACCACCTCCCGGCACCAGCGGCCGGTGCCAATGAAGTACGTGACCGCCATGCTGTTGACGAGCACCACCATGAGGGCCGCAAACACCCCGGAGAGGCGATGAACGGTCCCCCAGCGGAGGACGGCCCGATCGGTTTGGCCGTGGAGGTCGCCGATCCACAGTCCGAGCAGCGCCGTCGCCAGCATCAGGGCCACGGCAAACATCGCAGCACGGGAGTAGACACGTTCCATCGCCTGGGACGCTCCTCGGGAAGGGCATGGGTGTGGACAGAAGGAAGAAACTATAGGCTGGTGGGTCAGTCTCGACACGAGACAACTGCTCCGGCCGCGGTGTGAAGCGTTTCTTCTCCCCGTCGGCCTTCCCCCATGCCGAAGCTTTTGCCTTGCCTGCCACCGGCCACTCCCCTGCCCCGCCTCCCCCCTGCCCCACGCTCGTCTGCCTGACGTGCGGTGATCCGGCGGGGATCGGCCCCGAGGTCGTTCTCGGCGCGTGGAGCAGGACCACGGCCCATACCCGGGCCAGGCTCCGCGTCGTGGCTCGGGCCGAGCTGCTCCGCGACGTACTGCGAATCGTGAGGTCCCTGCCGCGGCTGGCGGTGGAGCAGGTGGCGGCGGATGACCCACGCCCCTCGAACGCCGAGACGGTGGTTGTCGTCGAGCCGGACAACGCCGCAGAGATCGTTCCCCGTGGCCGGATCTCCGCGGCCGGTGGTCGGGCAGCGGTAGGAGCGCTGGAGACGGCCTTTCGGCTCGTGCACGGCGCCGGCCGCCGCGGAGCCCTCGTCACCGGGCCGCTTCACAAGGAAGCGCTCCACGCCGCGGGGCACGACGTCCCCGGGCACACCGAATGGCTGGCGCGAGCCTGCGGGCTCCCCGACGCCGCTGCCTCGATGATGCTCTGGCTCCCGCCGACCACGGATGGCTTGGTGCATGGTCCGCTCGGGGTCGTCCATGTCACGCTCCACGAGTCGCTCGCCACGGCGATCGAGCGGCTCTCCACCCCGGGGATCGTCGCCGCAGGGGAGCGATTGGCTTCCCTCCTCGTGGCGCTGCTCGGACGGCGCCCGAGGATCGGGGTGGCAGCCCTCAATCCCCATGGGGGCGAGGGAGGGCTGTTCGGCGATGAGGAGACGCGGATCATCGCTCCGGCGGTCGCCGCGCTGCGCGCTGCCGGGATCGAGGCCGCAGGCCCCTTCCCTGCCGACACGCTCTTTCTCCGCGCCGCCCGCGGGGGCTTCGACGGGATCGTGGCCCAGTACCACGATCAGGGGCACATCCCGGTCAAGCTTCTCGGCATGCACCGGGCGGTGAACATCACGCTCGGTCTGCCGCTGGTGAGGACGAGCGTCGCCCACGGGACGGCATTCGACATCGTCGGCCGCGGTGACGCCGATTCGACGAGCATGGAAGCGGCTATCGATGCCGCCGTCCGGCTCGTCGAGGCGGGATGGAGCGGCGCCGGCTGACCGGCCGTCACTGCCGCAGCGGCTGGACCTGCGGCAGGTAGGCGTCGGTGATGTCGGTCAGTCCCTCCGTGGCCGGCTTGTAGACGAACGCCGACACGTCGACCGGATCGCCGATGCGGACATCGTACAACTCCATCATGGCCACCACCTGCAGCGCCGCCGGCGAGGTTGGCCGCTTGCCCGGCACGGCGAGCCACTCGATCCGGCAGGGGAAGAGCTCTCGTTTGCTGATCGAGAGTCGAACGCTGTACGGCATGCCGTCGGGGAGTTCGTTCGGCGCGACCCCCGCCTCGCTCTTGATCGCCTCCGCCTTCTCTTTGACGATCCAGGCGAGCGTGTCGCGATCCCAGGTCCCCGCGATGAGCCACACCGGAACGTCGTCGATCACCGCCGACGTGATCGACGCGAACCGGAAATATTGACGGAGCAGGCCGAGGTGGCGCTGCACGCCGCCAAGGTACGCCGATTGGTCCTGGCGGTGGGCGATGCCGAGGGTCTCGAGCCGCTCGCGGATGCGGCGGACATCGATCCGCTCCACCTGAGGGGGATTCTGGCCGATGCGGCGGAAGTTCCAGGCGAACAGCCCGTCGCAGACGTCGAGGATCTCGAACTCCTCGTCGGTGGCGCTGAGGCGGTATTCGTACCGGTAGCGTTGATCTTCCCCGACCCCCGACTGGACGTAGCGCCCGCTCCCCTTGAGCACCATGTCGTCGACCCGGACGAGGTGCCGGACGCGGGCTGAGACCGACGGCACCCGGGAAAACCCGGCCAGGGCGGCGGCGACCACCCGCTCTGCCCGTCCGGCCTGTTCGGCAGCCGATTCGGGGGTGGCTGACGCGGAGGATGGGAGAGGAAGCGGGAGTGGGGGGGCAGCGGTAGCCGGGGAGTCCGGGGCCAACTCCTGGGCCGGCTCGGCCGGGGCCGGAGTCAAACGCTGGTAGACGCTGCCCGCCGGCGGTTGGCCGGTCACCGAAACCCCCGACACGACGCACATTCCCAGGCCTACCGGGATCGACATCCACACCGGCGCGCGGCGGCGGAATCCGGGGAATCTGCGGCGGGTGTCGGTCGGTGGGGTCGTCACGACTTTGAGGGTTTTGCCAAAGAATCCGTCCCCGGAAGTCGAATCCATTGGGGCGGGTGGTGACTTCTGCCAGCGGTCCGGTAACGGATGCCGCAGGGCGCGAGTGTACGGAAGCCCCCCCGGCCTGCCCACGGCGGATTCCCGCCGTGGCAGGACGTTCAGACACGACCAGCAGCGATCCGCACAGGGGCTTCCCCGACCGACCGGGACATGCGGCCAATCGTCCGCAGGCTAGAGGAGGTGATCCGATGGTGAAACGACATCTGCAGGGTTTCGTCGGCTTGTCGCTGGCAGCCTCGCTGACCGGCTGCCACATCCCGGCGAACTCACCGTTCACCGGACTGGCCCAGATCCGTCCGGTCGCCACGCCGCACACGAACGTGCTCCCGCCGGCGGCGATGCTCCAGCATCCCGGCCCCGGCGTGGAGGGGCCCGGCCCCGGGGTGATCTCCCCGGTGGGCTACGAGGAAATGATGGCCGCCAACGGCGTCGATGCCGGTGGGATGGGAGGGCCTGGCTACGGGATGAACTTCCCCGCTTCCCAGATCGGCTTCATCGGCCCCGATGGGATGCAGGTCCACTGGGATGTCTCCGAGTTCGGTGGCTTCGATTCCGAGCCGCTCGTGACGCCCGGTCGCTACGACTTCGCCCAGGGGGCGATCTACCGCCTCAAGCTCACCGACATTCCCGGTCAGGAAGGGCTCGAGCTCTACCCGACGCTCGAAGTCGCCCCCGTCACTCCGCGGACGGATGCGTTCCTCGCCCACAACGCGATCCCGTTCCAGCTCACCGACGAGGATCTCGATCAGGTCACGAGTGGCAACTTCGTGACGAAGGTCGTCTATCTTCCCGACCCGGAGTACCAGGAACTGGCGGTCGCCGGCGTGGAAACGCTCGTCAGCACGCGTCTCGATCCGGGGTGCGATCCGGTCGTCGAGGCCGATCGCCGGGGCTCGATCCTCGCGATCATCCGCATCGGCAACAAGGATCTGCAGTCTCCCGGGAAGGGGGCTGGGGCCCTGGCCGGTGATGGTGGAGCCGGGATGCCGGGCGCTTCTGCGGCCAATCCGATGCCGTTGGGAATGCCCTGTGGCGGTGATCCCTCGCAGCTACCGCCGGCGTTCCTCGCCGGGATGACGGCACCGACCTACGGCTATCCGATCACCGGGACGCCGATCGGCCTCCCAGGCCCGGCCCACATCCCGCTGGGGGTGCCCGCCGGTCTGAGGAAGCACACGATCACCAATCACACCAAGCACCACATCCCGCCGCCGACCAGGGATATCAAACTCCATGTCCAGCAGTCTCCGGGCTTGAGCTACCCCAAGCCGGCCCACCGGGCCTACATCGCGGAGCGGTCGGACGTGCCGAACATCCGGCTCCGTCAGCCCGACGAGGATCGTCTCCGGTACGTCGGCAACGGCGGGCCCGATCCCGACACCGCCGCCGGCGAGTGCCCGCCGGCCCCGGAAGACTTCATCCCCTGAATCACGTCGACCAACCCCTGGACCGGTCGTCTGACCGGTCCAGGGAAGGTCGACGGGACAGACGCTCTCGGTGGTCGTGGAGCCTAGGCTCAGAGTTCGGTGTCGATCGTTCCGTCCGTTCTTTCCCCCCTTTCGTGTTGATGCCATGAACACCCACCGCTCCACCGGATGCACGGCCGGATCGACGACGCGGTGGAATCCTGTCGGGGTGTTGTCCCGAAGGGCTGTCCGGTCAGGGACCGTGCTGCGGGTTGTCCGAGGGCTGCTGGCGACCGCCTGCTTCACCGGAATCGCGTTGCCGTTGCAGGGCGGCGACGCGGGGCCGGAAGAGCAGGTGGATTCACTCGCCAGCCGACTCTTGCCGGGAGCGATTGGCGCCCAAGGACACCCGCAGGCCGGTCCCTTTCCGGAGGCCTCTCTGGCTGCGGCGCTCCAGCCGGTCTCGATCCAGGGGCCGAAGGGAATGACGGTTTCCGTCGAGACCTTCGCCGGTTGGTCGCCCCCCGCCGCGGCTCCGTTCCGGACGTCGCTCCTCGTGGGGAGCACCTACCGGGTGCGTCTCGGCGGGGTGCCGGGCTACGAGGGGCTCGAGGTCTATCCGACGATCCGCATCCTCGCCCGACTCGCCACGCCCCCGGGCATGGATCATCGCTTTCCGGTCGAGCTGGTGATTGACGAGAACGACTTCGTCCAGGCACTCGATGGGGCGCACGTCGAACGGATCGTCTACATGGCCTGCGACCCGGACGTCGCTGACATCTCTGCGGCCAACTCTTTCGACGTCCGCCCGTGCGACGATCCCCGCGAGATCGCCGCCACGCTCGGGGCCCCGGTCGCCGAGATCGTTCTGGGCAATCGGCTGCCTGCCCCGGGAGTGGTGCCATGAGCTCATCCCAGCCACGTGCTCACCGTTCTGGCCAGACCGCGCGCTGGCTGGCCGTCGCCGCCGGCGCCGTCCTGCTGGCGTCGTGCCGCTCGATGTCGCTCACGGTGCCCGTTGCCGCCGTGACGCCGCTCCCGGCCGTGATCGCCTCGGCTGCCGTCGCGGAGCCTTCCGACGCAGAAGCATCTGCGGCCGTGCCCGAGGCTGAGGATCGTGACGCTGCCGCGGCTGTCGCCGAGTTGCCCCGCGTCGCGGCGACGATCCGGGATGGCGAGGTGCACTCAACCGGACTCGAACTCCCCTCCCCTGCCCTGCCCCGACGCGGCCAAGCCGGTGGGGCAACACCGCTGCCGGCCGATGCCACCGCGATCGGCGGCGGCGCCTGCCAGGGGCCCGAATGTCACCAGAACGCCGCCCACGGCATTCGTGAGGGGGGCTGCGGTTCGCCGCGCTGTCGGCTGCACGCTTGTCGGATTTTCGGAGCCCATGCCTCCGCTGGCTGCCAGGGGGGGGAATGCCAGGCTGGCTGCGGCGGCCCCATCGTTCCCACGATCGCCATCCCGGTCATCGGGCCGTGCCTTGTCTGTGACGGCGGTGATCACGGCAAGCCGGCCGTGCCCCGCGGCCGGACACGCCTGGGCAACCTCACCTCCGGCGACACGGTCGCTCGCTACCGCGCCGACGGGCCCGGCCCCGCGCCTGAGGACGAGGCCTGCCTGGAAGCGGAGAGTTGCGTCGTCGCCTCCAATTGCACCTGCGTCTACGCGCCGCGGTTCTCGTCGGTCCGCCGGGTGATCCGTCCGTTCGAGGACGCCGTCCCCACCGGTCCGCGTGGCGTCGCTCTCGACACCATCGCCGCGTCGGGCGCGGTCGGCCAGTCGGTGCGCGACAAGACCCAGCAGACCCAGATCGTCGCCGCCAAGCTCGCCCAACCGGGCATCGCCATCGAAGACCGGATTCCCGTGCTGGCCGTCGACAAGGTGCAGCCGCCGGTGCTCAAGGAAGGGGTCGACGGCCCGGTCGCCGTCGCGCTCGACCTCCCCGCCGAGAAGGTCCACAACGTCCAGGCGCCACGGCTGGCGCGGAAGATCGACGTGCCGCTGGCCTGGATGTGTGTCTCGGGGGCCCAGGTGACCGTCAATGGCGAGGCCGCCGACGTGCTCGCCGTCGATCACGGCGTGGCCACGCTCCGCCTGGAGTCTCCGGGCCGCTGCGAGCTCACCCTCTCCAAGCGGGCCGGCAGCGACACCGCCCGCCCCGGCGAAGAGCTCGACTTCACGATCTTCCTCCTCAACTCCGGCGACCGTCCTCTCACCGACATCACGCTCGTCGATGCCGTCCCGGGCCGGTTGGCCGTGATCGAAGGAAGCCCGGTGTCGAATCTCCCTGCGGAGATCTCCACCTCGAAGGGGGATGACGGCGCCACGCTCATCTCCTGGACCTTCAAGGGGACGCTCGCTCCCGGCCAGGGTGGCTTCGTGCGGTTCCGCACGATCGTCCACTGATCGGCTGATCGTCGGCGAGGGGCCTGCGGGCCGGCCGATTTCGTCAGCGGGCCGGTCGCTGCGGCCGGCGGCGGGGAAGATTTTCCCCCATCTGCCAGGCGAAAACCGATTCGCCGATCCCGGTTTTCAACCCCGCAGCCGCCCATTCGGCCGCGGCCCGCGGAAATCCGCGCGTCCGGTCGGATTGCCCCGTGCCGCCCGAGCCCGTTACCATCGATGGGTCGTCCGCAAGGCCAGCTCAACACCTGCTCCCCTCGGGAGCGAATCCCCTCGAGGTCTTCATGTTTTTCCCGATGGCCCGTTCCCGTCGCGCCGGTCAGGCGCTCCTCTGCGCCGCGGGGATCATCCTGGCGACCGGTGGGAGCCTCTCGGCCCAGGTGGTGGTCGACGACATCGCCGATCCGACCGCAGCCAAGAAGGGGGACGCCAACGGTATCCCCGAGATCGGTGAGGTTCCGGACGGAACTCCCGAAGAGTTGCTTGCCTTCATCGACAAGCTCCACAAGACGAATTTCAAGCCGACCAGCCGCCAGCAGGCCGAGGCGTTTCTGGGCAAGGTGGCCAAGACCTCGGTCACCGTGGCCGACAAGATCCTCGATCAGACGGGGCCGAAGGACGAGGCCCGGGCGCGGGCTTCGCGGATGAAGCTCCAAAGCCTGACCCTCCTTGCCCGGCTTGGCGATCGCGATGCCGAGGCCACGCTCAGCGAATTCGCCGAGACGCTCGTCAATGGTGGGGATTCCGAGCTCGCCGCCGAGGCCGCGCAGATCGTTCTGGTCGGCGATGCCCAGAAGGTCCTCAAAGACCAGGACGTGACCGGGGCGGAATCGGTCGTTACCCGGATCAACGCGCTGCTCGAGAAAGACCCTGATGACGGGGCGATCGCGCAGTTTGCGATGCAGTTCGCCGGCGCTTTGGAGCACATGCCGGAGGGAAGCGAAGCGGCCGGCAAGGCCTACGCCGCTTTCGGCGGGGCGTTCGTGAAGAGCAGCAATCCGCAGATCAAGGCGATGGGAGAGGGCATGGCCGGCATGCTCCGCCGCCTCGGCCTGATCGGCAACGAGATGGAGATCCGCGGCACGAACCTCGATGGCCAAGCGTTCGATCAGAAGACGCTCGATGGCAAGGTCGTGCTCGTCGACTTCTGGGCCACCTGGTGCGGGCCGTGCATCGCCGAGATGCCAAACGTTCTGGCTGCCTACGAGAAGTACCACGACAAGGGATTCGAGGTGGTGGGGATCAGCCTCGACACGGACCGTGATGCCCTCGAGGCGTTCCTCAAGGAGAAGGAGATCCCCTGGACGATCCTCTTCGAGCAGCCCGAGGGACAGGGGTGGCAGCATCCCCTCGCCGCGTACTACGGCATCACCGGCATCCCCACCGTGATCCTCGTCGGCCGGGATGGCAAGGTCGTGTCGATGGATGTCCGCGGCGAGAAGCTCGGTGAAGAACTCGCCAAGATTTTCAAGGACGCCAAGTGAACACCCCGGCAACCGTGCGGCGGACGATCGTCTCGCGGCGGGCCAGCGCCTTCGATTCCTCCGGGATCCGGAAGGCGTTCGATCTTGCCGCGCGGCTCGACGACCCGATCAATCTGGCGATCGGCCAGCCCGACTTCGCCATGCCGGTGGCGGCGTGCGAGGCGGCCAAGGCTGCCATCGACGCCGGAAAGAGCGGCTACACGCAGACCCAAGGCATCCCGCAGCTCCGCGAACGGCTCGAGGGAGCCGTTCGCGACGAGCTGGGGCAGCCCGGGCGGAAGCTCTGTGTCACGAGTGGCTCGAGCGGCGCCCTGGTCCTCGTGCTCATGGCCATGATCGATCCCGGCGACGAGGTGATCCTCTTCGAGCCGGCCTTCGTGATGTATCGGCCGCTCGTCGAATTCCTCGGCGGCAGATGCGTGATCGTCGACACCTCGCCGTCGTTCTCCATCGATGTCGAACGAGTCGCGGCGGCGATCACGCCGCGGACGAAAGCGATCCTCCTCAACACGCCGTCGAATCCGACCGGCTTCGTCGCTCCGCTCGAGACCGTGCGCGACCTCGCCCGGCTCGCCGAGCAGACGGGCGTGACGCTCATCAGCGACGAGCTCTACCGCTCCTACTGCTATGACGAGCCCTTTCATTCGCCGGCCGCGCACAGCGACGCCATCGTCGTCATCGACGGCTTCTCGAAGTCGCATGCGATGACCGGCTGGCGCGTGGGGTGGGTCCACGGGCCTGCCGAGATCATCGATGCCTGCACGATGCTGCAGCAGTACACGTTCGTCTGTGCCCCGCAGATCGGCCAGTGGGGGGCGATCGCCGCGATCGACGCCCCGATGGACGTTCCCCTCTCCGAGTGCAAGCGGAAGCGCGACAAACTCATGGCGGGCATCGCCGGCCATTATTCTTTCGTGAAGCCCGGCGGGGCCTTCTACCTCTACCCCGAGGCGCCCGGCGGCTCTGGGAAGCGGTTCGCCGAGATCGCCGCGGAGCAGGAGAAGCTGATCGTGGTTC
Organism: Candidatus Kuenenia stuttgartensis; assembly: GCA_945873085.1. Classification (GTDB taxonomy): domain Bacteria; phylum Planctomycetota; class Planctomycetia; order Pirellulales; family UBA1268; genus QWOP01. Next base: position 2,873 of record CAMCCR010000004.1, on the reverse strand, counting down.
CTGGGAGCGTCTTCGGCGCCGCCGACACCCACTTCCGCATCGCCTACACCGTCACCGACCGGACGCTCGACCGCGGCATCGCGGCGCTCATCCGGCTGGCCGGCACTGCGCAGGCCTGACCGGGCCTGAGTCTTGGCCCAAACGTGGCTTCGGGGTCGCCCGTGCCCCGTCGCCGGACGTTCGCGGAGGGCATCCATGGCCTCGGCTCTCTCCGCGCCGCTTGCGCTTTCGCCCTCCGGGCTGCGCTCACCGGCGAGGCCGGCTCACGGCGCACGGGCGACCCCTCGCTTGCAGAGCGAGGCGGTGCGCCTCTGCCGACCGGGCCCTCGCGAGCCCTGCTGGTGTCCGGTCCGTTTTCGCGTCAGGCCGACTTGTGTCGGGCCGATTCGCGGGCCGGCACGACCGGTTCCTTGTCGTCGACGTTCCGCTCCGTGATCACGTACGAGCTGCCGGAGTGATCCGGGAGATCGAACATCACGTCGAGCATCACGTCCTCGATGATCGACCGCAGGCCGCGGGCGCCCGTTTCCTTCCGCATCGCCCGGCGGGCGATCGAGGCGAGGGCGTTGTCGGTGAACTCGAGCTGGCAGTTCTCCATCCCGAACAGCTTCTGATACTGCTTCACCAGTGCGTTCTTCGGTTCTTTCAGCACCTTCACCAGCGTCCCCTCGTCGAGGGGCTTGAGCGACGAGATCACCGGAAGGCGGCCGACGAGCTCGGGGATCAGGCCAAACTCGAGGATGTCGTCGGAATCGACTTGCGGGAGGAGCTCGGCGAGGGTCGCTTCTCCCTTGTGCCCGCTCGGTTGCCCGAAGCCGATCGTCCGCTTCCCGAGCCGCTTGCCGATGATCTTGTCGATCCCCACAAACGTCCCGCCACAGATGAAGAGGATGTTCGAGGTGTCGATCTGGATGTACTGCTGCTCGGGGTGCTTGCGCCCCCCCTGCGGCGGAACGTTGGCGACGGTCCCCTCCAGCATCTTGAGGAGCGCCTGCTGTACTCCCTCGCCGGAGACGTCGCGGGTGATCGAGACGTTCTGGCTCGTTTTGCCGATCTTGTCGATCTCGTCGATATAGAGCACGCCGCGCTGGGCGGCCTCGATGTCGAAGTCGGCGGCATTGAGGAGCTTGAGAAGGAGATTCTCGACGTCCTCGCCGACATAGCCGGCCTCGGTGAGCGTCGTCGCGTCACCGATCGCGAACGGCACGTTCAGGACCCGGGCGAGGGTCCGAGCGAGGAGCGTCTTGCCGCAGCCGGTGGGGCCGAGGAGGAGGATGTTCGACTTCTCGACCTCGACGTCGGAGCCGTCGCTCCCGAGCGTCAGCCGCTTGTAGTGGCTGTGGACGGCGACGGCGAGCACCCGCTTGGCGTGCTCTTGCCCGATGACGTATTCGTCGAGGTGGCCGACGAGCTCACGCGGCGTCGGGATCGAAGTGAAGAGTTGCTTGCTCGTGCCGCGGCGCTTCTTCTCTTGGTCGAGGATCGACTGGCACAGCTCGATGCACTCGCCGCAGATGTAGACGTCCCCGGGGCCCTCCACCAATGGGCCCACGTCCCGGTAGCTCTTGCGGCAGAATGAACAGAACGCGTTCTTCTTCGTCGTTCCACCCGCCCCGCGGCGACCGAGGTTGTTGACGTCCTTCCCTGATGGCATGTCGATGATTCCCTTTTCGGACTGCGGTTGGGAGTGAATCGGTCGCGGAGGGTAAGGCGTCAGCCGCCGTTCCCCTTCCGTGGGAGCGGCCCGGCTGGCGGCAAGACGCCACCGGCGTCGCTGATCTGCACGTGCGGTTCGACGAGCGTTCTTATTTTTCGGTATTCTTCCTCGCTCAAAACACCCTGATCGCGGAGATTTTTGTACCCGGCCAGAGTGTTTTCCCAATCGCCACGACCGGACTCCGGCTGATCCTGCTGGGCCCGGCGGACCCAGGTCTGGAGCGCCCCGAGGGCGACAATGAGGGCGAGAAGGCCGCCGACGAGGATTGCTGCCAAGCCGGCGAGGTCGCGAAGCGAAGTTTCAGGGGAAAACACGGGGGTGGAGGGGAACGGGGGATTCGGCCCGGGGTGGATCCCGCCACGATGGCGTTGGACAGATGCAGAGTATGGCAGTCTGACGCTTGCCGGGTCTAGCAGGAAAAGGGCCCCTCTCCCAGGCTCTCCGGCTTGCCGAGTCTGCCTCACCTCCGGTCGGTGGCGGAGAACCTGGGGGGACTTTTCCCGTCGTTCCCGAAAATCGGGACGTTCCGTCGCGGTGTGGACGATGGCTCCGGCATGGGGTCGACTAGCCAACACGTTCGTGAGTTCGCCGCCGCAACGGGGCCTGGAGCCATCGGCTACCGCAGGCTGGCGGCGACGATGATCGTCGTTCTCGCAGGGATCACGGGGCTGGTGCGGGGCGAGGATCTCCCCCCGGCTCCCCGGCTCCCCGATCTGGTCCGCACGCCGAACACGGCGTTTGCGATCCCCTTCAAGGTGGCGCCGTCGCAGCAGGCCGATCATGCCGCCGCGCGGGTTCTCCTCCAGGCGTCGAAGGATCTCGGGGCGACCTGGGAGCAGGCCGGCGAGGCGGGGCCGGAGGCGGGGTCGATCGTTTACAGGGCCGCGACCGACGGGGAGTATTGGTTTCGACTTCGGGCGGTGGATGCCAAGGGGAGGCAGCGCGGGGGCGAGGGGCCCGACATGCGCGTCCTCGTCGATGCGGCCGCCCCGCGCGTCTCGGCCCGGGTATGGCGCGGTGCCGACGGCGAGGTCGTCTGCCGCTACGCCGCCGCCGACGACACGCTCGACCTCCCAAAGATGGTGGTCGAATACCAGACAAAGGCGGAGCCGACCTGGAAGAAGATCGCCGCCGAGGCGGTCCTCTCCCGCGAATC
>CAMCCR010000003.1 GCA_945873085.1 Candidatus Kuenenia stuttgartensis | reverse complement strand
GGGCATGGTCTCCGGCTCGATGACGATCAGGTCGAAGAGGTTGATTTCCACATGGTGCGCGAACAGGGGCATGACGAGGCTCCAGAGTGGGCTGAACACGAACACGTTGGCGTCATGGTAACGCGAAACGATTGTAGGTGCAACTCAGTTGCAATAAAAATGAAATCCGCGATCATTGGTCATGCACAAGTGACCCGTTGCGACACCGCCCGACCTCTCCCGTGCCGAACATGCGTCTCCACCATCTCGAGCGGCTTCTCCGGCATCCTGCCTGCCCGTTTGCTGCGCGGCGGCCATTGCGGGCATTGCCTTCCTCCTCGTGTCGGCCTGGGCCCTGCCGTTTCTGGGCGGGACTCTCGCCACGCTTGCGCAGCTCGACGCGATCGTGGAGGCAGCCAGGGGCCCCTACAAGGCCGCGTTCCTGCTGATGGCCGAGACCGGCATGCGGATCGGCGAGGTCGTCCACCTGACGCACGACGATCTGACCCTGGACGGGCCAACGCCCGTCGTCCATATCCGGCCGAAGGAGGTTGTGCCCGGTGCCCGGCCCTGGGGGCCCAAGAACGGCGAGCAGCGGGCCGTGCCGCTCTCGCCCCGAGCCGTCGCCATGCTTCGGGGCCTACCCCGCCGCCGCCGATGGGTGATCGACCGGATGAACGGCACCGCCGCCACCGCGAACCAGCCCGCCAACGACCGCCACATCCTGGCCTATCTTACGACCGTGCTCGCGAAGCTCGGCCTCGAGGACACCAACCACAAGTTCCGGCACTCCTTCTGCACGATCGCCGTCCTCAGCGGGGTGAACTTTTTCACCCTCCGTCGCTGGGGCGGCCACATCGACGAGGAGGCGCTCAAAAATTACGTCCACATCGCGGACAAAGAGGCCCAGGTGACCAAACAGCAGTTGGCCGAGAGCCGCCAGGCGTGCCGCCAAACCCGCCCGGGGGCGGCGGGGCATCAGCAAAGTTTCAGCAAAGTCACCCCGCGGCGGTCGCGGGGCTGGTGGTTGATCAGCAAAGTCACGGAGGTCAACAATGACTCGCTTTTCAAGAAGCCCTGGAAACAGGGCATATTCGCTTCGACGTTCTTCACCAAACGGAGAGGGCGGGATTCGAACCCGCGGTCCAGCTTTTGACCGGACACGTCTTTAGCAAAGACGCGCATTCGACCGCTCTGCCACCTCTCCTCACCCAAGGACCGCGAAGAGCCCGGCCAGGATGCCCGGATGATCACCGGACTCACCTTGCCGTCGCTCTGGGAGCGAAGTCCACTGGAGGGGCCATTGTGGGTCGCGGGGCGTTCCTCCGAAACCCCTCCCGTGTGGGGGGTGTTGTCGAAGGGGGCCGGGGCGGTCATTCGGAGTGCCTGGATCATGGACGTGCGGACGGTTTTCCCGGCGATTGCCTTGGGATGGTTCATTCTGTCGGCTGGCCTGCTCGGAGGGGAACGGGGCCACGCTGCGGAAGCGGTGTCGGTGATCGACGCCGCGGGGGCCGGCCGTCATGTGGCCGCCCTCGCCGATGACGCCCTCGAGGGACGCGAGGGGGGGAGCCGAGGAGGGCGGGCCGCCGGCGCCTACATCGTCGAGACGCTCCGCAACGCCGGCCTCCGGCCGGCCGGGGACGAGGGAACCTACTACCAGCGGTTCGGGACGATGCGGAACATCCTCGCCCTGGTGCCGGGCAGCGACCCAGCCTGCGCACGGGAGTTGGTCGTCGTGGGGGCCCATTACGATCACGTCGGCTACGGCACGGCCGCCAACAGCTACGGCCCGACGGGACTGATCCACAACGGCGCCGACGACAACGCTTCGGGGGTCGCCGGGGTGCTCGAGATCGCCGAGGTGCTTCAGGCGATGCCTGCCAAGCCGCGGCGGCCGGTGCTCCTCGCCTTCTGGGACGGGGAGGAGAAGGGACTGCTCGGCTCGTGGCACTTCGTCCGTGTCCGTCCTCAGCCACTCCGTGACCTGCGGCCGGTGTTCGTGGTCAACCTCGATATGATCGGCCGGCTTCGCGGCGAGCGTGTCGAGATCTACGGCGGCAGAACCATGACCGGCCTGCGGAGGATTCTCACCGAGACGAATCGGGAGGCGGGGCTGGAACTCATCTTCGACTGGGACATCGTCGACGATTCCGACCACTTCCCGTTCATCGAATCCCGCGTGCCCACCGTCATGCTCCACACCGGGCTCCATGACGAGTACCACCGCCCCAGTGACGATGTGCAACTGGTGAACACCGCGGGGGTCGAGACGGTGGCGCGGCTGGCCATGGGTGTGGTGATGGCCGTGGCTGACCGGCCGGGGACGCTGGCCGGCTTCCGTGACGCCAGTCGCCGGGAGAAGAATGCCCACCGTGACGCGCTCGAACGCGTTCTCCCGGCGGCGCCAGTGGAGCAGCGCGTGCGGTGGGGCATGAGCACCCGGTCCGATGCCGGCGATCCGTCGGCACCGATCGTCGTTCGTGTCGTGCCTGAATCCCCCCTCGAGCGTGCCGGCCTGCGCTGTGGTGACCGGATCATCGCCATCGATGGAGAGCCGTTCGCCACGCAGGCAACGATGCTCCAGCGGATGGCGTCGGCAAGCGATGCCCTGACGCTGCAGATCGACCGCGCCGGGCGAATCCTCGAGGTCCAGGTTGTCAGCGGGGAGACACCTGCGTCGACGGGGGATGAGGGGCCCGCGGCACCCGCGGCTGGCACCGAACCGGCTCGGGTGCCATGAGGTTGCGGCCGATGGGAAGAAAGGCCACGAAATGACGGGGCCTACTCCGGTTTGAGGCCGGCCCGACGACAGCCCGTGGCCGCAGCCCTTAGCCGTACCCGCTTCCGCCAGAATATTAAAAAAGCGACCCCGGAGACACGCTGAGCGTCTCCAGGGTCGCTTGAATGCTGTGGCGGCGATACCGCGCGATATTTGAGCGGATGACGGCGGAATCAGGCGTGGCGGAAGTCAGTCGTCGTCGTCTTCTTCCTCGTCTTCGTCTTCGTCCTCTTCGTCCTCGTCATCCCACTCTTCGTCGTCGTCTTCCCACTCCTCGTCATCGTCCCCTTCTTCTTCATCCTCTTCGTCGTCTTCTTCCTCGTCCTCTTCCTCTTCTTCGTCGTCCTCTTCTTCGTCCTCGTCCTCAACCTCTTCCCAGTCGTCGTCCTCGAGATCGTCTTCTTCCTCGTCATCGTCATCATCGTCGTCGTCATCCTCGAGGTCGTCATCGTCCTCGTCGTCATCCTGCTTGCCGACGATCGGCGACGTCGAGTTGCGGTTGCCGGCAATCTCGAAGAGCTCCTCGGCGGCGAGCAAATCGGGAAGTTCATCCCAGCAAAACACGTCGGAGTTCAACACGCTTCGGGATCCCCTGGGGCTCGCAACGCTGGTCACTGAAAAACCTCCCTCGAGTCTGTTCACAGGCCCTGCGACGGACGGTGAACGGTCAGACGATAACGATCCACGTTGAGTTGTCGGTGTTGATGCCATCATCGCTGCGTATCCGTTGGTGTGAATCGTCGATGATTCCCGGATGGGCTTCCCGCCGTGAGAAGCGTTGGATCGGGCATGTTGCCGGGCAGTCGTCCGAGTATCGGCAGATTCCTTCGCACAATTCTGTACCCGATCGTGCGGAATCATCCAACCTTCGGAAAAAAATTCGTGAACCGGGGACGGCTGGGCTTCCGAAGCACGGTCGCGGGACCGGGAAAGTGTCGCCGCAGGTTCGATGGAGTGCAAGCGGGGCGAGGGGCATGAAAAATTGCTCAAGAGCGCTCGGACGAGGGGGAGCCGGGTGCCGGTGGGCCGGGGGGCTCCTGACCGCCGGGGTTAGGGGAGACGGTCGGGTCGAGCGTCGTGACCGGGCCAATGTCGGGCAGATCCTCGATGCGGGACAGCCCAAAGGCCCGCAGAAATCGCTTCGTGGTCTGGTAGACGTTGGGACGACCAAGTTCCTCGCTCCTCCCTCCGACCGCGACCAGATCCCTTTCCATGAGTTGACGCAGCATCTCCTCGCACCCGACCCCGCGAATGGCTTCGATTTCCGCCCGGGTCACCGGCTGACGGTAGGCCACGATCGCCAGCGTCTCGAGTGCCGCCGCCGACAGCCGGTTTTCCGCCGGTGTCGTCAGGAGTCTGCGGACCCACGGGCCGAACGGTGAGCGGGTGAGGAGTTGGAAGCCGCCGGCGATCGGCTCGACCCGGATGGCGCTGCCGCTGGCGTCCTGAACGGCAGCCAGTTCCCGGAGGAGTGCCCGGGCACGGGTGCCGTCGGAGAGCCGGGCGATTTTTGCCAGCCGTCGTGTGGAGAGCGGCTCGCGGGCGATGAACAAGGCCGCCTCCAGACGGGCCAGCTCCTCCGAACGGGCGTGAGGCCCCGGTTCGGCCTCTGCCAGCCCCACGGGGGGCCTGGTGGGAGTCGTCAGTAGACGCTGCCTTCGGATGGGGGCGAGGCAGGGCCGAGGCCCCCGGCCGGATGCCGCTCGGCGTTGGAAAAGGTCGGGGAGTCGATTCGAAGCCCGACGTTGGAGCAGCATGGCGAGATCTCCCCCGATCAGCGCTGCAGGGGCATCGCCGGGCTCGCTGCGGTGCCCCCGCTCCGCATCGACCAAGCCGTGACCTGGCCAACGAGATTGTCGAGCGCGGCCACTGGGTCGGTGGCGGCTGCCTGGAAGATGCGGTGAAGCTGACCCGAAGGTTCAGCGGGAATGCGGCAGCTGCAGCGATGGAGACCGTCGCCCCCCTGACCCGGTGTCCAGTCGATCCTTGTGGCCCCGAGGGCCCGGAGGCGGGCCTCGAGCGATTCCCGGCCCGTCGCCCCGCCGATCGGCAGCGAGTCGTCCGAGCCGAGGAGGATCGCCGGCGGCGGGGTGTTGCCAGCGATGGCCGTATCGGGCTCGCGCAGGCCCGTCGCCCGAGTTGCTTGGAGAGGCTGGAGGGGATCGGCCGCCGCTGGCCCGATATCGGTCGAAGCCGATCCGCTGCTGGCAAACGCTCTCGGTGGGCCCGGGAAGGCTTCCTCCACCGGAGAGGCGGCGGCTTGCCGGGGGGCGGGGCTGGTTGGGGAAGTGGCACCCAAGCCGAGGGCCGACGCCAGTGGCCTGATCATCGGGTCCCAGAAGCGTTCCCGGATCGCTGCCCGGGTCGCGGTCGGGACTTTGTGCGAGAACATGGCCAGCAGAGGCACCACGATCAGGCACGCGATCAGCAAGGCGGAACGGAGCTTCATGACGGGATCGGCGTCCGAACGACGGAGGTTCCCGGGGTGGGCTGACCAGTGAAGAGGCCGCTCTTCAGCTCAGGCCTGCCGGTGGGGTGTCGGGGGAGGGAAGGTAGTCCGGCCGCCCGATCGGGACAATCCTGAATGGGGCGGGGTTCCGTGCGGTCTGACAGGCTGGCAAAGCCCGGCCTCGGGAAAAAGACCAAGGGGGCTCCCTCCCTCCGCCAGCTAAGGACGGGGCCCGGGGGCGCGGGGATCGGCGGCCACGATCCCGGGCTTGAGTTCGATCGGGGTTTGCTGACGGCAATGGATGACGAATGCCTGGAGGACCTTCTGGAAGGCGAGTTGCTCCAGGGGCTTGCGGAACGTCTCCGGCGCGACTGTGCCAGGATCGACGTCGGTGACCTTGGCCACATGAACTCCCAACGGGGTCACGAACGGCTTCGAAACCTCCCCCTTGGTGAGCTTGAACACCTGGGCCGCGAACTCCTCGGAGAGCAGGCCATGCCGCGGCAGGAAGCCGAGATCTCCCCCCCGATGCCGACTCGGGCCGGCGGAATACCGCTCGGCCGCTTCGGCGAAGGTGAGTTCTTCGGCGAGGATATCGGCGCGAATCCGTTCGGCTCGGGCGAGCACCGCGGTGATGGCATTCGGGCCAGAACTCGCCTCGGGGCGGAGGATGATGTGGCTGGCGCGGACGCGGGTGCCGTCGAAGTCATAGCGGTGCATCGCGAGGACCTGCCGCATGACATCCTCCGTGATCATCGGGAGGATGACTTTCGGCACGGCGATATCGAAACGCACCTGTTCACGCAGGCCCTCGTGGTCGAGACCGGCGCCGGCGAGGAACGCATCGAGACTCGACTGCCGGGCGGTGAGTTCCGTGGAGAGCTGGGCGATCTGATCATTGATCTCGCCATCGGTCACCTCGACCTGGCGGCGCTCGATCTCTGCCCGAAGAAGCGCCTGTTCCACGAGGTCTCCCACGGCTAGGGCCTGGAGACGGTCTTGCTGTTCGGCGGGGACCGGACGTCCACCGCTCCGTCGCCGCACCGCCTGCTCGAGGTCGGCACGGGTCAGCCGGGTGGTCCCCACGGTGGCGATGACCTCGGTCTTGGCCTCCGATTCAGCTGCCGGTTCAGTCTCTTCTGCAGCGGTTGGTTCGGTGTCCTGGCTCGAGGCGTTCGGGCCAGCGAGTGCGGTCAGCACGCCAAGGAGGAGGAGAAGGATCGGCACCGACCGCAGCCGTCGGAGGTTCTGCGTGCGCAGGGTGTTCATCGCCCCCTCATGATGGGACCATATCGTGTCTGGGCATCGCGCGGCTGGGTCCCGGCCGACCCCGGGATCCATCGTATCGGATCGTGTCCCGCCTCAGAAGCGCGGGCCCGGTTGCGGCACCGCCTTGCGTTCAACTGGCCTCCGGACAGGCTGGGCGGCACAATCGTCGGGTGGTGCGGCTCCGGAGGGGCTGGAGGAAGCGCGACGAGGACGGATGGTTGGAGGCGCCACGGCATGGCACGGATCGCGATCAGTTTGTGCGGCGAGGGACGCGGGCACGCGACGCGGATCTGCACGCTCATCGAGCACTTGGCCGACGAGCACGAGATCCTTGTCTACACCTCCGCCGATGCGTTGGCGTTTCTGAGGCTTCGTCATCCGCCCGGGGCCGGGAATGTCGAGGTGCGGGAGATCCCGGGCCTCGTGTTCCAGTACACGGGAGGGCGCCTCGATGTCGTCCGATCGATCACGGCGGGGCTCGAGTACCAGGCGCGGACGCTCGGACCGCTCACCGATCGCCTGATGGCCGAACTCGAGGCCTTTGGCGCCGATCTCGGGATCACCGATTTCGAGCCTGCCCTGCCGAGGGCCTGTGCTCGCCAAGGGATCCCGCTGCTGAGTATCGATCACCAGCATTTCCTCCTCGCGTACGATCTCGGCGTCCTCCCCTGGTCGCTCCAGTGGCATGCGTGGCTGATGGGGCATGCGGTGTGGGTGTGCACCGTCGGTGCCTCCGACACCGTCGTCTCGGCGTTCTTCCGTCCGCCCCTCCGCCGCGGGTGGGAGCATGTCGTCCAGGTCGGCCCGCTGCTGCGCCGGGATCTGCTCGGCGCGGCGCCTGACGATCGCGGGTACCTCGTCAGCTACCTGCGTCGCCATACGCCATTTGCCACGCTGGCGAGCCTGGCCGATTGTGGACTGCCGGTGCGGGTCTACGGGCTCGGCGAACGGGAGTCGTTCGGAGCGTTGTCGTTCCATGCGATCGACGGCAGCCGATTTGTCGAAGACCTCATCGGATGCCGGGCGCTGGTCGCCGCCGCCGGCAATCAGTTGATCGGTGAGGCCCTCCAACTTGGCAAGCCGATGCTCGTGCTTCCCGAGAGCGCCCACGCCGAGCAACTCATGAATGCGCACTTCCTCGCCACGATGAACTGTGGCGATTTCTGCCTTCTCGAGGAGACGACGGCAGAACGGATCAAGGCGTTTGTCGCCGGGCTCGACCGATTTCGGCCGGCTCTGGCCGCCGTCGCAGGGAGGATGGATGGCACCGGCGAGGTGCTCGAGGTCCTTCGCCATCGGCTTTCCCGGCCAGATGTCTCCGATCGCGCGCCCGCTCCAAAGGCAGGTTCGGACCAGCAGGCCATCAGCGGGCGAGGTGACGGAGGATCGCCGGAAGGATGGCACGCATCGCCCGGGCCCGGTGGCTGATCACCCCCTTCACTTCGGGGGCAAGTTCTCCGAAGCTGCGATGGTATTCCGGCACGATGAACAGCGGGTCGTACCCGAAGCCTCCGCTACCGCCGGGCACCGTGGCAATGCTCCCGTGACAGCTGCCCTGGGAGCGAGCGACGATGGCGCCGCGCGGATCGGCCAGTGCCGCATGGCAGGCGTAGTGGGCTCCGCGAGCGCTGGCAGGCAATGCTTTGAGGCGCTCGAGGAGCAGGCTGTTGTTGGCGTCGTCACCGCCAGTGGAGAAGCGGGCGGAGTGGATTCCCGGCGCACCGCCAAGGGCGTCGACGCACAGGCCGCTGTCCTCGGCGAGCACCCAACGGGAGAGGGCGGACGCCTGCTGGCTGGCCTTGAGGTCAGCGTTTGCCGCGAAGGTCGTCCCGGTCTCATCAACCGACACCGCTCCTTGGCATTCCCGCAGGGAGATGACCCGGATGCCGTGGGGCTCGAGGAGTGCCGCGAGTTCCCTCACTTTTCCAGCATTGGTCGTCCCGAGAACGAGTTCCTCGTGCATCGAGCGGTCCCCGGGTGATCAGTGCCAGCCTTCCGGGGCCCGCGGGACCTGGATCGGCGCCGGCTGGACGTCGAGCATGACCCCGTCGACGGTTCGCGGCAGCACCACGCCGGTGGCGAGGCGCGTGGGATCGGGGCCGAGTTCGCGGACGATCCGAGCGATTTCCGGATGGATGGTAGGCACGCCCTGAGCGCCGGGAACGGTCTTGGAATCGAGGCTGCCGATGCAGACGATGCTCGACTCGCGGTCGTGGTATTCCCAGGCCTCCCAGCCCGCCTTGCGGAGCGAGGCGGTGAGGCGGTGGGCCTTCTCCGCCGCCTCCACGAGCCGGCCCTCAAGTTCGACATCGTCCTCGCCGGCGGCAATTGCCTTCTGATCGAACGTGCCGGAGCCGGTGAACGTCGCCACACGCACGGAATAGAGGCCGGGGCAGTCGAGGAGCGAGTGGGTCACATCGGCGTTCATGTCGAGGACGAAGCGGTCGACCTGCTGGCGGGAGAAGTAGTCTTCGGGCAGGAGCGGGTTGGGGATCACGAAGGCGAGGTGCATCGGGCCCTTTCCGGCCGTCCGTTCGAGGCCGATCATCTTGCGGAAGTCGGAGAACGACTGGCTCTTGCCACTGTTGCCGGTGAGGGCTTCAGGGCTGAGTGACTTCACTTTCGCGAGCATCTTCTGACCGCGCGGATCGTCGAACGACGCGAAGTCACCGACGAGGACGGCGACCTCCACGACCTGCTCGGCATTGGCGTAGCGCATCTTTTTCGGGCTACCGTCCGGGTTGAGGCCGAGGCCGGGTTGGCTGCCGGTGTAGTCGAACGACTTCTCGTGCGTGTAGGCCTTGATTTTGTTGGTGCGACGCAACTCCTGGACGAGACGCCGGGCGTCGTCCCTCGCCCCTTCGCCGCGGAAGGTGGTGGCAAGCACGAGCCACGGGCCGTCGCGTTCCGCGAGCGGATACATCGATTTGGAATCAACTTCCGCCTGGCTGAACCATGAAGTTGGGAGCCAGCCACTCTGAGCGCGGGCTTCGGGGGCGGCCGCGGTAAGAAGGCAGATGGCGGCCAAAAGCCAGGCGGGGGCGTTCGGGAAGGTCACCGGTTTCACGCGAACGGTTCCTTGGCGGAGTCGAGTGGGCCTGGGAAACGAAGGAGGCGCGGAGGGTAGCAACGACCCCGGGGTCATGCCAGACCGGTTGTCAGTGGGGAGGCGGCAGCGGACAATGACTCGCTCTCCCCGGCGCCCGAGTCCGCGGACAGGGCCATCCAGGGGCTTTGTTCCCCCGGGAAAACCCCTCAAAACGGCGCTGTTTTCTGAGGTGTCGTCCACAGCCTGCACGTCGTCGGAGGATTCCGCCATGCCCCCTGATGACTTCCCCCTCAGCCCTCGGCAGGCCGAAGTTTCCCCGGGGAGCGGATCCGGGCGCCGTCGCTGGGTGGCTCGTCTTGTCGTCCTGGCATGGGGGACGCTGATGATCGTGCCCCCGCTCTATCTCGTCGCCAACCGCACGGCCTGGTTGGCAAGCCTGGAAGCCCCGGCAGCTCAGGAGAACTGGGAAGAGTTCCGCAGCGCCATGCGGGCCGAGTCGGGCGCGGAGGGACCGGTGGGCCCGGTGCTTCGAAAGGTTCCCAAGAGCGTGGAGCCACCGATCCGGGTGTGGCTACGCGACTATCTCCCCTTGGCGATCATCGCCTGGGTGGTCCTCGCCGGAACCCTCGGCGGCTTTCTCGGGATGATGATCGTGGGGGCGAGCGGTGGCCGCGAACCGAAGAAGGATCGGCTGGACGAAGGAGGCTGAAGCGTGCGGGCTGAAAGCGACGACGGCTCCGTCCGCGCACGGCTCGCCGATCACTTGCCGAACACGACCGCTGCCGTGGCGGCGACCACCACGAACAGGATCAACGCGATCCCCACGACACCGAGCAGAGAAAACACGACGCGAGCCCTCCGGTTTCCGGGAGTGACGGCGGTCGAACCCGCCCCAGTCTGAACGCTGACCGGGGCCCACGCCGCCGCGACGACATCGTAGGCATGGCCCCGGCCGTCCACAAGACGTTCACACGCGTCCGTAGCCGCTTCCGGGGGGAGCGGATGGCCTACGAGGTCGGTTGCCCGAAGACGTCGTCGGAAACAACGTTTCGGGCCGCCCGACCGACGTCGTCGAGGGTGCGGCGCTGCGCGGCATGGTGCCACGGCGAGACATCCTGCAATTCGGGCATGATCTCGAGGATCTGGCCGATGAGCATGTTTGCCAAGCGATGCGTTGCCGTGCCGTCGGTCTGCTCCCGAATGGCGGCGGCAGTCTTCATCAGCTTCACCATTCGCGAGCGTTCGAGCACCGGCCCGGAGAGCTGGCCTTCGGCTTCGACGAGGAGTTCGGCGATCGGCACCTCGAGAACTTCCTGCCAGCCGAGCAGGTCGGAGATTCGCAGGTCGCAGGTTTCCTGTTCCTGGCGACGGACAACCGAAATCTCGACACCGAGCCGGCGGGCGACGTTCCGCAGCGTCACCCCCTGTTGCTGGCGGACGTCTGAGAGTCGATGGAGACGCTTCTGCTGCCGGGCCGCCGTCCGCGGCTTGACGGGAGTGTGAGCCAGACAGGCGTCGGCTTCGGCACGGACGGCGTCGGAGACACCGCTGTCGGCCACCGCGAAGGGGTGCTGCATCCCGTCCTCGGGATCGTCGTAGCGACCCTGGAAGTCGGTTTCGTAGTGGACAGTTGCCATCGTGGAATCCTCCTGCAGTTCCGGGGCCCCCGAAGCGGAGGCGCACCGGGAGCGCGGACCATCGAACGGGGGTACAGCGAGCACGGAAGACATGGGCCGGCGCGAACGCCGCTCGCCAGAACCGGATCCTGCCTTGCCAGGAGGACCCGACTGGATAACTCTACCGGCAGCGGCAAGTCGGATGTGCCGACCGTCCGTCGCCGGCCACGCCCCGCAGGGGGTGTGACAGGAACCAATACGCCGGATGGGCCGTGCTCGTTCGCGCGGAACAGGAACTTTTTTTCCCGCCGAGACGCCCGCTTCGGATCCGGCACCGATCCCTCCACCCCTTCGCATTCCCCGAGACCACGCCATGGACCCTGTCAGCATCGCTCCCGACGGCTACCGCGACCTCCGCGATCATCTCGCTTGGGGGGATGCAGGCCGCCGCCGCATTGTTCTCGTGGCGGGGGAGGATGCCGTGCGGTTTGTCGACGGATTCTGCACCGCATCGCTTGCGGGGCTCGCTCTCGGATCCGGCACCGAGGCCTTCTTCCCTGATGCGCGGGGGCAGGTGCAGCTCTGGGCCACGATCTTGAGGATGGCCGACGGCCTGTGGATCGACGCCGACCCGCCCCTTGATGGCGACGGCGAAGGATGGTCGCTGGCGGCGCACCTCGACCGCTACCACATCCGCGAGCGGTTGGAGATCGTCGATGCGTCCGACCGCTTCGCCACGCTGTTCCTCGCCGGGCCGGCGGCGAGGGCCTGGCTCCAGCGCGAGGCGTCCCTGCCGGTCGGCAGCGCTGAAGACTTGCCCGGTCGGGAGGCATTGCCTCAATCGCTCATCGCGCCCCAGTACGGCCGCCTGGCCGACGTTGCTGCCGGTATCCTGCCGGGGCAGTGCGCGGGGGTCCCGGCGGCGATCCTCCAAGGAGAGTGGCTGGGGCCGGGGTCGTTCCTCGTGGTCGTGCCGCACGACGACGCCACGCGGTTGGTCGATCGATGGCGGGGCGAAGGGATCGTCGAGGCATCGGCCGCAGCCCTCGAGGCGGTGCGGCGCGAAGAGGGGCGCCCGGCTCCGTGCGACGTGCCGCCACGTGCGCTTCCCCAGGAGTTCGGCCGCGACGGTGCTGCGATCTCGTTCACGAAAGGGTGCTATCTCGGGCAGGAGACGGTGGCCAGGCTCGATGCCCTCGGCCATGTCAACCGTCGCTTCGTGGGCATCGTCACGGCGGCCGACGTGTCGGCGGGGCCTGCGGCGGGGGCAGGCGCGACGGTGACGATCCGCGGCGCGCAGGAAGCCGTCGGTACGATCACCTCGGCTGGCTCGTCACCCCGGCTCGGCGAATGGCTAGGGCTCGGCCTGATGCGGACGCAGGCCTTGGCCGCGGGGGTTGAGTTGGAGGTCGCGGGAGTGCCCGCCCGGTGGGTGGAGCTGCCTTTGTCACGAGGGGCATCGGGAGGTGTGGGATGAGTGAAGCACGTGCGGGGATGGAGCCCGGTGGGCCCGGCGAGGTGCTGCTGGAGGCGACGCGATTCCGCGTCGTCCGTCGTCGCGAACCGGGGCCGGGCGGAGCGGGGCGGGTGCGCGACGTGATCGAACATCCGGGCAGCGTCGTCGTCGTGCCGCTCCTTTCGCCTGTCGAGGTCTGTCTTGTCGAGGTCGTCCGGGTGGCGGTCGGCCTGACACTCCTTGAGTTGCCCGCCGGCACCCTCGATCGGGTCGAGTCGCTCGAGTCTGCCGCCGCCCGGGAGCTCGCCGAGGAGACCGGCTACCGATCGCGCCGGCTCACCGCGGCCGGTGCGTTCTGGATGTCACCGGGGATTCTCCGCGAACGAATGCACCTGTTCATCGCCGAGGGGCTCGAGCCCGGTGAACAGAATCTTGAACCAGGGGAACAGATCCGGGTCCAGATCGTTCGTTGGGAGGAGGCGATCGGGATGTGTCTGGACGGTGCGATCGACGACGCGAAGACGGTGGCCGGCTTGTTGCTGGTCGATGCCCTCGGCCGCCGATCAGCGGACGCCGGTGGCGGGGGCTTCCGCTTTCGGTGAGGGGGAGAGGCCACGTCCGCCGGCATCGAAAGCGGGGCTCGGGTGGCGGTCGGCCAGGAACATCACTCCCCCAACGAGGCCGCTGACGATCGTGACGAGAAACCAGAGCAGTCCGATCGCCACGGCCTTCTCGGGAGGGACGCCGTAGGGGGCGAGGAGGACGGCCAGGCCCCCCTCGCGAATGCCGACACCGCTGATGCTGATGGGAAGGACCATCGCCAGGGCCACCAGCGGCACGGCCGCGAACCAGAAAGAGACGGGGAGATCCGTTCCGATCGACTTGCCCACCGCGTCGACCACCAGAGCCCCGCCCATCTGCACAAACAGGCTCCAGATGACCGCCGAGAGGATCAACCCCGGCCTCTGTTGGTAGGGAAGGAGGCCGGCCACGACGCCCTGCACGGCGGGGTTGGACGGAAGGAACTTCGCAAGGGCATCGAGATTGCCGACGATCAGGCGGGCCGGCAACAGCACGGCGACAAGCAGCCCAGCGCCGACCAGCAGAGCGGGGAGAAGTGAGAGGGATGCCTGGTTGCTGATCAGGGCCGTGATGGCGATCACCCCTAGGGCCGAGAGGCCGGCGAGCCGGTCGGCGAGAACGGTGCAGCCCGCCAGGACCCGACCGCGCGTCGTCGCGGAGAGACGGTAGGCCTTGACCACGTCGCCGCCGATCGATGTCGGCAGGCAGAGGCTGAAGAATTGCCCCTCGAAGAATCGGCGGATGAACACGGTTATTGGCTCCCGGAATCCGATCGGGCGAGCCAGCACCGCCCAACGGATGGCGGCCAGGCACTGCACGACCAGCCCGAGCCCCAAACCGGCCCCCCACCACCGCCAGTCGACGGTCTCAAACAGTTCGAGGAGCCGGGGCCAATCGAGGTTGCGAAGCGTCAGCGCCATGAGCGCGACGGTGCCCGCAATCCGGAGAAGCATTCCCACGGCCCGCCGTGCCCGGCCGGTGCTCTTGGGAGCCGGCTCGGGGGCGGGGGAGTGTCCCGGAAGTTCTGGCATCAGTCTCTTCCCTGGAGTGAAAGGGGCCGTTGGGGAGTTCGAACTCATTCAGGTTGCCGAGCGAGTAATCTATTCTTTCCTCGAACAAAGCCATCCGAGGGCATCGTTCGCCCGGGGCAATTCCGAAAAGCTCTGGTTTTTCCGGAGAGCTACCACCGCATCGAGCGGCGGGCAAGTTGGATCACCGCCCGTGTCGGATCGGTGAGGACATCGACAGGACGGGGATCGTGATGGTCGAGTGGATCATTCCTCTGACAGACCTTGTGGTGATCGGATTACTCCTCTTGATCGGGGGCAATCTCGGCAGTTTCCTCAACGTCGTGGTCCATCGTCTGCCGCGTGGCGAGTCGGTCGTGCACGGAGGATCCCACTGCCCGTCGTGCGGATCGGCCATTCGCTGGTATGACAACGTCCCGGTGTTCGGGTGGCTGCTGTTGGGGGGCCGTTGTCGTGACTGCGGCGCGATGATTGCCGCCAGGTATCCGCTGGTGGAGGCGGTCGGGGCGGTTGTCATCGGCGGGGTTGCCGCCGCGGAACTCCTTTCGGGGGGCCGCACACTTCCTGGGGCGGCCTTCGGTGTCGTTCGCCCCGGCGCCGACAACCTCCTCCTCCGTCCCGACCCGCTCCTCATCGCCGTCGCCGGCCTCCACGGCTGGCTCCTCTTCAATCTTCTTCTCGGGGCAGCCGTAGAGGCCGACGGGCGCGTCGTGCCGGCCCGCTGGAGCCGCATGGCCCTCGGTATCGCGCTGGCGATCGTCGTCGGCTGGAACGCGCTGCTCCCGGTCGGTATCGGCCTCGAGGAACCGGCTTGGATGGGCCAAGGGCCGGGGCGTGGACTCGGAATCGCCGCTTGCGGACTGGCCTGTGGCGCCTTGCTTGGGGTCTCTTCCACGCCCGCGGGGCGGCAGGGGTTGATGCTCGTCGGAGCCATCCTGGGGTGGCAGGCCGCAGCGTGCATCGCGCTGTTGCGACCAGTCGTCGGCTGGCTCCGGGCGATGTTGGCGTCGCTTGTTCCTCCCGACCCCCCTGCGGGGGATGGCAAAAACGCCGATGGAACGACGGGAGAGTTTTCGGAATCGATCCAATCAGTTTTGGCGTCACTCGAAGGAGAACTACCATCATCGATCGATCCTGGATCATCCTCCCTCCCCGAGCCCGGGCCGGGCGCCGTTTCAAGGCCGGAGACGGCCTGTGATCGGGGGCCGTTTCTCGCCCGCCTGGTCGATCCCATCGCCCTGTATTTGCAGCGACAGGAGTTCCCGGGGGGGGATTTGATGGTGGCAACGGCGGCATTTCTGCTGGCCTGGCGATGGCTGTGGCGGGCGGGGGCGGAATGATCCCCGGAAAGCGTCCAAGGCGGTTTTTGGCCTCCTTGGGCTGTGACGCGAACGCGTGAGATCGGCCTCCACGATCGTGTATACTCTTGACCGAGGATCAGAGGTTCTGACTCGCAGGTTAGGGTGTTGCATGAAACCACTCATCGTCGGCCTCGGGCCCAAAGCTCCCCTCGTCCCGGCTTCCGCCACGAGCCGGGCCAAGCCCCCCGTGCTCCAGCCTTCGGCTGCCGGCGGAGATGTCGCGGTGTCTGATCAGAATCCCGGAGCGTCGGGAGAAGAGATCGGTGGCGAAGCGGCTCTGGCGGTGGAGGCATCGCCTGCCGCAGGGGGCGCCGCGCCCACCATCAGCGCGGCTCGGCCACAGTTTTCCGCCCAGCCGAGGGCCGCCGTTGGCGACGACGAGGAAGAGTTTTTCAGTCAGCTGAAGCGGAAGTGGTCTGAGTTTCGTGTCGACATGCGCGATCCGTTTCAGCGCACGACGATGACCACGATCGCGATCTTCACCGGCCTGCTCATCTACAGCTATCTGCCCGGTCTCACCAACGCCTACATCGCGTGGGCCAACCCCCAGTATGCCCACGGATGGATTGTGCCGCTGTTTTCAGCGGCCCTCCTCTTCTGGTGGCGGCAGCCGATCGCGGCACCGGTGGCGCTTTCGGCTCGGCTGGCGGGGTTGCTCCTCCTCGCCGCCGCGTTTGGATTGCGGCTGTTCGCGGCCAGCTACCGGATCGTGACGATCGACATGTACACGTTTGTCCCCGCCATCTGCGGAGTTTTCATTCTGCTCGGTGGCTGGAGCGTGTTCCGCTGGGCGTGGGCCCCGCTGATGTTTCTCATCTTCATGTATCCGCTCCCCGACGAAGCGACCCGCTACCTCCTCGGGCCGCTCCAGACAACCGCCACGATGGTCAGTACGTTCGCCCTCCAGACGCTGGGGCTCGAGGCGTACCGAGAAGGTAATCAGATCGTGATCGGCGAGATGCACCTCGGTGTCGTCGATGCCTGCAGCGGGCTGCGAATGTTGACGATTTTCTGCGCGTTGTCAGTCGGGCTGGTCATGGTAGGTCGCCGCTCTTGGTGGGAAAACGCCATCATTCTTGCCAGTGCTATTCCGATTGCGCTGGCGGTCAACTCGATCCGGATCACGGTCACGGGAGTCCTCTATCAGGTCGCCGATACCGAGTTCGCGGAGCGTGTGTTCCACGACTGGGCGGGTCTGGTGATGATGCCGATGGCCATGGCCATGCTGTGGGCCGAGCAGTACATCCTTTCGAACGTTTTCCTTGCGGAGTTCGAAGGGCCTGCCGTGCTGGGCCGCTCGGCTGCGGCGGTTCCGGAGGCCGCTGGTCGCAAGGCCAAGACGGCCGCAACTCCCGCCGTTCTCGGCCTCGGCCCGATCGCTGCCAGGACCACCGGCAGTGCCGCTGGCAAGAGCACAGGGAACGCGGGGCCCGTGGTCGGGTTTCCGCAGAGGAAGGGCTGACGCGGTGGCCGGGCTGGTTGTTGGCAAGGTTCTCGTTGGTGAATCCCGTTTCTGATCCCAGGTATCGCCCCCATGAGCGAAACTGCTGCTGTTGCCGTCGCGACTGAGCCCAAGGTGCCGCTGCCGTCGGTCGGGGCCCTTGCCGTGCGTGATACGGCGCTGGCAATGCCCAGTGCACCCGGCATGGCCTTCCCTGTTGCTCCGGCCGATGCGGCCGGTGACGGCGGGCTCGACGCCAAACGTCTGCTCCATGCCTTGCGGAGACGCTGGCTGCCGGCCCTGGCGCTCGGGCTTTTGACGGGGATCGCCGTTGCGGTTCCCGTCTGGCTGTTTATGCCCCGCGGCTACGAGGCGGTGGTGTGGTTGCGGATTCGCTCCAGCGGGACCCTCCTCAGCGAGGGGCGGAGCGCCGAGTACGACGCCTATCGCAAGACTCAACTGCAGTTGCTCCGCAGCCCCGTTGTGCTCAATGCAGCCCTGCGGAAGCCGGGTATCTCTTCGCTGCGGATGATCACCGAGCAGGACGATCCTCAGGCATGGTTAGCCAGGACGATCGAACCGGTGGTGCAGGGCGACTCGGAGGTGATGCAACTGAAGTTCCGCGGGGCGGTCGCCGAGGAAACAGCCAAGATCCTCAATGCGATTACCTCTTGCTACCTCGACGACATCGTCAACAAGGATCGCCAGGATCGGCTCGGTCGCCGTGATCAACTCGAGAAGAAATTCAAGGAAAACCAGACGGAATTGCGCAGCCGGCGCGAGACCTTCAACGACCTCGCCCGAACGCTCGGCACGCGCGACAGTCAGGAAGTGGCGACGCAGCGCGGTCTCCTCATGGATCAGCTCAGCACCGCCAGAAACCGGATGGTGCAGGCCGAGAATGATCTGGAAAGACTCGAGTCCGAGATCGCTGTCTATGACCTCCGGAAAGGGGAGGCAGCGGAGGCTGTTGCCGGCGAGGGGGAGGCTGGTGCCGGCGAAGGGGAGGGTGCGGACGAGGCGTTTGCATCGGATGACATGATCGAAGCGGCGCTCTCCCGCGAGCCGGAGATCCGCGCGCTCGAATCCCAGATCGCCGAACTGACCAACGCGATTCTCGGCCAGGCCGAACGGAGCGCCCGCGGCATGAACGAGCCGGCGGTGAGGCGGATGGTCGGCCGGCGGCAGCAGATCCTCCGCCAGATCGAGGCAACGAAGACGAAACTCCGGCCTCAGATCCTCGGCGTGATCGGGTCGGGGGGGGGGGCGACTGGTGGGGCCGTCAGTCCCCGTGAACTTGCCCTCCGTCGGCAAACGCTTGTCAAATCGATCGGGAAGGCGCGGGCGACCTACGAGGACATCTCGAAACAGGTCGTCGATCTCGGTAATGCCAACGCCGATCTCGAGAATCGCAAGGGAGAGATCGAGCAACTCTCCCGCGTTACCGACCAGATCGGACTCCAACTCGAAGCCACGTCGCTTGATCTCACCGCCCCACCGCGGGTCACGCTCCTCGAGGAAGCCGTGGTGCCCGGTGGCAACGACACCTTGAAGCGATTGCTGCTCGCTGCGATTGCCGGGCTTGCCGGGGTGACGTTCGGTGGTGGTCTGGTCGTGGCCCTCGAGTACCTGCGGAACAGGCTCGGAGATGCCGAGGAGATCCCATCAAGGATCGGCGTCCGGGTGATTGGAACGATTCCGTGGGTTGGCAAGTCGAGGCGCGGCCGTGCCAACGAGTACCGTCTGGCAGAGAGCGTTGACAGTATCCGCACCCTCATCCTTCAGGGAAACCGCGAATCGGCGCGGGTCATTCTCGTGACCAGTGCCGGGGATCGGGAGGGCAAGTCGTCTTTGGCGGCCAATCTCGCCGCCAGCATCGCCAGATCTGATCACCGCACCCTTCTGGTCGAGGGGAGTCTGCGGAATCCGTCTGTTCATGCGGCGCTCCAACTCGACGCTTCGACTCCCGGGATGGCGGAACTGCTCCGCGGAGAGACCACCAACAACGAGGTTGTGCAGCCGACGGCAATCGACGGGTTGTTCGCGGTCACCGCGGGCGCGGTCGACTACGACGCGATCACCGCGCTCTCCCGGCAGGATTTCCCCCGGATCATCCAGGGATTCCGCGATTCCTTCGATCATGTCGTCATCGATGCAGGTCCGGTGCTGGCATACGCCGACACACTCATCATGGGGCGGCAGAGCGACATCGCCATCATCGCCACCATGCGCGACCTCAGCAGTGTCCCCGCGACGCTCGCGGCGGTTGATCGGCTCCGGTCGGCCGGTGTCCGTGTCGCTGGTTGCGTGCTCAGCGGGGTGAGTGATTCAGGGACTGGAAATGCGAAGCGGTTTCCGGCGTGATCGTCCGCCGATCGTTTGACCCAGCAGGATTGCAGAACAGATGAAATCGACCGCTGCCTCCACCGTATCCACTGCCTCCACCGTATCCACTGCCTCCACCGTATCCACGTGGGCGCCGGTGATCCTCGGCTTGGTGGCCGTGGTTGGGGTGACGGTTGCCCAGGGGGTGTTGACGGGGCGTTGGACCGGAAAGAACGTCAGTGAGGAACTCCAGCGGAATGCCACGCGGCTGGAGGCGTCGTTTCCGAAGGAATTCGGTCCGTGGAGGATGGTGGGCGAGACTGATGCCGACCCAGCACAGCTCAAGGTCGCCGGGGCGGTTGGGCACATCTCGCGCGAGTATCAAAACGTTGACAGCGGCGCCCGGGTTGGTGTGTTCGTGGTCTGCGCCACTCCGAGCGATGCCTCAGGCCACACCCCGGACCGCTGTTATCCGAGCGCTGGCTTTGAGATCGCCGAACAGGAACACCGGGAGACGATCACGCTCGAGGATGGCGCCACGGCCGAGGCGTTCTCGGGCTCCTTCAAGAAGCCGGGGGAAAGCCTGCGTATTTTTTGGACCTACGCCGTGACTGGCAAGTGGATCGCGCCCCAGATCGCCCGGATCGAACTTGCCAACAGCCCCTCAGTGTTCAAGATCTACGCGATCATCGACGAGACGGCCATGCCGCGTGGCGAGGGGAGTCGAACCGGCCTCCAGTTCCTCTCCGATCTGATCCCCGAGTTCGATCGAGTGATCTTCGTTGACGAGGCGCCCGCCGAGGCAACAACCGCTGAGCGGGGAACACGATCCTCTGGCCCTTCCTCAAGCGGCGCATCGTGATCCTGGAGCCACCGGGGCGGTCGTCTTCCTGGCGGCAGACAAAGCGTGGCAAGCGGTGGTCGAGGGGCCCGAAGGTTTAGGCATGGACCTTTCGAGCAAGCGGATCGTTCTCACCGGTGGTGCCGGATTCCTGGGGACGGCAGTCTGTCGTGTGCTTCGCGCCCGCGGTGTTTCCGATGATCAGCTGATCGTGCCGCGGCGCGACTCCTGCGACCTCACCGTCGAATCGGCCGTCGCCCGCCTCTACGACACAGCCCGGCCCGACGTCGTGATTCACTTGGCTGCAGAGGTCGGTGGCATCGGCGCGAATCGGGCGTCTCCGGGGCGTTTCTTTTACGCCAACATGGCGATGGGGCTGCATCTCGTCGAGCACGCCCGACGGGCCGGCGTGGAGAAGTTCGTCCACACCGGCACGGTCTGCGCGTATCCGCGTGACTGCGCTGTTCCGTTCCAGGAGGACGACCTCTGGAACGGCTACCCAGAGGTCACCAATGCCCCTTACGGGATCGCTAAAAAGGCGCTCTTCGTGATGCTCGACGCCTACCGGCGGCAGTACGGACTCCGCTCGGCGGTGGTGGTGCCGGTGAATCTCTACGGGCCCGGCGACGATTTCGATCCAGCCACGAGCCATGTCATTCCGGCGTTGATCCGAAGGAGTGAGGAGGCACGCCGGGCCGGCATGCCCGAGATGGTCTGCTGGGGATCGGGGATGGCCACTCGGGAGTTCCTCCATGTCGAGGACGCCGCGGAGGCGGTGGTGAGGGCGGCTGAGCGGATCGAGGATCCGCTTCCGATCAATCTCGGTGGCGGGGAAGAAATCGCGATCCGTGACCTCGTGGCGAAGGTGGTGAAGGGCTGCGGCTATCGGGGGCGGATTGTCTGGGATCGATCGAAGCCGGATGGTCAACCCCGTCGCGGCCTCGACATCTCCCGCGCCCGGAAGTTGCTCGATTGGCACCCGACCCGCGATTTTGATCAGGGGCTCGCGGAGACAATCCAGTGGTGGCGCGAGCGGAGCGGATGAGCGGCGGCCCCGGACGATCAGTCCGCGATGGGTTCGAGGGCGCCGTGGGAGAGGATGAAGCGTCGTGTCCCGGCGGTGCCATCGAAGATCACCGTTGCGACCGACCGCACGCCGGTACCGCTCACGCCGGCGACGGTGCCCTCGCCGTATTCGGCATGCCGCACGCGCTGCCCTTGGATCACGGGGGTGGGGGGCTGCCGCCCGGTTGTCCTTTCGGCGAGATCGGCGGCTGTCTCCAGCGCCGGTGCTGGGCGGGCTTGTCGTGAGGTCGTCCTGGAACGCACCGGTGGCGAGGCCTCGTCATCGAGGTCCATGACCAAGCCGTCATCCCTCACCGCAGGAGGGCGTCTGTCGGCCCTCGGCGCTGCCCAGCCCTGATCTTCGTCCCAGGAGTCGGGGGGCAGTTGGGATTCGTCATCGGCGCCCGGTCGCCGTCCGCCGAGTGCGTTCCCTGCCGGCGCCTCGCTGCCGGTCACCTCCGTTCCGGCGCCCGTGATCTCGGCGAGAAACAGGCTTGGGCAGCCGATCCTTCGGGTTCCCCGGTAGTCGCGCATCCGGGCACAACTGGCGTGAACCTGTTCCATGCCGCGGGTAATTCCCACGAACACCAGTCGCCGTTCCTCCTCGAGTTGATCGGGGTGATCGAGGCTCCGTTGGTGGGGAAGAATCCCGTCCTCCATCGCCACGAGAAAGACGACCGGGAACTCGAGCCCTTTGGCGGCATGGAACGTCATCAGCGACACCCGGTCGGCGGCAGGGTCCCAGACGTCGGTGTCTGCCACCAGAGCCGTCGTGTCGAGGAAGGAGCCGAGCGGCGATTCGTCTTCCTCGCGTCCCTGCGGGTCGGACGCGTACGCGGCATCGGCCTGCCTGGCCGCCGTGATCAATTCCTCGACGTTCGCCAGACGGTCATCCCCCTCTTCGTCCTCGTCGTCGGCCAGCATGGCGCGGTAGCCAGTCTGCTCGAGCACTGCTTCGAGGAGCGCCGCTACCGACGGTTCGCTCGCTGCGACCCTGGCGAGCGAGGCCTGGAGTGCGGCAAATCGACCGATCGACGTCGCTGCCCGTGCTGACAGACCAGGGACCGACTTCGCCCGTCCACAGGCGGTGAGGAGTGGCATGGGGTGGTCGGCGGCCCACGCCGAGAGGAGATCGAGCGACTGTCGACCGATGCCGCGTGCGGGAACGTTGACGACCCGGAGGAGTGCTTCGTCGTCGCGCGGATTCCGCAGGAGCCGCAGCCAGGCGACAACGTCGCGGATTTCCCGTCGCTTGAAGAACTCGACTCCGCGGAGAAGCTGATAAGGGACGCCCCGGGAACGAAGCGCGACCTCGAGGGAACGGGAGAGCGCATTAGTCCGGAAGAGGATCGCGAAATCGCGAGGGGAGCGAGCCGACGTCGTGATCGACATGGCGATTTCGTCGGCGATCCGTTCAGCCTCTTCGTGTCCTGACGCATCGAGCACGATGCGGACCGGGGATCCGTCAGGCGCATCGGTGAGGAGGCGTTTCTGCTTCCGCCGGGTGTTGTGCGCGATGAGGCGGTCGGCCGTCGCGAGGATGTTGGCCGTGCTGCGGTAGTTGTGCTCGAGTTTCACAACACTTGCGGAGGGGTAATCGCGTTCGAACTCCAGGATGTTGCGGATGCTCGCCCCGCGCCACCCATAGATCGCCTGGTCGGGATCGCCCGTCACCGAGAGATTCGGATAATCGATCGACAGGCCGCGGAGAATCGCATACTGAGCGGCGTTGGTGTCCTGGTATTCGTCGACGAGAATCCAGCGGTGGCGGGCGTCGAGTTGGCTGCGGAGTTCCGGGTTGTCGATGATCAACCGTGCCACATGGACGAGCAGGTCGTCGAAGTCGACGGCGTTGCACTCGAGCATCATCTGTTGATAGACGGGCCACAATCGCACGGCGACCTCGTCGGCCGGCCGTCCCCAACCGGGCTCGAAGGTCTCCGGTGTCCGGAGGTCATTCTTGGCACGGCTGATGATTCCCGCGAGACGGTCGACTGGGGTGTGCGTGAGGTTCAGCCCGAGGCGCTTCGCCGCCCGCTTCATCACTGATCCGGAGTCATCGGTGTCGAGGATCGAATAATCGCTCGTCAGTCCGACCATCCTGGCGTGGGTGCGGAGCAGCCGGGCCGCGAACCGGTGAAACGTTCCCATTTCCACCGCCTGAGGACCAACGAGTGCTGTCACGCGGCGGCGCATCTCGTCGGCAGCTTTGTTGGTGAAGGAGAGTGCGACGATGTTCCTGGCCGGAACGCCCTGCGAGATGAGGTGGGCGATCCGGTGAGTGACGACACGGGTTTTGCCGCTGCCGGGCCCTGCGAGGACCAGAAGCGGGCCTTCCATGTGTGTGGCCGCCAGACGCTGCGACTCATTGAGGTTGTCGAGTTGCATGCGTTCCTGATCGATCCCGCGGCGGCGGTGAACCCCGGTGGGATGCGTAGTTTGGGTGGAGAGAGGTGGATGCCGACCGGGAGGTAGTCGGAATCCCTTGATCCCGAGTATATTTCTTCCCCGTCGGAAGACGGTGCCATCGGATCATGGATCTGGTTCATCGCAGTGGCTGGATGGGGAAAACCCCTTCCCCCGCCACGCGTGCTGAACGATCAATGAAGAGTCGCCCCACAAGGGCGGCGCAGGGATGCCCGATGGTACCCCGTCACAGACGGTTCCGATTCCCGGGACATTCCCGGGACACGACGCCCATGGACCGGGAACCCGGTCCGCCGCACGGGAGGGAACCCATGCCACGCGTTCCGTACAAAAATCTGACGCAATCGGACGAGATGGCGGAGAAGCTCGACATGAGCACGGCCGAGATCGGTCTTTCGGTTCGAACGACCAACTGCCTTGAAGAGAAGGGCATCTTCACCGTCCACGATCTCCTCAAGTGCAAGCGAGCCGATCTCCTCGGCATTTCCAATTTCGGTGAGAAGACGCTCGAGGAGGTTTATCGGGCCCTCGAGAAGATCGGCTTCTACCGCTCGGCGCAGTCATCCTCCCCCCAGGCGACGTTGCAGGGGACGAGCGGATTGTCCGGGGCTGCCAGCGAAGATCCAAACTGAACTCCGGACGAATGGGCCGGGGTATCCGGCAGGACGGAGCGAACCGCCGGCCGGCGCACGTACGGGTTGACCGGCTATGAGATTTCCGCGGTTCTTCACGAAGAAGCGGGGCCACCGACGAACCGATTCCCATGCCTGGGGATCGTTCGCCGAGGGGTTCTTTTACGCGCTGCTGTTTGGTGCTGGGGTCGTGTTCGGACTTCTCTTGGTGACCGGAGCCGTATCCTACGCGCCGGCTGATCCAGACTCGGTCGTGCTCCAGCGTGGCTACGAATGGTGGATGTGGCTGCTGACGCTCCTCATTCCTGTGGCGCTGTTGGCCTTCGGTGGCTCCGGGCTCGCTCGGGTGGTGCGAACCTGGGGAAAGTCGCAAGAACATCGGGCCGCAGCGTCGAGAACGGTGATCCTCCAAGGCCTTGCCGGCGCCTCCCCGGCGGCCGGGCATCCGGGGGTGCCCTCGTGCGACAACCTCGAGAACTCGCCCGGCATCGTGCTCAGGTACCGGCTTCCCCTCGAGAGTCCGGAGAATTGGACGTTGGTCGGGTTCGGGTTGTTCGCGCTGCTCTGGAACGCCGTGGTCGTGGTGCTTGCCGTCGGCGTGGGGGCCGATCTCATTGGCGGGACGACCGATTGGTTGCTGATCGGCTTGCTCGTGCCGTTCGTCGCGGTCGGCGTCGGCGGGGTGGTGTTGTTCGTCAGGGCGACCGTCCTCTCCACATCTGTGGGGCCAACGCATGTCGAGATCTCCGACCACCCGCTCGTCCCGGGCATGTCGTATGACGTCCGGCTCGGGCAGGGAGGTGCGCATCTTTTCAGGTCGATCGATCTCGGGCTCGAATTGGAGGAGACGGCCACCTTCCGGCAGGGTACCGACACCAGAACCCAGCGACTCGTTGTGCGGAGGGTTCCCGTGTCGCGCTGGCAGCGGGTGCAACCGGTGCCGGGGGGGAGCTTCGAGGCCCGCGTGTCCGTGACGATCCCGGCCGATGCCATGCACTCCTTCTCGAGTGAGAACAATGCCGTCCAGTGGCGAATCGTGGTTCGGGCCCTGCCTGACCGCTGGCCTGAGTTCACCCGCGTGTTTCCCGTGGTCGTGCTGCCGGTGAAGGCGCTGGTCACGACGGCTATCTCCGAAACCGTGGAGGCGCTGGAATGACTACCGCGGACGCTTCGCACGGCGACGACCATGTTCCCGCCAGTACGGCCCAGCCGTTTCCCCGGATCGAGCTCCGTTTCGGTCATCCGAGCCGGGGCTACGACCCGGGGGAGTGGGTCACGGTCGAGTATTGCATCGAAGGTCTCAACGGCGAGCGGCCCCGGGCGCTGGAGCGGTCGGCCCTCTGGTACACGGAAGGGAAGGGGGAAGAGGACCTCGGGGTGCATTCCTTCGAGCGATTTGCCACGGCCGACACCATCGACCGTGTCGTGCCGGAAGGGACGTTCGCGATCCAACTGCCGACGAGCCCGCTCTCCTACGAGGGGGTGATCGTGAAGATCCGCTGGTGCATTCGTCTGCGGGTGTTTTTCGAGTTGGGGCGCGACCACGTCTCGGAGCATGTGTTCAACGTCGGTCGTGTCCCCCCGTCGATCCTGCCGTGAGTCAATGACTCAAGGCTGCGTCATGCTTTTCGAACACTTCCACCATCGTCGGAATCCGTTCGCGACCCGTTACGTTGCGTCGGCCCGTCTCGTACCGCGCGACAGTCGCGGGAGAGTCCTCGACCTCCCGATGATCGTTGAGCGGCTCGGAACCATCGGTGGGTCGGGCGCAATCGAAGGTCCACACGGAACAGGGAAGTCGACCCTGCTGTTCCATCTGTCGGAAGTCGTCGCTGCGGAAGCGCGGCCCGTGGTGAGGATCAGGCTGCGGAGTCGGGGCGACGTGCTCGGCGTCCTCCGGTCGATGAGGCAAACGCCCCGGGGCGGCCTGGCCTGCATCGATAGCTGGGAGCTTCTCGGACCTGTGGGCCGGTCCATGGTGCGGTGCATGGCCCGGGGGCTCGGCATCGGATTGATGGTGACCTCCCACGGTCCGACGGACTTGCCCACGCTCGTTTCCTGTCGTGGAAGCAAGGCGTTACTCGAGGCGCTGGTCAGCCAACTCCCTGGCCATGGGGAGTGGTTCGGAACGACGATCATGCCGGCCGATCTGGACGCGGCGATCGTCGAAGCCGGGGAAGATCTGCGCAGGGCGTTCGACCTCCTCTACGACCGCTTCGAGCGATCCCGTGCGGGAGCGCCCCGTTGACGCGGTTTCGCCGCCACGGCGGGTGAAGTTGGCGATCAGCGCGACGCCGAAACCTTCCCGCCGCGGCAGGAAGTTCCGACTGTGCGAGTCGTGACGATCCTGCCGGGACCGCAACGGGAATTCATGATTCGGAGGATGAAATACTTTCCCTAATCCCCCCTGCCGGCAACCTACGCTAGACAGGATTGAGAAGGAGATCGCGGCCGCGAAGGCCGCGCTCCGCGGCGGGCGGTTGGCCGGAAGTGGGTCGGGTCGATTCCGAGGAGCGAGTCATGAACGTGCGGCGAATGATCGTAACGCTGAATCTGGCGGGAGTGCTCATGGTGGCAGGACCACGCGTCGGGATGGCGCAGTGTTGTCTCACGAATCTGTGCGCCGGGTTCCAATCCTGCTTCTACAAGGCCCCGCAGGCCTACGCCATTGCGCCGGTCGTGGCCCCTGTGGCGGCGCCGTCCATGGTCCCAATGATGGCGCCGGTGCCTGTCGCGCCGCCGCCCCCTGTCACCGTTCCCGTCCAGCAGGTGAGCTACGTTCCCGAGACGACATATCGGACTGAATACCGCTCGGTACCGGTGACGAGTTACAAGCCTTCGTGCGAAATCGATCCCTGCACCGGTTGCCCTCGCGATTGCATGGAGCAGGTGACGAACTACGTCCAGCAGCCCGTCAACGTGCCGGTCACCCAATACCGGGCGGTCTACTCGACGAAGTACGTGCAGATGCAACCCCAGCAGGGCTATGCCCAGCCGGCGTACACCCAGCCCGCTTACGCTCAGCCCGCTTACACACAACCGGCCGTCGGGGCGCCCGTGATGGCGCCAGCCGCCGCCGCCCCATCGGCGTGGGTCCCGGGGACAAACGTCGCTCCCGGGCCGGCCGGCCCGGCAACCAGCCCGTTCGCCGCGCCGGTGCAGACCGCTCCGCAGGCGTGGGGTGCCGCCGGCGCCGATATCCCGCAGCAGATCGTCCCCGGTCAAACCAGCATCTCGGCTCCGGCGCTCCAGCAGGGAGGAACTGCCGCCCAGCCCACCTACCAGCCGCAGATCGTTCCCCAGAGTGGCTCCTTTGCACCGACGCTTCAGCAGGGGCCAGGGCTCCAGCCCATCAGTCCTCCGACACTCACCCCCACCCCGGCGCTGCGGCCGATCCCGGAATTGCCGAAGTCTCCCGCTGTCGGTCAGGCCGGGACGGCCCCGGCGCCGGCTGCGACCGCGGCTCCGGCTGCGGCCGGGAGCAGTGCCACGGCACCTGCGGCGACGGGGAACGCGCCGGCCGCCGGCCAAGCCCCTGTCGCCACACCGGTCACCGGAGAGGCTCCCCAGGCCGGCGCCCAACGGTTGGTGCCGATTCCGGCCGCACCTGCCTCTCCGGCTCCCCGTGCCGTGGCTCCCGGCATGCCAACGGTTCCGGGCCCCGGGCCGGGAACGACCACCGGGGCCTTCCCCAGGTTGCTGGCTCCGACGGCCCACACCACGTCGTGGCAGCCGGCCGCCCCCCGTCCGGCGGCCTATCCCACGGCTGCCCTCCCCTCGCGTTCGCAGCAGTGAGCCGCCCCCGGGATCGTCCGTGACAAACGCCGACGTCGCCGCCCTCTTCGATCGTCTCGCCGATCTCCTCGAATATGACGGGGAGAACGCGTTCAGGGTCCGCGCGTACCGCGCTGCCGCCCGAACCATCGCCGACCAGATCGAGTCGCTCGGTGCGATCAGGGCCGATGACACGAGATCCCTCACCGATCTCGAGGGCATCGGTCGGGATCTTGCCGCCAAGATCGGGACGATCCTCGACACCGGTCGGCTCCCGCTCCTCGATGAGTTGTCGGGGAAGGTGCCGGCGGACGTGTTCGATTTGTTGCGGATTCCGGGCCTCGGTCCGAAGAAGGTCCGGCAACTCGTCGATGGGCTGGGCATCGATTCGCTCGACTCACTCGAGGAGGCCTGCCGCGGGGGACGCGTGCGGGGCGTGAAGGGCTTCGGCGAGAAGACGGAGGCCGCGATCCTCAAGAACCTCGCCTTCGTCCGTGGCACCGCCGTACAGCGACAACTCTGGGAGGATGCCGATCAGGTCGTGGCGGAAGTCCTCGCCTGGATGCGGGGATGCCCGGCGGTGGAGCGGATCGAGGCCGCCGGGAGTTGGCGACGGGGGTGCGAGACGGTCGGCGACATCGACCTCGTCGCCGTGGCAACCGATGCGGTTGCGGTCATGGAACACTTCCGCCGCTGGGATCACACGACCGACGTGATCGCCTCCGGGGTGACGAAGTCGAGCATCCGCGGGCCGCGTGGCATGCAGATCGATCTCCGGGTTGTCGTCTCCGCAGCCTTCGGGGCGGCCTGGCTCTACTTCACCGGATCCAAGGAACACAACATCCGCGTCCGCTCGAGGGCCCGCGAACACGGCTGGTCGCTCAATGAGTACGGCTTCCAACCGGTCGATCCCCCGGCTGCAGCGCAACCGCCGACTGCCGAGACTGAGGCCGAGGTTTACCATGCCCTCGGGCTCGCCTGGATCCCCCCAGAACTCCGCGAGGGCCGTGACGAACTGGCGCTTGCCGCGGAGGTGAGGCTCCCTCGCCTCGTCGAGGAGCAAGATATCCGTGGTGATCTCCACATGCACACCACCGACACCGACGGGGAGGACACGCTCACCGACATGGTGCGGGGAGCCCGCGAGCGTGGCCTCGAGTACATCGCGATCACGGATCACAGCCAGCGGGTTTCGATGGCTCATGGCTTGGACGAGACGCGGCTCCTGCGGCAGTGGGATCGCATCGACCGGCTCAATGAGACACTCGCCGCCGAAGGGCCGGCACCGATCGTGGTCCTCAAGGGGATCGAGGTCGACATGCTCGAGCGAGGCGGGCTCGATCTCCATGATCACGTCCTC
Source organism: Candidatus Kuenenia stuttgartensis (assembly GCA_945873085.1). GTDB lineage: Bacteria > Planctomycetota > Planctomycetia > Pirellulales > UBA1268 > QWOP01. The sequence goes on along the minus strand of CAMCCR010000003.1, from coordinate 21,840 downwards.
GCTCGGGCGGACTGGGTCGTGGCCAGTCTGCACTACGGGCAATCCCAGCCCCGGGAGAGGATCACGGAGCGGATCCTCGAGGCGATTCGTCACCCGGCCGTGAGGGTCATCGGACACCCCACCGGCCGGCTCATCAACCGTCGGCCCGCCTATGACGTCGACATGGAGGCGGTGATCGCGGCCGCTGCGCTTGCGGGAACCTTCCTGGAAATCAACGCCCATCCCAGCAGGCTCGATCTCGACGACCATCACGCGGCTGCGGCGCGACGGGCCGGGGTGCGGATGGTGATCTCAACCGATGCCCATTCGGTCCGAGGCCTCGGCGTGATGCGGTGTGGTGTGCTCCAGGCGCGCCGCGCCGGATTGACCAGCGTTGACGTCGTCAACGCCCTCGGCTGGAACGATTTCCGCAACCTGCTGGGGCCGCGCTCGACCTGATCAGTTCGGCGACCGGACGCAACGGAAGCCGATGTGGTTGGCGCCGCTCGACATCTCTCCCTTGCCCCGGGTGCCGACGATGTACCGGGAGCAGTACTGTTCGGTGCAGAGGAACGAGCCGCCGCGGAGCACCCGTTTTGCCTGTCCCGGTTCCTGCGGATCGTGGCTCGTGTCCGGTCCCTGTGGGTTTCTCACGGGCTGGCCCGGCCTACGGGCATCGCGGGCGTAGGTGTCGGGGCGGTACCAGTCGGCACACCACTCCCAGACGTTGCCCGACATGTCGTAGAGGCCGTAGCCGTTGGCAGGGAACGTCGCGACGGGAGCCGCGAACACGAAGCCATCCTCGGCAGTGTTGGGGGTCGGAAAGGGACCCTGCCAAGTGTTGGCCACCTCCCTGCCTTCCGGTTGGAACTCGTCTCCCCAGGGATACATCGCGCCAGTCAATCCTCCGCGGGCGGCGAACTCCCATTCGGCCTCGGTCGGCAGGCGTTTGCCCGACCACGTCGCGTAGGCCACCGCGTCGTCGTGGGCGATTTGCACCACCGGGTGAGTGCCGTGACCTTCGATGGAGCTGTCGGGGCCGGTGGGATGGCGCCAATTGGCGCCGGGGATGTAGGCCCACCATTGGTAGTGGTTGTCGAGGGAGACGGGCCCGTCGGGAGGGGAGAAAACGATCGAGCCGGCCACGAGGTTTTCACGAGGTGCGCCGGGAAAGTCCTCGGCGCGGGGGGGGGTCTCGGCTACCGTCACGTATCCGGTGGCGGCCACGAACGCCGCGAACTGGTTGTTGGTCACCTCCGTGGAATCGATCCAGAAACCGTCGATATGGACGCGATGCACCGGCCTGGCATCCGGCATCGGCTCTTTGCCGCCGAACGGTTTGCCGCGGGGGTCGTCACACCCCATTGAGAACTCCCCGCCCGGAATCCAGACCATCCCCTCGGGCAGCGCGGTCGGCGGAGACGCGGTGGCGGGCCGCGTCGCCTCGAATCCCCTCACGGACAATCGACCGCCCTGATCGCTGCCATCACGGGTGGCGAGGAGCACGACACCGGCGAGGGCGGCCGCTGTTCCGAGTCCGAGGATGATCGGCAAGGGGATGCCACGCGGGACAGGAAGGCGTACCGCCATGGGACGGAACTCCGGGGAATCGACGGGGGGAAGCCTCGGGTGGCGACCGCACGCCCCGTCCTGCGAAGTCTGTCACAACGGTCCATCCTCGGGAAGCACCCCCGCACCTACCGCCTTCCATTCAGCGTGCGCCGAGGTCGGCGGCGTCGGCATGTTCCCCTGAGGCACCGCCTGCCGCGGAGGCCTTCTTTGTGACGGTGAGTTGGTCTGCAAACACGGTGCCGTCGCCGAGCGCCCCTTCACCCGTCCAAAGCCTTCCCTTGATTTCGATGGCGTCGCCGGGCCTGATCAGACCGATCTGGGACGTTGCCACCTCGACGACGGCGTCCTCGGCCAGGGGCAGCGACAGGCGGCGGATCTTCCCCGCATCGACTCGGACGGAGAGGATTCCCCGCTTCATTTGGACGACTTTCCCGATCACCATCTCGTCGAGCCCGGGCGTGACAGCGGTCGGTTTGGCTTCTGCCGAGGGAGTGGCCACATGAAGGACACGGATCGGGGCCGTGCCTCTCCCCTTCGCGTCGACGTTTGCCTGGAAGCGAACGACCATGCCGGGGGCGAGCAGAGAAACTCCGGCAGTCCCCGCGACATCGACGCGTGAAACCCCTGCCGGATGAAGGAGGGCGACCCTCTCCAATCCTGCGGATCCGTCCTTGGGTGTTTGGAGAAAAGCCACGGCGCCGCCGGCGTTGGTGCCGGTGACCGCCTGCACCACCCCACGGAACTCGTCCTCCGGGAGGCTGTCGATCGACAGTTTGTTGTTCTCGACGGGGATCGTGATCGCCTTATTCGTGTTGCGGCAGGCACCGAGGTTCCAGAGTCGCTCGTAGGCTTTTTGAATCGCCGCCGACTTGAAGAAGCTTCCCCAATGGAGCGTTCCGTCGGGGAGCACCGGCGGCGTAGGGTCTTGGCTGTCGGCGTAGGGGTTGTAGGGGACAACCTGTCCACGCACGACTGGGAGGTCGCCATTTCCAGCCACGACGAGCATCAGGCCGACCAGAATCGCCCTCGATCCCGTTGATGGATCGCCGAGCCGGCTGTGGCGGGGGGCTTTGGAGGGACGCATGGAGTGGCTCCTGAGAGAAGGCCGTTCCATGGTCCTTCGGCGCTGCGGTGCATCCAGCCGCACACCGTCACTTCTCCACGGCACCGACGGACCGACCGTCACCACCGGCCGGACAATTCCCGGCCGGCCCGTTTCAGGCCATCATCGACTGGTGGTGTTGTGGCCCGATCGGCCGGTATCCGTCCGACCGGGCCCAAGCCCGTGGATCAGAGTTGTTCGCGTGCCTGGTCGGTCTCTGGGAGGGTGGCGACGTCGGAGTCACCGCCGAGCCGAGACTCGTTCCCCGGAGCCGAATCCTCGAGGAGGGGGAACTGCTGGGCGAGCGTTTTCCCGATTGGGTCGTGCCGCATCGAATTGAGGGCCTCGGGACGAACCCGGACCTCCGAATTCTGGAACGTGTTGAAGCCGGTTCCGGCCGGGATGAGGTGGCCGAGGATGACGTTCTCCTTGAGCCCGACAAGGTTGTCGACCTTGCCGGCCAAGGCGGCTTCGGTGAGGACCTTGGTCGTTTCCTGGAAGCTGGCCGCCGAGATGAAACTCGAACTCTGAACGCTCGCCTTGGTGATCCCGAGCAGTTGGGTGCTCGCCGTGGCCGGCTTCGGCTTGGTGCCCTTGGCTGCCGTGCCGCCGAGGGTCTCGATCTGGGCATTGGCCTGGGCGAGGATTTCCTTCGGCACGACCGAACCGACCGCGAACTCGCTGTCTCCCTTGTCGGTGATCCGCAGGCTTTCAGCGATCTGCTTGTTGGCCTGCTGGAACTCGAACCTGTCCATGACGCTCCCCGGGAGCAGGGTCGTGTCACCGACGGACTCGATCTTCACCTTCCGCAGCATCTGCGACACGATGATCTCGATGTGCTTATCATCGATATCGACACGCTGGCTGCGATAGACGTTTTGGATCTCGCGAACGAGATACTGCTGCACGGCATCCTCGCCCGAGATGCGGAGGATGTCATGGGGGACCAGCGGCCCGTCAACGAGCGCCTCTCCCTCCTTGACCTCGTCACCGGTGTGCACTCGCATGTGCTTGCCTTGGCTGACGAGATGCTCCTCCTCGCGTCCCGATTCGTTACGGACGACGATGGTCCGCTTGCCGCGCCGCTTCTCACCCTTCACCTCAACGCGACCGCTGATCTCGGCCATGATCGCGGGATCCTTCGGCTTGCGGGCCTCGAAGATCTCGGTCACGCGGGGCAAACCACCGGTGATGTCCTGGGTCCCCGAAGCCTCGCGGGGAGTCTTGGCGAGAATGTGACCCGCCTTGACGATCTCGCCCTCGTTGACCTCGATGTAGGCCTTCTCGGGGAGGTAGTAGAAGCCGAGCGTCTTGCCGTCATCATCAAGCAGCGCGATCTGTGGCTGATAGACACCCTTGTGCTCCATGATCATCCGGCGAACGTGGCCGCTGGGATCCTTCTCGATGCGAACCGTCTCGTTCTCGATAACGTCCTCGTAGCGAACCTTTCCGGAAACTTCCGAGAGAATCGGGATCGAGTGCGGATCCCACTGCACGAGCACGGTGCCCGGCTTGACCTCATCCCCTTCCTTGACCTTGAGGATGGCACCGGCCGGAACGTCGATCTTCTCGAGATCGTTCCCCTTGGCGTCGCTGATGGTGATCTCACCGTTGCGGGCGAGCACGACCTGTTGGCCGTTCTCGTCTGGCACGCTCCGAAGCCGGGCAAACCGCACCGTTCCGGCACGCTTCGTCTTGCTCTGGTTCTCTTCGAGGGCACGCTGACCGACGCCACCGATGTGGAACGTGCGCATCGTCAACTGCGTGCCCGGCTCGCCGATGCTCTGGGCGGCGATGATGCCGACGGCCATCCCCTCCTCGACGAGCGAACCGGTCGAGAGATCCATGCCGTAGCAGAGGCGGCAGACGCCGAGCGGCGCCTCGCAGGTCAGTGGGCTGCGGACCTGCACCTTCTCAAGCCCGAGTTCCTCGATCTGCTGAGCGATTTTGGGCGTGATCAGATCATCCTCGTGGGCGATCACTTCACCGCTGATGGGGTTGGAGATCTCTGCCCGGCTGACGCGCCCACGGAGGCTGTCGGCGAGCCGAACCTCGACCTTCTCTCCGCGGTAGATGACCCCCTTCTGCACCCCCTGCGGCGTGCCGCAGTCGTGCATCGTGACGACAACATTCTGGGCGACGTCGGCTAGCTTGCGGGTGAGGTAGCCCGAGTCGGCCGTCTTGAGAGCGGTGTCGGCCAGTCCCTTGCGGGCACCGTGCGTCGAGCTGAAGTACTCGAGGACGGTCAGTCCTTCGCGGAAGTTCGCCTTGATTGGCGTTTCGATGATCTTTCCCGACGGCTTGGCCATCAGGCCACGCATCCCCGCGAGCTGACGGATCTGCTCAACACCACCACGGGCACCGGAGTGGGCCATGAGGTAAATCGGGTTGACGTAGCCGTCATGCCGGGATTCGCTGGCCGTGTCCTTTTCGAGGGCGGCCATCATTCCCTTGGTGATCTCCTCACGGGCGTGCGTCCACGCATCGAGCACCGAGTTGTACCGCTCGCCGTCGGTGATCACGCCCTTCTGGTAACGCTTGAGGATCTTGAAGACCTCCTTCTCGGCGTCGCCGATGATCTTCGACTTGTCTGTCGGGGTGATGAGATCGTCGGTGGCGAACGACAGGCCGCTCTTCGTGCTCCACTTGAAGCCGGTGCGGTTCATGTCGTCGAGCAGGTCGATCGTGCGACGTCGTCCGAGAGCCTGATAGCAGTCGGAAATCACGCGGGCCAACTCGCTCGACCGCATCGGGATGTTGTAGAAGAGCATCCCTTCGGGAAGAACGGAGTTGAAGAGGACGCGGCCAGCGGTCGTCTCGATGATGACGCCGGGCTTCGATTGCGACATGTCCTCCATCTTGAGGCGACGCTTCGACGGGAGTTTGACCCGGATCTTGGCATGCGTTTCCACCTTGCCGAGCGAGTGGGCCATTTCCACCTCTTCGACATCCTTAAACACCATTCCCTCCCCCTTGCGGCCAGGGAGTTGCATGGTGAGGTAGTAGCAACCCATCACCACGTCCTGCGAAGGGCTGATGATCGGGGCGCCGTTGGCGGGGCTGAAGATGTTGTTCGTTGACAGCATCAGCGTGTGGGCTTCGACCTGGGCCTCGATCGAGAGCGGCAGGTGGACGGCCATCTGATCGCCGTCGAAGTCGGCATTGAAGCCCTTGCAAACCAGCGGATGGAGCTTGATCGCGTTCCCCTCGACGAGGATCGGCTCGAACGCCTGGATGCCCATGCGGTGGAGCGTCGGGGCACGGTTGAGCAGTACCGGGTGGTTGCGGATCACCTCTTCGAGGATGTCCCACACCTCGGCGTCCTTCCGCTCGAGCATCTTCTTGGCGCTCTTGATCGTGTCGGCGTGGCCGAGTTCCTTAAGCCGCCGGATGATGAACGGCTGATAGAGCTCAAGCGCGATCTTCTTCGGCAGTCCGCACTGGTGGAGCCGGAGGGTCGGGCCGACGACGATCACGCTTCGAGCCGAGTAATCGACACGTTTGCCGAGGAGGTTCTCGCGGAAGCGGCCCTGCTTCCCCTTGATCATGTCGGTGAGGCTCTTGAGCGGGCGGTTGCTCGAGGCGAGCACCGGCCGCTTGCAGCGGTTGTTGTCGAACAGAGCGTCAACGGACTGCTGCAGCATCCGCTTCTCATTGCGGATGATGACCTCGGGAGCGTTGAGGTCAACGAGCTTCTTGAGACGATTGTTCCGGTTGATGATCCGGCGGTAGAGGTCGTTGAGATCGCTCGTGGCGAAGTTGCCGGAATCGAGCATCACGAGCGGACGGAGATCAGGGGGGATCACCGGGATGACGTCAAGGACCATCCACTCGGGCTTGTTCTCGCTGTCGCGGATGGCTTCGACGATCTTGAGTCGGTTGACGAGATCCTTCTTCTTCTGCTTCGAGCCGGTCGTGTGGAGTTCCTCGCGGAGTTCCTTGGAGAGGCTGACAAGTTCAAGCCCGAGGAGGAGTTTGCGGACCGCCTCGGCACCCATCTCGGCGTCAAAACCGGTTTCACCGTAGTTGGCACGCGCCTCGCGATATTCCTCCTCGGTGAGGAGTTGCTGACGCTTCAGCGGGGTGTCCTTGGGATCGAGGACGACGTAATCCTGGAAGTAGATCACCTTCTCCAGGCTCGACGTCTTCATGTCGAGCAGGGCCCCGAGCCGACTCGGCATCGCCTTGAAGAACCAGATGTGAACGACCGGCGCGGCCAGTTCGATGTGGCCCATGCGCTTGCGACGGACACGACTGTGGGTGACCTTCACGCCGCAACGGTCGCAGATCATCCCCTTGTACTTCATCCCGCGATACTTGCCGCAGGAGCACTCCCAGTCTTTTTCCGGGCCGAAGATCTTCTCGCACATCAGTCCGTCCTTCTCGGGACGGTAAGTGCGGTAGTTGATCGTCTCGGGCTTCTTCACCTCGCCGAACGACCAACTCTTGATGTCATGGGGCCGCGCCAGGCTGATCTTCACGGCGGAATAGTCGTTGACGCGATCGTAGGTGGATTCACCGATGCTCACGAGACGTCTCCTTGGAAGAACCCTGATGGGCTGTTGGGGCTGGCGTTGCGGTCGCCGGGATCGGATGCGGTGGGGAAAGAACGGAAGCCGGTGGGTGACGCAGTCGCATCACCCACCGGGATCGGCAGATTGGAAGCGAGGGTCAGAGTCGACGCTTCTCGAGCGACATGTTGAGGGCCAGACCACGAATCTCGTTGGTGAGCACGTCGAAGCTCGCCGGGGTGCCGGCTTCGAGGGTGTTCTCCCCCTTCACCATGCTCTCGTAGATCTTCGTGCGCCCCTCGACGTCGTCGCTCTTGACGGTGAGGAGTTCCTGGAGAATGTAGGCGGCACCGTAGGCCTCCAGAGCCCAGACTTCCATCTCCCCGAACCGCTGACCTCCGAACCTCGCCTTGCCGCCCAGCGGTTGCTGGGTGATGAGGGAGTAGGGGCCGGTGGAGCGGGCGTGCACCTTGTCGTCGACAAGGTGGTGGAGTTTGAGCATGTAGATGTAGCCGACCGTCGTCTCCTGCTCGAGTTGCTCACCGGTGCGGCCGTCGAAGAGTTGGGCCTTACCATGCCGCGGGAGATTCGCCTCTTCGAGAACGTCGTTGATCTCCTCCTCGCTCGCCCCGTCGAACACCGGCGTGATTGCCTGGAATCCGAGCACCTTCCCGGCCCACCCGAGGTGGGTCTCGAGGATCTGCCCGACATTCATGCGGCTCGGCACGCCGAGGGGGTTGAGGAGGATCTGAACGGGAGTGCCGTCGGCGAGGAATGGCATGTCTTCCTTGGGGAGGATCTTGGCGATCACCCCCTTGTTGCCGTGACGACCGGCCATCTTGTCGCCGACGCTGATGGCCCGCTTCGCGGCGACGTACACCTTTACCATCTGGAGAACGCCAGGGCGCAGTTCATCACCCCGTTTCATGCTGTTGAGCCTGCGCTCGCGAGAGTCAATCGCCTCTTCGACGGCGGGCCACATCGCCTTGTGGATCTTCTCCACTTCGGGCTTGGCCTTCGGCGAGCGGAGATCGAGTTCCTCGATGCGGAAGGCGGCAGCCCGTTCGGCTACCACCTTGTGCTCCTGATCGCGGACGAGCGGGCCGCCGTCGGCAGCCGTCAGAGGCTTGCCGATCGCTTTGCCAATCTCTTCGACCATGGCACTGAAGGCTTCGGCAACGCGGGCGTTCCCCTCGTTTTCGACTTCCTTCAACTGCTTCTCGAACTCGCGGCGCTCATCCTCGGAGAGGCTCATGCGACGCGAGAACTTCTCGGTGGCGATGACGATCCCCTCGACGCCGGACGGGACCTCGAGCGAGTCGTTCTTCACGTCCTCGCCGGCCCTGCCGAAGATCGCGTGGAGAAGCTTCTCCTCGGGGGTCAGTTCGGTCTTGCTCTTCGGTGAAACCTTGCCGACGAGGATGTCGCCGGGGCGGACGAAGGTGCCGATCTTGACGATCCCCCCTTCGTCGAGGTTGTGAAGGGCCCGCTCGCCGACGTTGGGAATATCGCGAGTGAACTCCTCACGGCCGAGCTTCGTGTCACGGATCTCGATGTCGTATTCCTCGATATGGATCGAGGTGTAGACGTCGTCCTCCACCAGCTCCTCGCTGATGATGATCGCGTCCTCGAAGTTGAATCCGTCCCAAGCCATGAAGCCGACGAGGACGTTGCGCCCGAGGGCCAGTTCCCCCTTGTAGATCGCGGCACCGTCGGCCAGCACCTCCCCCTTCTCGACCTTCTGGCCGAGACTGATGATCGGCTTCTGGTTTTGGCAGGTGCGTTCGTTGAGGCCAACGTACTTCCGCAGGCGGTAGATGTCGGGGGCGACAACGCCGCCCGGCGAGACCTCGATCCGCTCGGCGTCGCAATAGGTCACCGTCCCCTTGCGGGTCGCACGCACAATGAGGCCGGAGTTGGCCGCCACATCGCGCTCCATTCCGGTCGCCACGATGGGCGGTTCGGTCACCAAGAGTGGCACCGCCTGCCGCTGCATGTTGGAGCCCATGAGCGCGCGGTTTGCGTCGTCGTGCTCGAGGAACGGGATCAACCCGGCCGACACGCCCACCATCTGGCTGGGGGCAACGTCGATGTAGCCGACCTCGTCGGCGCGGACGAGGACGAAGTCACCACGATTGCGCGCGATGATGTTGTCCCCTTCGATCTTGCCATCCACCACAGGGGCGTCGGCCGGCGCCAGCGTCGCTTCGTGCTCCTCATCGGCCCGCAGCCAGACGACGTCGTCGGTGAGGCGGCACTTCGAAACCTTGCGGTAGGGAGTGACGAGGAAGCCGTAGGAATCGACGCCAGAATAGATCGCCAGGCTCGAGATCAAGCCGATGTTCGTACCTTCCGGCGTCTCGATCGGGCAGATACGGCCGTAGTGGGAGATGTGCACGTCGCGCACCTCGAATCCCGCACGCTTACGGTTCAAACCTCCGGGACCGAGTGCCGAGAGGCGGCGCTCGTGGGTGAGCATCGAGAGCGGGTTGGTCTGATCGACGACCTGCGAAAGCTCGCCACGGCCGAAGAAGTACTCAATGGCGGCCGAGATGCTCTTGGGGTTGATGAGCGAGCGGGGCGTCATTTCCGTGACGTCCTTGAGGCTCATCCGCTCCTGAACGGTGCGACGGAGCTTGAGGAACCCCTTGCGGAGTTCATCGCTGGCGAGTTCGTCGATCGTCCGCAGGCGACGATTACCGAGGTGGTCGATGTCGTCCACTTCGACTTCGTTCTCACCCTCGGAGAGGAGGAGCATGTACTTGATCGCGGCGATCAGGTCGTCGGGGCGGAGCGTCATTTCGGTCTCGGGGACCGACAATCCGAGTTTGCGGTTGATGCGGAAGCGGCCGACGCGGCCCAAGCGATAGCGGTTGGTGTCCTTGAACTTCTCGTCGAACAACGTCCGCGCCTTGTCGAGGGCCGGAGGATTGCCCGGCCGAAGCCGCTGGTAGATGCGGACGAGGGCGTCTTGATGGCTGGGGGAGACACCGGTGCGACGCTTCGACTCGTCGGCGTCCTCGCGGAGGCTGTTCATGATGAGGGGCACCTTTTGCTCCTCCATCACCTCCACCGCGGGCAGGCCTGACGTGCAGATCAGTTCGGCCTGATCGTGGGAGATCTTGCAGCCGGCCTCAATGATGATCTCACCGGCTCGCTCGTTCGGCGACCCATCCTTGTGCTTCGACGGGTAGACGATGTCGTCGACCGCGATCCGCCCCTCGATCTTAGGAACGTAGCGCCCGCCGTCGGCCTTCACCTTCTCCGGCTGGTAGAAGAGCTTGAGGATCTCGGCGTCGTGGGTGTACTTCTCGTCCATCGCGCGGAGGAGCGTCAGCGCGGAGAACTTCCCGCTCTGGTCGATCCGCACCTGGAGCGTGTCTTTCTTGGAAACATTGAGCTCGATCCAACTGCCGCGTTCCGGAATGATGCGGCAGTTGTGCGTCTTGCGGTCGGTTGATTCGGTGTCGGCGACGAAATCGATACCAGGAGAACGGTGGAGCTGGCTGACGACGACGCGCTCAGCACCGTTGATGATGAACTCTCCGCCACCGAGCATGATGGGGATGTCGCCGAGATAGACCTCTTCCTCGACCGGCTGATCACGCGTCAAACGCAGCCAGACACGCAGCGGGCGGCCGTACGTGAGCCGGAGTTGACGGCATTCGTCGGGATCGTAGCGGGGCTTTCCCAATTCGTAGCGGACGTACTCGAGCTTGACGGTGCGGTCATAGCTCTCGATCGGGAAGATTTCCCGAAGAACACCCTCGATGCCCTCGTCCTTGCGCTTCAACGACGGGGTGTCGTACTGGAGAAAGCGATCGTAAAAGCGCGTCTGGATTTCAGTGAGGTCAGGAATCGCGTGGCTTGCGCGGCTGCTTCCGTAACGGCGGATCTGGGTGGGCTGGAGGCGACGGACGGCGCGTGTGGCCATGGGCGAATCTCCCAAGAAGACCGAAGCAAGAAAACCAAAACCTAAAAACTAAAAAACAGAAACAACTCAACAGAGCAGAAAAACAAGGGCCTTGAACGAAAGCCTTGCGTTCTACCGACGACCTTGGCAAAGGAACCGGATGTCGCTACAGACAAAACAAACCCACACCCCCGACCCGACTCGGGAGGAACAGCAGCACCGGCTCGGCCACCCACCCACGGATAGGTAAGGGACCGCTGCACGGAAGCAGGCCATCCGTCTGAAGAGCCAGGAAATGAATGGGAGTCGTTCCGCCGCAGGGATGCGGTGGACGTGGGCTGACGAAGGAGGAGGCGCTTGCCGTTCCCGCGGAACCACCGTCGAATGGATGACCGTCGGGAAATCGACATGCAAAAACTATACCGGGCAGCGGCCGGAAGACCAAGCCTCCGGCCGCTGCCTCGGTAAATCAAGCAAAAATCACTTGACGGCGACCTTCGCCTTGGCCTCTTCAAGCTCCTTCTTGAGCTTCTCAGCGTCGGCCTTGGAGATGCCCTCCTTGACCTTCGCCGGAGCGCTCTCGACGAGATCCTTGGCCTCCTTGAGGCCCAGGCCCGTCGCGGCGCGGACGACCTTGATGATGCCGATCTTCGCTTCGGTCGGGTAGCTCTCGAGAACGACGTCGAACTCGGTCTTCTCGGCCGCCGCCTCGGCAGCCCCACCGGCACCTGCTCCGCCCGGAGCGGCCATCATGACCGCGCCACCGGCAGCGGGCTTGATGCCGTGGACTTCGTCGAGGTAGTCGGAGAGCTCCTTGGCGGCCTTGAGCGTCAAGGACACGATCTTGTCGCCGAGGTCCTTCGTTTCATTGGTGAATTCACGTGTCGCTTCAGCCGTTGCCATCGCTCGAGATCCTTTCCCTTCAGGAATGAGGCCGGCGGGAATGCCGCCGGCTGTGTGTCATGGGTGGTCGGTCGTGCACGCCTGCCCCGTATGGACCACGTCCGGGACTGGCGCCTCTGGAAAATTGGGAACCCATAGTCATACCATGAACGCGGGCCATGGGAAGCCCATGCCATGGTGTCGGTCCGAAAAGTCTGCCTCAGGCCGCCGGAACCTCCGGCGCTTCTGCCTTCTCGAGGTCGTCGACCCGCGAGCTGATCTGGCCAGCCAGCGTCCCTCCGGCCCCGAGGATCTGTCCCGAGAGCGTCGAGCCCATCGAGCTGATCTGGCCAGACAGAATCGAGAGTTGCTCGGCACGGGAGGGCCACTTGGCGACGCTCTTGACGTCACTTGGCTCGAGCCGAGCACCGTCGAGGGCACCGCCGCGGAACTCGACACCGTCGTAGTCCTTGATGGCGGAAACTCGATCGAGTTCCTTCGCGAGATCGACGACGTCTTCGCCGCCCCAGGCGATCGCGAGCATGCCTTCGGTCTTGCCGAAAGCCGGTGCCAGTGGGGTGTCGAGCGTCGCCCGGCGCGCCAAGCTGTTCTTGATCAGTTGCAGGTGGATCTTCTTCTTCCGCAGCGTCTGTCGGAGCTGCGTGGTCTTCGTGCCGTCGAGGCGACCGAGGCTGAGAACAATCACCTCGCCGACGCCCGTCAGGCGTCCCTTGAGGTCATCGACGAGGAGATTCTTGACAAGCTTGCTCATGGCGAATTTGGGCCCTGATCGGGCGGCTTGGGCGGCAACGTAGCCGAGTGAGACTGAACCGTGCCGGGATGGAGGAAACAGGAACTTGAATCGTCAACTGGAAAGGGGGCTTGAGCGGGAAGGAAGCGCGAGCCATTCCGGGCTTCAGGCGGCGATCATGACGCCCGGGGTCATCGTGGCGGAGATCGAGATGCTCTTCACGTACTGACCACGAACGCTGTTGGGCTGCAGCGACATGATGTGGTCGATAAAGGCCTTGATGTTTTCCACGATCTTCGCCTCATCAAAACTGGCCTTGCCGACCACCGCATGGACGATGCCGGTCGGATCATTCCGGAACTCGACCTTTCCGGCCTTGTACTCGCTGACGGTCTTACGGATGTCGGCGGTGACGGTGCCGGCACGGGGACTCGGCATCAGGCCACGGGGACCGAGTACCTTTCCGAGCGGGCCGACCAGGCCCATCATGTCGGGAGCCGCAATGCAGACATCAAAATCGGTCCAGCCTTCCTTGATCTTCTTGGCAAGATCATCGGAGCCGACCTCTTCCGCCCCGGCAGCCCGGGCCTCGTCTGCCATGTTGCCCTTGGCGAACACGACGACTCGCTTCGACTTGCCGATCCCGTGCGGCAGCACGATCGAGCCACGGACGATCTGATCGGCCTGCTTCGGATCGATGCCCAGACGCATGTGGATCTCAAAGGCCTGGTCAAACTTCGTCGGCGGCATGCTCTTGATGAGCGCGACGGCATCGGCGACGGGAAGAGGGTCTTCGGTCTTCGGCAACTTGGCGAGCATCGCCTTCATGCGCTTGGTAACAGCCACGGCTACGGTCCTGAAAGTGTTCGAGGGAAAATCGGGAAAAAGTTGTGACGACCGAGGATCAAGGGGTCAGTTGTCGACCGTAATCCCCATGCTGCGGGCGGTGCCTTCGATCATGCGACGGGCATGATCGGCATCGCTGGCATTGAGATCGTTGGTCTTGAGTCGGACGATCTCGTCGAGCTGTGCCTTGGTGACCTTGCCGACCTTGTCCTTGTTCGGCACCCCGGAGCCCTTCGCAAGGCCTGCTGCCTTCTTGAGAAGAGCGGCCGCCGGCGGGCTTTTCGTGTAGAACTCGAAAGAGCGATCGTTGTAGACGGTGACAACCACCGGAATCGCCATACCGGCGGCTTCGCGGGTCTTGTCGTTGAACTGCTGGACGAACTGTCCGAGGTTGATGCCGTACCGGCCGAGCGACGTACCGACCGGGGGGGCCGGTGTGGCCTGTCCGCCTGGAATCTGGAACTTCGCTTGACCGACCACCTGCTTCGCCATGACTCTGACCTCTTCCCCTTCCGCGGGACTGCTTGGACGCGTTGTGTTGGAAACGTTGCTGCTTGATGCCTTACCGGCCTACCCTGCGCGCCCCGGCGTCCGTGCAGGATGGACGCATGATCGTTCGTAGCAAGCCGTCTTGGACGGCGGCACACTTGGTTCAAATCCCCTCAATCTGCCAGTACTCGATATCGACGGGGGTCGAACGACCGAAGATGCTGAGCATCACCGTGACTCGTCCGTTCGCCTCGTCGATCTGCTCCACCTCACCCTCGAAGTTCTCAAACGTACCTTCGGTGATCTTGACCCGGTCACCCTTCTTGAAGTTGATCTTCAGCCGCGGCGCCTCGTCCGGCTTGACCGCGGACTTGTTGAGCAGTTTGTCAACGTCGGCTTGGAGCATCGGGCTCGGCCTTCCGGCCGACCCGGTAAAATCGCCAATCCCGCCTGTCTCCCTGACGAGATACCACGTCTCGTCATTGAGAATCATGTTCACAAGGATGTAGCCAGGATAGAGCTTGCGAGAAACAACGCGTTTTTTGCCGCTTTTAAACTCGGTGACCTGCTCCTTCGGCACGATGACCTTGCCAAAGTAGCGGTCGAGTCCCTGCATCCGGATCCGTCGCTCGAGTGTGTCGCTGATCGAATCCTCGCGGTTGCTTTGCACCTTGAGGATGTACCACTTCTTGTCCCCGATCGGGGCGATCTCTTCGTCGGTTGCCGAGGCGACGGGCTTGGCGTTGTCGCCACCGGCAAAGGGATCGGCGAGTTCGGCAGGGGTGCCATCGTCGTCGTCGGCCTCTCCAGACGGCGTGCCGGGGCCTGCATGCGATGCTCCGTCGGCATGGCCTTGGGGCGTGGCGTGCTCAGGGGGAGACGCGACCGCGTCGGCCTGGGGCTCGGTTGGATGATCGTGCTTCGACATGCGTGGGGATGTCCGGGAGTGTCACCCGGACCCTTGGGTCTCGACCGCGTTCAACGAAATCCCTGAATCGCCCGGAGAATGAACCACCAGAACAAGTCGTAGGCCGCGAGGATGAAGGACAAGGCGAAGATCATGAAGATCACAACGGCGGAACTGCGGGCCACTTCGCCGAGGGTGGGCCACGCCACCTTTGCCATCTCCGACTCAACCCCGATCAAGAACTCAGCGAACCGGGGAAGATTCACCGCCCGGTAGGCGAGCCATGCACCAGCAAGGAAAACGAGGAAAGGAATCACGAACCGGACCAAGCCATAAGCGTCGGCGCTCACCGCCGGAGTCATCGGGCCGCCTGCAGAAATCCACGCCGGTAGGATTTGAGCGAGCCTCCAGACGGCAATCGCCCAGGCAAGAGCCAAGGCGACAAACGTCACCTGACGGGTGACGCGCCCTTGGCTCCGCTTGTAGACGGCCGCGCTGAACAATTCTCGCCCCAGCGAACTGAGGGCGGTTGGGTTTTCTTGCATACCTGCCATGGTCGGTTCCGTCCGGCTCGGGCGATCCGTCTGAATGATGAGCCCGGTCTGTGGGGGCGACTGTTTCCTGGTGGGGCATTCCCCAACCGGCCTTATTCAACCTCGATCCAAACACCGACGCTGTCGATCCAGACTCGTGAGGACGTGGCCAGGGCGACCAGATCCCGCGAAGCAGGGGCGGCGGGGATCGAACTCGCAACCTCTGGTTTTGGAGACCAGCGCTCTGCCAGTTGAGCTACGCCCCTGTGTTTCCAGGCGCCGGCCGTAAGCCGGCGCCTGGAACGGTACACAGGTTCTGTGATCAGTCGAGGATCTTTGTCACGACCCCCGAGCCGACGGTCTTGCCACCCTCACGGATGGCGAAGCGGACCCCGTCGTCCATGGCGATCGGAACCATCAACTCGACTTCCATCTTCACATTGTCGCCCGGCGAGACCATCTCGACGCCGCTGAGCAGCTTGGTCGAGCCGGTGACGTCGGTCGTGCGGAAGTAGAACTGCGGGCGGTAGCCTGCGAAGAACGGAGTGTGGCGGCCACCTTCCTCCTTCGAGAGCACGTACACCTCGCACTCGAACTTCTTGTGGGGCTTGATCGAGCCCGGCTTAGCAAGCACCTGACCACGCTCGATACCCTCGCGTGCGATGCCACGCAGCAGGCAGCCGACGTTGTCGCCAGCCTGACCGCGGTCGAGGAGTTTCTTGAACATCTCGACGCCGGTGCAGGTCGTCTTCTCGGCCTTGTCCTTGAGACCGATGATCTCAACTTCGTCGCCGACCTTCACCTCGCCACGCTCGATACGGCCAGTTGCCACCGTGCCACGACCTTCGATCGAGAACACGTCCTCGATCGCCATCAGGAACGGCTTGTCGAGCTCACGAACCGGCTCGGGGATGTAGGCGTCGACAGCATCAAGCAGGTCGCCGATGCACTTGTTCTTCTCAGGGTCTTTGGGGTTGTCGTAGGCCGGCTTGCCAGCGCCACGGATAATCGGCACATCGTCGCCCGGGAATCCGTACTTCGTCAGCAGTTCGCGGATTTCCATCTCGACAAGGTCGAGGAGTTCCGGATCATCGACGAGGTCGACCTTGTTGAGGAAGACCACGAGCGCCGGCACGCCGACCTGCTTGGCGAGGAGGATGTGCTCCCGCGTCTGCGGCATCGGGCCGTCAGCGGCGCTGACCACCAGGATCGCCCCGTCCATCTGGGCAGCGCCGGTGATCATGTTCTTGATGAAGTCGGCGTGGCCCGGGCAGTCGATGTGGGCGTAATGCCGCTTTTCGCTCTCATATTCGACGTGACTGACGGCGATGGTCACCGTCTTCGTGTCGTCGCGGACGGTGCCGCCCTTGGCGATATCGGCGTAGCTTTTCGCAATCGCCAGGTTCTTGGCAGCCTGAACGGCCACCAGTGCGCCGGTGAGAGTTGTCTTGCCATGGTCGATGTGACCAATGGTGCCGACGTTGACGTGCGGCTTGCTCCGCGTGAACGTGTCCTTAGCCATGCTTTCTCCCTCGATCTTCCTCTCTGGTGTGTGGCTGCAGGCGGCGCCTGCCCTGGTCCCTGAAATCCTGCATCAAATCAAACTATCCGATCGATCGACGATGCCCCGCCTGGCCAGGTCTGACGCGGAGCATCGATCGATCTTGTAACGAGCGTCCCTCCGGCAGGCCGGAAGGATGAATCTTGGGTGTGGGGCGACGTGGTCACGGCGACCGCTGGGAAGCTGCTGATGGGATTTGAACCCATGACCTCGTCCTTACCAAGGACGCGCTCTACCAACTGAGCTACAGCAGCGGTGTGCGTCGTGGCCTCGGTGGACGAGCGCTTGAGAGCGCGGCGTTGTCCCGGCGAGGACGCGGATCGGTCGGTCGTGTCGGCGTTCGCTCCGTGGAAATAAGGAAACGGTGTGGTCGGGGTGTCGTTGAGCGGAGAGGACGTTGAGGAACAGTTGCGGCCTGGAAAGCGGGTAGAGGGAATCGAACCCTCGTCTTTAGCTTGGAAGGCTATTGCTCTACCATTGAGCTACACCCGCATGCGTTCGTGCAGGCCGGTGATGAGCCGAGCCTGCCCGCGTGTGCCTCTGCTGGATGGTCCCTGCTCGTTTGGGGTGTTTTTCGTGGTGGGGCTGAGGAATCGGGGGGACGGAACGAGACGCGTTGCTCTAACGTCGGGCTCAAACAGACTTCTTTGTCGCTAGCTTCGTTTTTAGCCTTTGCGGCTTATCGCCGCGATCTACCTCAGTATCGGGCTCAGTGTCGGTATCGAGTTCAGTGTCGGTATCGGGGCATGGGGTTGGAAGTGGGAAGTGCAGGATTCGAACCTGCGAAGGCAGAGCCACTTGATTTACAGTCAAGCCCCTTTGACCGCTCGGGAAACTTCCCTCATGTGTTGGTGATATCGGTTCGGATCCAAATCTCCCCGAATCAAAACCTGCCGCGGGAGCGCCACCGCTTTTTTCGAACCGGCGCCACCATTTTCCTCGATCCGGCTCCGCTCCGAATCAGCCATTCCGAAGCGGGCAGAGCCCAAAACGTACGTCGAGTCGACGACCCAGACAACGACCGGCCCATTTCCTGCCTGTTGCGTTCGCAACGGGATTGAAACGCTTCCGGACGACGCCTGCCACGATCGGACGAGCGCTCCCTCCCGGAATATGGAGTGAGCTAGCGGCGGGAGTTGAACCCGCAACCACCTGATTACAAATCAGGTACTCTGCCAATTGAGCTACGCTAGCCAGACCGTCCCGGGACGGGAAACCCTTGAGTGTACGGATTCGGGAATCGCATGCAAGACTGCCCCTCGACACATCGGCCGGAGCGGAGATAGCGTGCTGGCAGGAAGGCAGAAAGGGGCTGAAAACCCGCTTTTGTCTCGTTTTTCATCGGAGCGTGACCGCCAAAATCGAGAGATCATCGGCGAGGTCGACCCCCCCGGCGAGGGCCATGATCTGTTCCACAACGCTGTCGAGTGCCGATTCCCCCCCTCCTGGTCGGGAGGCGAGTAGCTCTTGAAACCGGTCGAGCGTCCCCATCGAGCCGTCTGGCCGGGTGATCTCGAACGCTCCGTCGCTGAAGAGGTAGAGCGTCGATTCGGGAGGGACTTCGACTTCCCGGGAGGAGAAGTCGAGCCCTTCGATGGCCCCCAGGAGGGGATTGTCGGAGTCGAGAGTGGCCGGATTTAGGTTTGCGGCCAACCCTGGTTGGAAAAGCAGGGCGGGGGGGTGCCCGCCGCCAGCCCACCGGAGCGAGCGGCGTTGGCGGTCGTAAACGCCGTACCACATCGTGAAGAACATGTCGTTGTGCCGTTCCATGGGGAACGCCCGGTTGAGCGCCGTGAGGACGGCCCCCGGATCGCGGAAGTCGGTGTTCGGCAGCGACTCGCCACGGACGGCGTTGAGGGCCGACACGCTGAGGAGGGCCGCGCCGACCCCGTGGCCGCAGACGTCGAGGAGGTAGATCGCGACATGGTCGTCGTCGAGGCGGTGGTAGCCGAAGGCGTCGCCCCCCAGGTCGGCCGAGGGGATGAACCGCCAGTCGGCGCGGATTCCGGCCAGGTCTCCCGGGGGGGGGAGGAGCGAGCGCACGTAGCGGGCGGCGCTGGCGAGGTCCTCGGCGAGCACCGCGCGACTGATTCGCAGCTCTTCGAAGGCCAGGTTCCGTTCGAGCAGGGCGATGTAGCCGCGGGAGTGATGGCGGATGCGGGCGACGAGTTCGACCCGGTCGGGGAGCTTCACGAGATAGTCGTTGGCCCCGAGCGCGAAAGCTTCGGCCTTCACCGCCGCTTCCTCTTTCGTCGACAGGACGATGATCGGCAGCTCCCGGAAGCGTTCATCGGCCCGTAGCTGGCGAAGGACTTCGAGCCCGTTGATCTCGGGCATCACCAGATCGAGGAGGACAACGGTCGGGGCCGTATCGGCAGCCACGGTGAGGGCCGAGCCTGGATCGCGGCAGTAATGGAAATCGAGGGCTTCCTCTCCGGACAGCATGCGTCGGATCGCCTCGCCGATGATCGGCTGGTCATCGACGAGCAGGACCACGCCGCGACGCGGAGTGGTCGCGGAGAGCGTGACGGGGGGGCGAAGTGGGGGCTGAGGGACGTCCACGGCGTCGACTCGCTGAGCACGGACTCGGGGAGACGGGCAGCGCCCGTTCGGCCCGGGTGAGCCTACCAAAAAAGACGCTCGCCCCCGGCTCCGCTCCGGGGCGACATGGGCTTCGACATCCGGTCGGCTGAATCGTGGCATACTACGAAAATCGGTGGCGGCGAGCCTCGCCGGAACGACTTCGGACGGCGGAGCATCAACGGGAGCCAGGGCACATGACGTTTTCCGGGGCGGCCGTACCGGTCGCCCAGCTGTTGGGGGCGCTCGAGGCCCAGGCCGCCTCGACCCATGCCTTCGTTTCGCTGCTGGTCGTCCTCCAACTCGCTG
The DNA here is from genome assembly GCA_945873085.1 of Candidatus Kuenenia stuttgartensis. Lineage (GTDB taxonomy): Bacteria > Planctomycetota > Planctomycetia > Pirellulales > UBA1268 > QWOP01. The sequence continues at coordinate 1,905 of CAMCCR010000003.1, read as the reverse complement.
CCCCGGCCCTGACCCTCGTCCTCGTCGGCCTGCCGGCGCTGCTCGATCGACCCCTCGCCGAGCGGACCACCACCAGGCTCGTCGGCGGCGCGTTCACGCTCGCCTTCCTCGCGGGGCTTGTCACCCTGGCGGTGCTCGCGATGCGCGGCTTCGCTCCCGAGCAGGTCCACCTCGGCACCTGGTTTGCGGTCGGGCACCACGACGCCACGGTCGATCTCGTCGCTGACGGGCTGTCGGTGCCCTATGTCTGCTTCTCCACCGGGCTGTGCGCGCTGGTCAACGCGTTTGCCGGGAAATACCTCCACCGCGAGCCGGGCTTCACCCGGTTCTTCGTCCTCCTCACGCTGTTCGGCACCGGGATGAACCTCATGGTCCTCGCCGGAAGCATCGATGTCCTGTTCGCGGGATGGGAGTTTCTCGGCATCTCCTCGACGATGCTGATCGGCTTCTTCCACGAGCGCACCAACGCCCTCAAGGCGGCGCTGCGGGCCTTTACCACCTACCGGATCTGTGACGTCGGCCTGCTCACCGCCGGCGTGATGATTCATCGGGCCGTCGGCTCGGGGGATTTCGAGCGGCTCTTCAACGGCGTCTGGCCCAACGCCCACTGCCTCGTCTCCCCCGGCACCGCCACGCTCGTGTCGCTCCTCTTGGTGTTTGCGGCGATGGGAAAAAGTGCGCAGGTGCCGTTTTCGAACTGGCTGCCGCGGGCGATGGAGGGGCCGACACCGTCGAGCGCCATCTTCTACGGGGCCCTGTCGATCCATGCCGGCGCCTACGTCCTCCTCCGCTGCGAGGCCCTCCTCGATGCGGCGCCGCTGGCCCGGATCGTCCTTGTCGTCATCGGGGCCTTCACGGCGATCCATGCGGCCCTCGTCGGGCGCGTCCAGACCGACCTCAAGAGCATGCTCGCCTACGCCTCGATGACCCAGGCGGGGATCATCTTCGTCGAGATCGGCCTCGGATTCCGGGTCGTGGTCCTCGTCCACATCGTCAGCCATGCGATCCTCCGCAGCCTTCAGATCCTCCGCTCTCCCTCAGCGCTCCATGATCGTCACGAGCTCGAGGCGGCCCTTGGCGGCCATCCCGGCGCGGTGTCGTGGTCGGTCGTCCGGCTTCTTCCCGAGGGGATGCAGTCCCGGCTTTACCGGGTGGCCCTCGACCGCGGATTCGAGGAGATGGTGCTGTCGCGATTTGTCATCGGGCCCATTTGGAGGCTCCTCGAGCGACTCGGGGGGGCTGAACTGGCGTGGATCGACTGGCTCGGAACGCGCCCTGAGGACCGGAGACGGGAAGTCGTCGGGCGGCGGATGCAGGGGGGGCGGCGGTGAATCTCGACGGCCATGACATTCCGCTCGTGGCGGCGCTGACCGCGGCGATTCTTGCCCCCTTGGCAGCGGCGCTCCACATACACCGCGGTCTCCACCGCGGAGGGAGCCCTGCGGCCCCGCGCACCCCGGCGATGATCGCCCTGCTGGTGTCGTTGATCGCCGGCCTGACGATCACCCGGTTCTGGATGAGCGGTCCGGAGGTGACCCTCGAGCTCGGCCAGCGGCTCGGCGGTGGCTACCTCGTCCACATCGACGGGCTCACCGCCGTGCTCCTGCCGTTTGTAGCGATTGTTGAACTGGCGATCGTGATGGTGGCGCCGAAGCGATTCCTCGACGGCCCGGCAACGGTGCGGATCCTCCTCGGCGCGGCCACGACCCTCGCGCTGGTCTCCACCGCCCACCCGCTGGTTCTCATCGTCGCCTGGGTGGTGACGGCTTTGCCCACCTGGTGGAGCACGCGGGCGACGCCGGGCGGTCAGATCGCGGCGCGGGTCTACGCGATCATGATGACGCTGGCCGTGGCCTGCATGGCGAGTGGCACGCTGATGATGATCGCCGACCCGCCGTGGGAGGC
>CAMCCR010000002.1 GCA_945873085.1 Candidatus Kuenenia stuttgartensis | reverse complement strand
GAGGGGGCCCGGAAGTGGCTCCGCGTCCGAAGCGGGCCGGCGTTGGCCAGTCGGCGCCGACATCCGCAGACGGCTCAGACTATTCTCACGGTGAGCCTCACGGTGAGTATGATGGGCCCTCCCGCGACGGCGGTGGCCGGGGGCCGGACGCGGTCTCCCACGGGGGATCCGATGACGACATTCCGTTCTGAACCGGTTTTTGGCACACTCTGATCGATCGTGGTCGCCGACTCCCCGCGAGACCGGCGACTTTTTTCTCCCGACGACTCTTTCCGCCCCGAACTGACCCACACTTCCCGAACCCTTTCTCCCCGAGCCTCAGTTTCAAGAGACGAATCATGTCACAGTCCTCTACCGTCACCTCCCGCCCTCGGTCCGTGAATGCGACCGGCTCCCATACCGGTCAACTTCCGAAGGGGCAGCGTGGTGGTATCGAACTTCTCCTTGTGCACAACGTCGAGCATCTCGGCAAGCAGGGGGAAGTTGTCGAGGTGAAGCGTGGTTACGCCTTCAACTACCTGCTGCCGCAGGGTCTGGCGACGGTGGCCACCGAACACCACAAGCGGATGGTGGCCAAGCACAAGGCGAAGCTCGAGGAGATCGCCCGTGAGCGTCTCGCAGGTCTCCGGTCGCTCCTCGAGGAACTCGTTCGCACGAGTGTCACCATCGAGGCCAACGCCAACGACGAAGGCCACCTCTACGGCTCAGTCACCTCCGTCGAGATCGCCCGGGCGCTCAAGCAGCAGGATCTCGTCATCTCCAGTGACAACATCATCCTGCAGGGGCCGCTCAAGGAAGTGGGCCTCTACACTGTTCGCGTGCGACTCGCGGCGGAGGTCGAAGGGGATCTCAAGGTGTGGGTGGTGCCGACCAGCGGCGACGCGGCAGCGAAGTAACAACTTCTTTCCCTGCGGCCAGGACACGGTTGTCCTTCCTGGTCGCAGTGTTTGAACGAACCGATGGGCAGGGCTGCAGCATTGCGGCCCTGCCCATGTTCGTGTGTACCGGCTCTTCGTTGCGGCTCCCGTGCAGCAGTGCGGAGTGGATGGCATGGCCGTGACGGCCCGTCGGTGCGTCGTGCGGCCCGGGGCAACAGACGGAACGAAACGGGGCGGGAGGCTCGATCAAGTGGCATCACGACGCAGTGGCGATGGGGGCAACGGCGACGGGCGCGACCGCCAGCGCGATGGAGGGCGGCGTCGCACCCGCGACAATGGCGACGGGGCAGGCGCGGCGCCCGACCTCCGCGAGCGCCCCGTCGATCTCGCCGCTGAGCGCGGCGTGCTCGGCAGCATTTTTCTCAAGCCCGACGCCTGCGACGACGTCGCGCTCGTCCTCCGCCCGGAGGATTTCGCCGACGAAGCCCACCAAATCCTCTTCCGCCACCTCCTCGAGCTCCACGACGGCGGCAAGCGGATCGACACCACGATCGTTCTCGACCGGCTCCGATCGAAGGGAGACCTCGAACGGATCGGAGGCGTGTCCGCCATCGGTGAGATCGTGCAGTCGGTGCCTCACGCTGCCCATGCGACGCACTACGCGCAGATCGTCCGCGACAAGTCGCTGCTCCGCTCGCTGATTGACGCCGGCACCGACATCCTTCGCGACGCTTACGATTCGACCGACGAGCCGAAGGAGCTCCTCTCCCGGGCGGAATCGAAGATCTTCACGATTCTCGAAAACCGTAGCTCCGCCGACGCCACCCCGATCAACGAGGTGCTCGGCAAGGTGCTCGAGCGGATGGACGCCCGGATGAAGCACGAGCAGACGCTCGGCGGCGTGGAGACCGGATTCACGGAACTCGACGCCCTCTGCGGCGGGCTCCACAACTCCGAGCTCGTGATCCTGGCGGCCCGGCCGAGTATGGGCAAGACGGCGTTGGCGATGAACATCTCCGAACACGTGGCGATCACGAACCGCCATCCGGTGCTGTTCGTGAGCCTCGAAATGGCAGCCATGGAGCTGGCCGACCGTCTCCTCTGCTCGGTCGCAGGCGTCAACGGCCATCGGCTCCGCAATGGAACGATCTCCAAGGAGGACCGCCGCAGGCTCGTGGAGAAGTCGGCGGAAATCAGTGTCGCTCCGCTCCTCATCGACGACACCCCGGGGCGCACGCTCACCGAGATCGCCGCCGTCGCCCGCCGACAGAAGCGGCGTGGCGGGCTGTCGCTGATCGTCATCGACTACCTCCAGCTCATCGAGCCGGACAACCCTCGCGATCCCCGTCAGGAGCAGGTGGCAAGGATCGCGAGGCGATTGAAGATGATGTCCCGCGAGCTCGACATCCCGGTGCTCTGCCTCGCTCAGCTCAACCGGCAGGCGGAAGCGTCGCGGGACAATCGACCGCGGCTCAACCATCTCCGCGAATCGGGGGCCATCGAGCAGGACGCCGACCTCGTGATGTTCGTTCATCGCGAGGAGTATTACGCGACCAACGACGAGGACCGCGAGCGGGTGAAGGGGACGGCGGAAATCATCATCGCCAAGCAGCGAAACGGCCCGATCGGCGACGCCAAGCTCCTCTGGCAGCACGATTTCACCCGATTCGTAAACCTCGAACACCGCCAGTACGACGAGTTCGAGCAGTTTTCGAGTTTCTGACGGATAGAGCGCCCTACTGGCTCTGTCCCGTCGCACGGAGGCGACGGCTGGCTGTCCCGTCGCACGGAGGCGACGGCTGGAAGGTTTGCCGAGCGTGTCGGCCCCCGCATCCTGCGGCGGGCGGGGCGATCCGATCTCGAGTCAACGCCCTCGGGTCGCGCTGCGATCGGTGCCGGGGCGGACATCAAGCTCGAGGCCGTCATCCTCTCCCCGCTCCAGCCGCTCCCAGGCGATCCCCCCCATGGCGGCGTTGTCGGTACACAACTCCCGCGGCGGGATGAGCACATCCACGCGTCGCTTGCGGCCGAGTCGCTCCAGGGCCTCGCGCAGCGCCGTGTTCGCGGTCACTCCCCCTCCAACCGCGAGCACGCGGCACTTCGTCCGGGCGAGGGCCAGATCGACCTTGGCGAGGATCGTCTCAACCACGGCCTGCTGGAACGACGCCGCGAGATCGGCGAGGGCGCGTCCGGTGGGAGCGGGCGTATCGTCGGGAGCTCCCGGAGGCCTGACCCGGTAACGGAGGGCGGTTTTGAGGCCGCTGAAGCTGACGTCCATCCGATCCCGATCGTTGGCGAGTGGCCGCGGAAAACGGTGCGCGGCGGGATTCCCGCCGACTGCGGCCCGCTCCATCGAAGGGCCACCGGGATAGCCGAGGCCGAGGAGGGCCGCCGCCTTGTCGAAGGCCTCGCCGGCGGCGTCATCGATCGTCCCCCCCAGCCTGTCGAGCTCGAGCGGCGAATGGAGATGGAACAGCGACGTGTGCCCACCGCTGGCGACGAGCCCGACACACGGGTAGGTCATCCGCTCCCCGTGGGCCAGGCGACACGCATAGAGATGGGCGGCGATGTGATCGTAGCCGACGAGGGGACAGCGAAGCACGGCGGCAATCCCCTTCGCGGCCGACAGGCCGACCAGGAGCGAGCCGACCAGCCCCGGCCGGACGGCGACGGCGACGGCTTCCAAGTGATCCCTGGCAACACCGGACCGGGCCAACGCCTCGTCGATCACCGGCACGATCCGTTCGACATGGGCCCGCGAGGCGAGTTCCGGGACGACTCCCCGCCACCGCGCATGGAGCTCGTCCTGACTGGCGACCACACTCGAGAGCACCCGACGCGACCGATCAATCACGGCAGCCGCGGTCTCGTCGCAGGTCGTCTCGATCGCCAAGAGGGGCACGGAAGGAAAGCTCCAGGATGTCGGGGCGGGCTACCGTCAGGGCGTCGCCCATGGACCCGCCGTCCCGGCGCGTGTCACCTGTCAGCCCGACCGACGTCAGTAGTCGTACCACATCCCGATGCCGGCCCGATTCTGGTTCTTGTGGACGAACTCGTACTGCGGATCGGAGCCATAGATGTACTCGAAGCCGATCCGGTAGAGCTTTTCGCTGCGTTGTCCACGCCACGCCCAGCCGGTCTGAACGCAGACATTCCCCCCCCAATCGAGCTCCTGACGGGAGAATCCGTTGACGGCCAGGAACGGAGATCCCTGCCGTCCCGTGGGGCGTGCCTGGATCAGCTCGACGCCCCCCTGGAACTCCCACGGCTCAGCCCCTCCGGCGGTGAAGAACGCCCACCCAGCTTCGCCGTAGATCCGCATCCAGTCGTAGAGGTAGTAGGAATTGCCCCACACGATGCAGTCGCGGACGTAATTGATCCGCGGGAAGGTCGGATGCTTGAGCATGAACTCATCACCGAGGTGGGCACTGTTGTGGTAGTAGGCGAGCTTCGTCTGCCACCGCCCCACGCCGTAGACGACGGGGATCCCGAAGCGGTAGTCCGCCGACCGCAGGTCGCGGTCGTCCTGGGGATCGAGTCGCACGAACGCGGCACCTTCGATCTGCACCTCGAAGCCCTGCGGATGGAGAACCGGATCGGAGCCATACCGGACGATCGAGGCTCTCCCGCCGAGCGTCGAATCCCACAACCAGCCCTCCTGTCCGGTGGTGGCATAGGGAGGAGGTGTCGTGTCGTCGTACCAGACGGTGCCGAAGCGGGGCTCCTTCGGGCCGGCGAGGTAGCTGGTGTAGATGAGGTTGTTGGGCATGATTTGCCACGACCATGGCCGCGGCGCCCAGAGATCGTCAAAGCCCTCGGGGAACGCGGTCCCAGGCGTCAGGTAGCCATCCTCGGAGGCCGAGGGAAGGGCCTCGTAGGGCATGTCGAGGACCACTGGTCCGTTCCCCACCGGAGGCAGCGGATCGATCCCGGGGAGCCCCGGAGAGGGCGACCTCGAAAGCGAATCGGGCATCGCCCCCGAAAGACCGGGATCGGCCAGTGGCGGAAGGCCGAGCCCTGGCGTGGGCTGCGGTGACGGCTCCGGCGGCAGCGTGGTGCCGACGGGTGAAGGCAACCGGAGGGGCGTCTCAGGAGACTGGGCGTTCGCCCCCGCCATCCCAACCACCAGCGCGCAGGCCGAGAGAAGCAGGGTCGCCAGGGCGATCCTGCTGGCGTGCAGGGAGAGGTGGCGGGAACGCTTCATGGAATCAAGAGTGACCACGACGGCCACGGCCTTGCCGGTCGCCTGGCGAGATCCTGGCGGACAGGCTCGACCCGCCGGTCGACTGTAGGGATCACGCCGAGTTCGACTCCAGAGAGATCGGCATCGAACGACCGCAACACGACCCGGAAAACGCCCTCCGATCGGCAATCCGTCCCCCTCTCCCCTCCCCCACACGACCGCGGAAAACAGGGTAGGATGGAGACCTACCGAGCCTCGCTCGTTCCCTCATTTCCTCGCGACTTCCCTGGCTCCATCCCCTGCCGGGGCTGCCTGTCCCTCCTCTGCTGACGCAAAGCCCATGGCCACATCGCCCGACCCCGCCGGACCTCACTCCGCATCCCCGCTGCCTCCCCAGTCCCCCGGGGCGCCCGGGGTCAGCGAGGGGGTTGCCACCGCGCTCGGGCGGATCCCGAGCGGGCTGTTCGTGATCAGTTGGCGGGACGACGGGGCCGATCGGACGATGCTCGCCAGTTGGGTGGTGCAGGCCGGCTTCGCGCCCCCATCGGTCTCCGTGGCAGTGGCACCGACCCGGGATCTCCTCGCCGCGATCGACCGCGGACTTCCGTTCGTCGTCAACGTGCTCGGCGAATCGCAACGCGGCCTCCTGTCGCGGTTTGGGAAGCCGTCGAATCCAGGGGAAGACCCCTTCACCGGCCTCGACACCCTCCGCACTCCCGGTGGCATCGCGGCCCTCGCTGCAGCATCGGGCTGGATCGAGTGCCGGGCGACGACCCGGGCGGCTGCCGGGGACCATGTGGTCGTCGTGGCCGAGGTGGTGGGGGGGGATTCCGGATCGGCCGGAGCACCTCTCGTGCATGTGAGGAAAAATGGGTTACGTTACTGAGCCGGCTGGGAATCCCCGCGAGGGGGTCGGTGACTTGGGGTGGGGTGGGCCCGGATCTGGGGCCTCGAAATCCGCGCCGAAGTCGATCTCGAACCTCACTCGATACACTTCGTTCCTCAAGCTTCGTCTCTCCAGGGTTGAAACCATGTTCACGCGACGGCAGATGACCCTTTCGGTGGCGTGCCTCCTCGGCTTGGCGGTCGGGTGTTCGCCCGAGGCGAAGAAGGGCAGCCCGGACGCGACCGGGAAGGCCGCCGCCGCTGGCCCGACGAAGCGGCTCATCTTCCTCACCAACGGTGACGATCCGTTCTGGGATGCCTGCAACGCCGGTCTCCAGGAAGGGGCGAAGCTGTTCGGCATCGAGTCGAAGGGCCTCGTGGCCGTCATGGAGAAGAACAACGGCACCGCCCAGGGGCAGATCGAGAAACTGCGGCAGTTCGCCAGCCAGTCCGACATTGCCGGCGTGGCGATCTCCGTCATCCAGGCCGACAACGCCGCGATCGTCGAGGAGATGAAAAACCTCGCCGCCAAGGGGGTCAAGGTGATCACCGTCGACAGCGACGTCGACCGGGCCCGCTTCCGTGACGCCCGCCCCTACTACATCGGCACCGACAACATCGTCGGTGGCCGCCTCCTCGGCGCCGCCGCCGGGAAGATCCTCGCCGCCCGCAACGTCACCTCCGGGGGCTACGTCCAGTTCGCCGGGTTCACCGACGTCGACAATGCCCGGGCCCGGATGGACGGCTTCAAGGAAGCGGTCGGCAGCGCCTACAGCGAACTCGACCGCATGCCCGACGGCATGGAGGGGGCGAAGGCCCGCGACAACGTTCGCACGGCGCTGGTCAACCACCGCGACCTCGTGGCCCTGGTGGGAATCTGGGCCTACGACGCCCCGGCGATCGCCGAGGTTGTCAAGGAGCGAAATGTCCGCGCCACGACGACGGTCGTCACCTTTGATGCCCAGGCGATCGCGCTCGAGCACATGGGGAACGGCCTCATCGACGCGATGGTCGTCCAGAATCCGTTCGAGATGGGTTCGCAGACCATCCGTCTCCTCGTCGCCATGCTCGGCGACGATCAGACCGTCATCAAGGACATGTTCCCGAATCTCGGCACCGAGAACGGTGACATCTACACCACCGGCCTGCGGCTGATCGTTCCGGACGAGGGCTCGCCGATCAAGCCGGACTCGCTGCCGGCCGACATCCCTCACGAGTTCAAGACGCTGACCGAGTTCCGGGAGTGGCTCGGACGCTACGGTCTGTCGAGTTCCTAAAAAAACCCCCGCGGACTTCTTCCCGGCCCCTGTCCGGCCGGGACCGCTCCCTCGCATCGACCTGCCATCCATTCCGGCCACTCGAGTCGGGCTGCTGGTCTGTCTTCTTCCGCTCGCATGACGCCGCCGAACGACGCCCACTCCCGCCGCTCGTCCGAGGGTTCGCCTGCCCCCCAGGGGAGCGCCGCGCCCCGGCTCCGCCGGACGGCCTGGCTCGGACTGCGGCCTGCCGAGTGGGCGCTCGTGGCGGCGATTGTCGTGGCGGTGCTCCTCACGGGAATCGTTGATTCCAACCACAGCTACTTTCGTCTCCCCTGGCAGAGCCTCACCGACATCCTCCGCAACACGGCGCTGCTCGGGATCTTCGCCCTCGGCGCGACGGTGGTCATCATTGCCGGCGGGATCGATCTCTCATCGGGCTCGATGATCGCGCTCTCCGGAACTATCGCGGCGACGACGATGCTGGCCCTGGCGCCGAAGGAGATCATGGCCTTCAAGCCGGTGGGGCCGGCAGTGGTGGGGGTGGGAGTCCTGGCGGCCCTTTTGACGGGCTTTCTCGTCGGCACACTCCACACCTGGCTGATCACGGCGGTGCGCCTGCCGCCGTTTATCGCCACCCTCGCCACGCTCGTGGGACTACGGAGCTTCGCCCGGGCGCTGTGCGAGAGCTGCACGCTCGGTGTCGTGGGGACAAAAAGCGCCCAGATCAACGTCTCCGATCCGATCTTCAAGGCCATCCGTGACAACGTCTGGATCCCGGTGGCGGTGTTCGCTCTCCTCGCCGTGTTCACCTGGCTGCTCCTCACCCGCACCGTCCTCGGCCGTCACATCCACGCTCTCGGCGGCAATGAACAGGCCGCCCGCCTGGCGGGGATCCGCACCGAGAACGTGAAGTGGTTCGCCTACTGCTTCGGCGCCATGACGGCGGCCTTGGCCGGGCTGTTCTATGTCGCCAACGAATCGGTCGCGGCGCCGGTGAACCAGGGGCGCGGGCACGAGCTCAACGCGATCGCTGCGGCCGTCGTCGGGGGCTGTTCGCTCTCAGGGGGCGTGGGCACCGTCCCGGGAACGGTCCTCGGGGCGATTTTTCTCCGGGTCGTCATCGACGCGGTGTCGAAGATCATCAAGACAGGGGCCGACGTCTACGAGGGCCTGATCGTGGGCGTGGTGGTGGTGATCGCCGTGACCTTCTCCCAGCTCGGCGCCCTGGCGAAGGGGGGCACGCGGCTCCTTCCTGGAGCCATCGGCCTGTGCGCGATACCGACGCTCTCACTCCTCACAGGGGCGCTTGCTGCGATGACGGCCGGCCGCAACGGCGGCATCGCCACCGGCGTCGGAGCCCTGTTCCTCCTCGGTCTCCTCCGAGTCTGGGAATCACGTCGCTCCACGACGTGAGCCAGCGCACCTCCGGCTGCATCCCCTCCGACATGAGCACTTCCCCCTTCGCCGTGCGGATGCTCGGCATCACGAAGCGGTTTCCGGGGGTGGTGGCCCTCGACGACGTGACCCTTGAGGTCCGTCGCGGCGAGGTCCATGCGATCTGCGGGGAGAACGGCGCCGGGAAGAGCACGCTCATGAAGATCCTCTCCGGCGTCTACCATCCCGACGCCGGCGTGCTCGAGGTCGACGGCCGCGACACCCGCTTCACCGGCACCCGCGATGCCGAGCGGGCCGGGATTGCGATCATCCATCAGGAGTTGGCCCTCGTCGAGGATCTCCCGGTGGCGGCAAACGTCTTCCTCGGTCGCGAGCGGCGTGGTGCCCTCGGCCTCCTCGACGATTCCTCGATGGCGGAGGAGTGCTCGTCGCTGTTTTCTCAGCTCGACTGCGCCGTCGATCCCGGCGATCGCACCGGCAACCTCCGCGTCGGCGATCAACAGCTCGTCGAGATTGCCAAGGCCCTCTCCCTCGATGCCTCGATCGTCGTCATGGACGAACCGACCAGCGCCCTGACGGAGGTCGAGTCGGCCCGGCTCGAGCGGACCATCCAGCGGCTTGTCGCGCAAGGAAAGACGATTCTCTACATCTCCCACAAGATGGACGAGGTCTTCCGCCTCGCCGATCGGATCACCGTCCTCCGTGACGGCCGACACGTGAAGACGGTCGACACGACGGCCACGAGCCCCCGCGAAATCACCGGCTGGATGGTGGGCCGCGACATCGCCGGCCACGACTTCCATGGCAGCAGGCCTCGGGGCGACAAGCTCCTCGAGGTCCGCGGACTCTCCCTCCCCTGGCCCGAGCATCCGCGCGGCTACCGCCTCAACGACATCTCGTTCGATCTCCACGCCGGCGAGATCGTCGGCATCGCCGGCCTGATGGGGGCGGGGCGCACCGAGCTCCTCGAGGTGCTCTTCGGCGCCGGCGACGACACCTGGACCGGCTCGATCGAGCTCCGGGGCAGGCCGGTGCGGTTTCGCCATCCGCGCGAGGCTTGCGAGGCGCGGGTGGCGATGGTCACCGAGGACCGGAAGCGGCTCGGGCTGTTCCCCGATCTCGACGTCGCCGGAAACGTCAGTCTCTGCGCGCTCCGGGAAGCCCTCCGCAACGGGCTCCTCAGCCGCACCGCCGAGGAGCAACTCGCCGCGGGCCCGGTGCGCGATACGGGGGTGAAGACGCCCGGGCTCCACGCCACGATCACCGGGCTCTCCGGCGGCAACCAGCAGAAGTGCATCATCGGCCGATGGCTGCTGACAAAGCCGGAGGTGCTCCTCCTCGACGACCCGACCCGCGGCATCGACGTCGGGGCCAAGGCGGAGCTCTACACCCTCATCGATGGCCTCTGCCGGCAAGGACTCGGAGTGATCCTCACCTCGAGCGAGCTCCCGGAGCTCCTCACGCTCGCCGACCGGATCCTCGTCCTCGCCGAGGGGCGTCTGACGGCCGAGTTGGCCCGCGCCGAGGCGACTGAAGCGCGGATCATGGAAGCCGCTACGGCAGGCTGAATGGCCGGCAGCGTCGGGCCCGGGCCCGTCAGGCGCCGACATAACGGGCCACGAGCCCGCGGGCCCGTGCTTCGTCGCGCGTGCCGGAGACGATCGTCCGGCCGTCGGTAAACACCGCCAGCTCGATCCCCTCTTCCACCGTGACGCGGACGATCCATCGATTGGCGACGACGCGTCCCACGGCGGCCATTCGCTCGGCAAATGCCGCCAGATCGATCCCGGCCAGCCCCGGTCCGGGGGCGACCTGGACGGCATCGCGCCCGCAGAGCACCGTGGCCTGCGTGCCAGCCCTCCCCTCGAGCCAGGGGAAGTCGTTTCCGCGACAGGTCGGGCAGCCGGCCGCGGCCAGCGGCGAAAGATCGACGGAGCGCCAGAGGTTGTCCCACAGGTCGCAAACGAGAAGGCGGTTACCGACGGGCGCCTCGGTGCCGACGATGATCTTCATCACTTCCGCCGCCTCAACCGCGCCGACGACAAGGGCCACCGGCCCGATGACGCCGGCCGTGTCGCAGGTGGGGAGCGCGCCCGGGGCGGGGGGATCGGGGACGAGGCAGCGGAGGCAGGCCGATCTCCCCGGGAGCACCGAGAGCACCCTCCCCTCGGCACCGATCGCCCCGCCGTGGACCCACGCAATCCCCTCTCGGCAGGCAAACTCGTTGATGAGGAAGCGGGCCTCGAAGTTGTCGGTGCCGTCAACGATCACGTCGACGCCGCCGAGGAGCCGGGGGACGCTCGAAGGGATGAGGTCGGCGACGATCGGCTCGATCCGGCAGGCGGCGTTGATCCGCTGGAGGTGACTGGCCGCTGCCACCGCCTTGGGGAGCCCGGCTGCGACGTCGGCCTCGTCGAAGAGCACCTGCCGGGGAAGATTGGAAAGCTCGGGAACGTCGCGGTCGATGATCCGGATCCGTCCGATCCCGGCACGAACCAGCGCCATGGCCACGACCCCGCCGAGCGCCCCGCAGCCGACGAGCGCCACATGCGCCGCGGCCAGCCGCTCCTGTCCGGCCGCGCCGATCGGCGCGAAACGGACCTGACGGGAATAGCGATCGGCGTCGAAAGGCATCGAGTGATCTCCGGGAGAGGCGCGTCTCGACGGCCATTCAGGTGACGAGATACCCGGCCCAATCCCATGGTTGAGTGCGGAGCTCAGGGCGGGCCCAGGCTGCCAGATCGGCCTGGAGCCGGTCACACGCCCCGCGCGCCACGGCGGCCGACGGCGAATCGATCTCCTTGATCGCTGCCACGAGCGGGAGCGGGGGCGGCTGCTGCCAGGCCCCATGTGGCAGGCCGTGCTCCAGCAGCCTCACAACGAGCAGGTCGACTCCACGGTCAGGGAGCGGCGGCGGCGGCTCGAGGCCGTCGACCTCCAAACCGAAGAGCATCGTGCCCCGACGCCTCCCGGCGGCGACGCCAACGTTCGCCGAGCCGGAGGGAAGCGTGACGAGGAACACCGAGGGATGCGCTGCCCAGGCTTCGAGGCGTTCCTGGAGGATGCTCAGGTCGACCGCAGCGCCCGTGGACGCCCCGAGCCGGATGACGACGGCCACCCCGATCCGGTCGGCCGTGGTGAGCATCGCGTCGAGGGTTGCCGCGGAGGATTGGGCAGCCGGATCGGCCACGGAAGGGAATCCGACCACAGCCACGGCCGAGAGCTGCCGCAGCTCGTCGAGCTCCGCGGGATTGGCCTGACAGGCCACGCCGCGTGGAACGTACCGCCGTCCATCGAGCGACAGCGACCGCCCCTTCACGCCGAGACGCCGCAGCCCGATCATCCGTCGACCGGAAGCAACAACGTCGTCGTCGCGACGCAGCGTCACCTCGGCCCGGTAGAGATTCGGCAACTCCGGTGTCCAGAAGCCCGGCTCGGTACACACCCCCCTGGCAAGCGGCGGCTGCCCCTCAACCGTTCCCTGATCGACGAGGCTGACCGTCGTGGGGAGTGTGGCGGCGGTGGAGCACTCGGGACCGACGAGGGTCCCGGAGGCGACGACCGCCGGGCCGATCGCTGCGGCCCCGGCGGCCGGCGTGCAGCGCAGCCATACCTCGGCCCGCATGTCATCGGCGCGACCAAGCAGCGGTCTGATCCAGGTGGCGGAAGACGGTTCATTCATGACGGCTCTCCAACGGTCCCGAAACGCTTGTTGGCCTCAGCGGCAAGCCAGTGGAGATCGAGCTTGCCAGATCCGAGCACCGGGATCGCCTCCACCTCGGTGAAGCTGTCGGGCGCCGGGATCCAGAGGTTGGGGAGGCCGCGGGCGGCGAGCCCCCGGCAGATCTCGTGCGGATCGCGTTCGGTCTTGAGATGAAGCACGACGATCCGCTCCCCTTTTTTGGCGTCGGGAACCCCGGCCACGACAGCCATCAGTTCGTCGCCTCCCGAGCCGAGTTCGGCATTCACCGCCTCCTCGATCGGGAGATGGGGCACCATTTCCCCGCCGATCTTGGAAAATCTGCTTTCACGCCCGGTGATGGTGATGAAGCCGTCAGGGTCGAGTTTCGCGATGTCACCGGTGCAGTACCAGCCATCGTGAATCACATGGGCGGTGAGGTCGGGACGATCGAGGTAGCCCTGCATGACGTTCGGGCCGGTGATCCACAGCATCCCTTCCTTCCCGACGGGCAGCGGCTCGATCGAATCGCGCGCCGTGACCCGGGCGCGGCAGCCCGGGATCGGCCGACCGACCGTCCCCTCGCGGGCATCGGCAGGGGATCCGGGAAGGTGCCTGGCAGGGGGGATGTTGGCCGCGATGAGCGGCGACATCTCGGTCGCCCCATAGGCCTCGCTCGGCCGGATGCCGAACTTCGCCTCGAAGGCGTCGCTCACCTCGCGTGGCAGTTTCTCAGCCGATCCGAAGACCGCCTCGAGCGTCGAGAAGTCCTCGGCGGGGGTGCGGCGGAGGTAGGTGCGGAGGAAGGTCGGCGTCGCCATGAGGATCGTCGCATGATGCTCGCGAGCGAGGGCGCCGATGGCTTGGGCATCGAGGGGGTTGGTGTGGAAGACGACGCCGGCATCGAGAACCAGCGGCGTCCAGAACGTTGCGGTGTAGCCGTAGGAATGGAAGAACGGCAGAACCCCGAGCGCGACATCGGCCGACGACACATGGAGGATCTGACCGATCGCGCGGACGTTCGACGCGACGTTCTCCTCGGAGAGCACCACCCCCTTCGGATCGCCGGTCGATCCGGAGGTGAAGATCACGGTGAGGACGTCATCGGCCCGGAGGCGGTCGAGTCCGAGCGTCCGCTCGAGCATGGCCAGCGGCAGGCAGGTGGCCTGCGCCGCGGACACGAGCTTGTCGAAGCCGGTCAGCCGTGACTTCAACTCCGTGGCATCGAGGAGTCGCTGGCCGAGGGAGAGCTTGACGCGGGCGAGGAAGACGGGGCTCGAGAGAACCCGCCGCAGCCCCGCTCTCTCGATCGAGAGATCGAGGATCTGCTGGCTCGTGGTGTAATTGAGGTTCACCGCCACGCGTCCCATGAGCACCAGCGCCGCATTGACGATCGCCGTCGCTGCCGTCGGTGGGAGCATGACCCCGACGCGCTGCTCATCGGGGGCGAGGACCCGCTCGAGGACCCGCTTAACGCAGAGGATGCGGATGAGGAGTGAGCGGCCGGAGAGCCGCGTGCCGAGGGAGTCGGCGACTTTCATCCGCCCCCCGGCCAGCCGGCATGCCCGGACGAGGGCCCGGGGGAGCGTGGCGACGCCAGCGGGGTCGGGCCCCTCGCCGAGGAGCGTGGGGGAGGCGCCCGCGGGGGGCGGCGTGGGGGCTGCTGTCAGGGGTTGCATGCATCGATCCGGGGCTGGGCTTTCGGGCCAGACTGTTCCGAAGGCCACGGCCCATTAGAATCTGCGGAGTTTTCGCAGGAAAGCCGCCTGCCTTCCCGCCCCCTCGGAATCCATCATGCCCCGCTATCAGCCCGCCCGGATCGAGCCCAAGTGGCAGTCTTGGTGGGAGTCGCACGACACGTTCGCGACCCCCCGCCTCCCCGGGGCCCGCAAAACGTACGTCCTCGACATGTTCCCATACCCCAGCGGCGAGGGGCTCCACGTCGGGCACCCCGAGGGCTACACCGCCACCGACATCGTCGCCCGCTTCGAGCGGATGCGTGGCACGAGCGTCATGCACCCGATGGGCTTCGACGCCTTCGGCCTCCCGGCCGAGGAATATGCGATCCGCACCGGCACCCCGCCGCGGGAGAGCACGGAGCGCAACATCGCCAACTTCACCCGTCAGTTGAAGATGCTCGGCTTCAGCTACGACTGGGATCGGGTCCTCTCGACCACCGACCCGGAGTACGTTCGCTGGACCCAGTGGATCTTCCTGGTCCTCTTCGATACCTGGTTCGACCCGACGCAGCAGAAGGGGCGGCCGATCGCCGAACTGCCGATCCCGGCGGACGTGTCGGCGCGCGGCGCTGCCGCCATCGAAGCCTACCGCGACACCCACCGGCTCGCGTACCAGTCGGAGGCCCCCGTCAATTGGTGCCCGGCCCTCGGCACGGTGCTTGCCAACGAGGAGGTGATTGGGGGAGTGAGCGAGCGCGGTGGCCATCCGGTCGTCCGCATCCCGCTGCGTCAGTGGATGCTGCGAATCACCGCCTACGCCGACCGGCTGGAAAGCGAACTCGAGCCGCTCGACTGGCCGGCGAGCATCAAGAAGCTCCAGTGCGACTGGATCGGAAGGAGCACCGGCGCCGAAGTCGACTTCGCCATTGCCACCACAGGCTCTGGTCCAGCCACGTTCGCCTCGTGGCAGTCGGCCCGGAGCGCCGCGGGATTCCCGCCGCAGCCGGCGGCGGATGCCCTCCGCGTTTACACGACCCGTCCCGACACCCTCTACGGCGTCACCTACCTCGTCGTCGCTCCGGAGCATCCCCTCGTCGACACGCTGACGACGCCCCAACAGCAGGAGGCGATCCGCGTCTACCGGGAAGCCGCCGCGCGGAAGAGCGATCTCGACCGCACCGATCTTGCCAAGGAGAAGACCGGCGTTTTCTCCGGCTCGCACTGCATTCATCCGCTCACGGGCAAGCCGGTGCCGGTGTGGGTGGCCGACTACGTCCTCGCCACCTACGGGACCGGCGCGATCATGGCCGTCCCGGCCCACGACGACCGCGACTGGGAGTTTGCCAAGACGTTCGGCCTGGAGATCGTCACGGTCGTCGAACCGCTCTCGGGCCACGGCCACGACGGGACGCTGTTCACCGGCGACGGCAAGGCGGTCAATTCCGGCCCCTACACGGGGATGGAGACGCAGACGTTCATCGCGAGGGTGGCTGCTGATCTCGCCGATGCCGGGCTCGGACGGCCGGCGGTCAACTACAAGCTCCGCGACTGGCTGTTCAGCCGGCAGCGGTTCTGGGGGGAGCCGTTTCCGATCCTCCACGAGCTCGGACCCGATGGAAAGCCGACCGGCGCGATCCGCGCCGTCGACGAATCCGAACTGCCGGTCAACCTCCCCCACCTCACCGACTTCAAGCCCGGGGACACCCCCGATCCTCCCCTGTCGCGATCCCCGGCCGAGTGGCTGTTTGTCGAGCGTGACGGCAAGCGTTACCGCCGCGAAACCAACACGATGCCGCAGTGGGCCGGCTCGTGCTGGTATTACCTGCGGTTCCTCGACCCGGGCAACAGCGACCGCTTCATCGATCCGGCGATCGAGAAGTCCTGGATGCCGGTCGATCTCTACATCGGCGGGGCTGAGCACGCCGTGCTCCATCTCCTCTACGCGCGCTTCTGGCACAAGGTCCTCTATGACCGTGGCCATGTCTCCCTCCCCGAGCCCTTTGGCAAGCTCGTCAACCAGGGGATGATCCTCGGCGAGATGGAGTTCACCGGCTACCGGAGCACCAAGGGGGGGTGGGTGTCGGCGGAAAAGCGGACGCCCGAGGATGTCGCGGCCAAGCTCCCCGCCGATCAGGTGGAGAAGCAGGGGGAGCACTTCGTCCTCCGCGATTGGCCGAAGATCCGCGTCGAGAGCCGGGCCTACAAGATGTCGAAGGCCCGCGGCAACGTCGTCAATCCGGACACGGTCGTGAAGGAGTTCGGCGCCGATTCGCTCCGCCTCTACGAGATGTTCATGGGACCGCTCGAAGCGACCAAGCCTTGGGCCACGACCGGCGTCAGCGGCGTCCGTGGGTTTCTCGACCGCTGCTGGCGGCTCGTGGTCGACGATCGGGCCGAGGAGGTTGTCCTCTCGCCACAGGTGGTTGACGATGCCCCGACCGACGACCAGCTCCGCGAGCTCCACCGGATGCTCGAGAAGGTCACCAGAGACATCTCCGCGCTCTCCTTCAACACCGCGATCGCGCGGATGATGGAGTTTGTCAACTATTTCACACCGCTGGAACGGAAGCCGCGGGGGGCGCTCGAGCCGTTCGTCGTGGCATTGGCCCCCTTCGCACCGCATCTGGCGGAGGAGTTGTGGGAAGTGCTGGGGAAGCCGGCGCCGGTTTCCCTCGCTGCTTGGCCAGCGGTGGAGGAGCGGTGGCTGAAGGACGATACGGTCGAGATCCCGGTGCAGATCGGGGGAAAGCTGCGGGCCAGGGTGACTGTCCCGGCCGACGCTGACATTCCAGCCCTCGAGGCTGCCGCGGCGGCCGACCCTCGAATTGCCGAGCTCCTCGCCGGAAAACAGATCGTGAAGGTGATCACGGTCCCGGGGCGAATGGTGAACTTCGTCGTCCGCGGAGCCTAAAGGCCCCACAGAAGGATCGTTTTCAAGAGGCCACGAATTGAAAACCTCTGACATTCCCCAACAAAAACCGAATTGGCGGGGGTGACTCGGTTTCCGTAGCATGGTCGGCGGGCGGGTGTCCGACCGACCTCCGGGAAGGGTGTTTTTCAGCATGAGCGTGCAGCGGGTTCTGGCATTGGTCCTCGGCGGTGGCCGTGGGACGCGGCTCTATCCCCTCACCCGCGACCGCTCCAAGCCTGCCGTGCCGCTGGCGGGGAAATACCGAATCATCGACGTTCCCCTCTCCAACTGCATCAACAGTGGGGTCCAGCGGATCTATGTTCTGACGCAGTTCAACTCCGTCAGCCTCCATCGCCACATCCGCCGGACGTACACCTTCGATCCGTTCAGTGGCGGCTTCGTCGAGATCCTCGCCGCCCAGCAAACACTCGACAATTCCGGCTGGTATCAGGGCACGGCCGACGCTGTCCGGCAAAACATCCGCTATCTCCAACAGCCGGACATCCGCCACGTCCTCATCCTCTCCGGCGATCAGCTCTACCGGATGAACTACGCCGACATGCTCGCCACTCACATGGCGAGGAAGGCCGACGTCACGATCGCCGGGATCCCGGTCCACGAGGAGGCCGCCTCCGGCCTGGGGATCATGCGGCTCGACGATGAAGGGCGCGTCGAGGGATTCCTCGAGAAGCCGCAGACGAAGGCCGAACTCGACATGGTCCGCACCGATCCAGGGTGGATCGACCGTCAGGGGATCCCGTCGAACGGTCGCTCGCTGATGGCGAGCATGGGGATCTACCTCTTTGACCGCGACTGCCTCCTCGATCTGCTCCGCAAGACCGACTACCAGGACTTCGGCCGTGAGGTCTTCCCGGCGGCGATCCGGACGAAGCGGGTGTTTCTCCACCCGTTCGACGGCTACTGGGAGGACATCGGGACGATCCGTTCCTACTACCAGTGCAACCTCGACCTCGCCGGCAGCACGCCGCCGTTCGAATTGGCCAGCGCCGAGGCCCCCATCTATTCGCGTGGGCGGTTCCTCCCGCCGTCACGGATCGACGGGGCGAGCATCCGCGCGAGCCTCGTTTCCGACGGCTGCATCGTCGAGCAGGGGGCGGTGATCGAGAACAGCGTCATCGGCCTCCGCTGCCGGATCGGTAAGAACGTCGTCATCCGCAACTCGGTGGTCCTCGGAAGCGACTACTACGAGACCACCGAGGACATCGCCGCCAACACCGCCCGGGGCCTGCCGCCGATGGGCATCGGGGAGGGAACGATCATCGAAGGGGCGATCGTCGACAAGAACGTCCGCATCGGGACGCGAACGCGGATCGTCAACGACCACGGCTGGGACGAGATCGGTGACAGCACCACCTTCACCGTTCGTGACGGCGTGGCGATCGTCCCCAAGGATGCGATCGTCCCCGATGGCTGGCGACCCGATCCGACACTCCACCGCGGGGCGTGACCGCAGCCAAGCCTTCCGGACGGCCCTCTCAGCGGATGAGCACCGGGGGCATTTCCCGCGGCAGCCGCGACTCGCGGAGGTAGGGATGGCTCGGGGGCCCCTCGAGGCCGTGGGTCGAAGGGACCGGCGTCATCGGCCTGCTGCTGGCCGGCCAGGGGACGCTCGCCGGCTCCATCGCCGCCGCGTCGCTGGTCTCGCCAGCCGTTTCCGGGTCTTCCACTGACATCGAGTCAGGGTCCGTGGTCGACTCGTCCCCAGGCTCCACCGGTGTTGTCAGCGACGCTCCGAGGACCGGCACGATCTCCGCTTCACCGACAGGGGAGAGATCCGGGGCGGTGGCGATCAGCGCCGGTTCCGCCGCGGTGGGGTCATCCGCGGGCGTCGGCTGCTGGGGAGACGCTTGGACGATCGGGGGCCAGGGGAGTGGCGTGGCCCGGACCGGAAGGATGCCGTTGCTTCGGGCTGCAAAGTCATTTTGAGCCACCGAGCCATTGGGCACCGGCCCGGCGTAGTCGAAGGGGTCGGGGCACATCGTGCAGCCGGTGGCCAAGAGGCCCACAGCCATCACCGCGAGCCTCATTCCTCGCCCGCCACGGCTGGTGGTGGAGTTTCTCGCATCCATGCTTTCCCCCTGTTCGGCCCGGTGGCATTTGATCCGACCGGATGGCAACGCCGACCGGCGGCTGAAGATCGTCGCGACGTCGCCTCCCCAGGCGACATCGCGACCGACGGACGGTGCCCTCGAGCCGGCACGAACCCCGTCGACGACAGCCAGCAGCGGCTGTTCCCCCCCAAGACCCACCCAATCAATCGGACCGGCACGACCGGCATCTTGAGCCGATCCGTCACCCCCGCGACATCAACACCGAAAGCCGGGAGAAGGACAGGAATCAGCCGCCGGGGCCTTTTTGGGGCATCTCGATCCCCATCCGGGCCATGAGATGCTGCATGTCGTCCCAAACATCGCGCTTCGCGGCGGGGTTTCGCAACAGGTAGGAGGGGTGGTAGGTGCAGATCACCGTCGCCGGGCCATATTCGAACCAGCGGCCCCGGAGTTTTCCGATCGTCTCGTCGGTGCGGAGAAGCGATTGGGCGGCCGACGTCCCGAGACAACAAATGAACTCCGGTCGGATCGCCTCGATCTGCCGCTCGAAGTAGCCCCGGCAGTTGGCCACCTCCTCCGGCTCCGGCCGACGGTTCTCGGGAGGGCGGCACTTGAGGACGTTGAGGATGTAGACCTCGTCCCGGGTGAGCGTGCACGCCTCGATGATTTTCGTCAGCAGTTGCCCGGCCCGGCCCACGAACGGCTCCCCCGAGGCATCCTCATCGGCCCCGGGAGCCTCGCCGAGGAAACAGAGCCGGGCAGCAGGATTGCCGCTCCCGAAGACGGTATTCGTCCGGGCCTCGGCGAGATGAACGCAGGCCCGGCAACCGGCCACTTCCGTGCGGAGGATCTCGAGCGATGAGAGCCGGTTGGCGGCGTCCGACACTTTCGCCCCTCGCTTCGCCGGGGCTTTCGGTGCCACGGAGGCTGGGGGCATCGCTCGGGCAGGCAGCACCGTTGCGTCAGCCGTCGGCATCTCCTCGGGGTCATCGAGGCCGGGCTTCGCGCGGGGGAGATCGAGCACCCCGGCATCGGCGAGGCTCTCGAGACGCTGCTTCACCGCACGGGGAGAGCGGGGGACGACACGTTTCCGGCCGCCCCCCGGTGGTTCACCTGCAGTCGAACGGGCCATTGTTGGCAACTCCGGTCGGTCTTGGGCGACGGTGCGGAGGGCTCAGAGGGCCCGACGATGACGCTTCGGACCGCGACCCTTGCCGAGGAGCGCTGCCGACGACGGCTTTTTGGGCGCCTCGGGCTCGGGCGGCGGGGCGGCTGGCTGCCCCTCGGCGGCGATAAAAGCGCCACCAGGACCCGTCTGCTGGATCGGGGCCGCCTTGGCACGCCGGTCGAAAGCCTCGAAACCGGGGATCTCGTCGCGGTGGAGGAGCTTCTCAATCCGCATCTCGATGCGGGTCAACTGCGGCCCCTCGTCCGGGGCAACAAACGTGTAGGCCAACCCCTCACGTCCCATCCGCCCGGTGCGTCCGACACGGTGAACGTAATCGTCGCAGAACTCGGGGATGTCGTAGTTGATGATGTGCGACAGGGCGGTGACGTCGATACCGCGGCCGACGACGTCGGTGGCGACGAGGACCTTCACAGCCCCCTCGCGAAACTGCTTCATGACGCGATCGCGGACATTTTGGGCGAGGTCACCGTGGATACAGCCGACCTCTTCCTCGCCGCCCTTCCGGGCACGGTGCCGGGAAAGCCGCTCAAACACCTTGTCGGTGCCACGCTTCGTGCGACAGAAAATGATCGCCTGACGCGGCTGTTCGCGCTCGAGGAGCCGCTCGAGGAGGTCGAACTTCCGCGTCGGATCGACGGTGAAATAGAACTGCTCGATCGTTTCGACCGCGATCTCCCCGGTGGAGAAATCGAGGATCTCCGGATCGCGCATGTAGCGGGTGGCGAGTTTGGCCACCGGCGGTGGAACGGTTGCCGAGAGGAGAAGCGTCTGACGGCTGTCAGGACAGCGACGGAGGATCTTCTCGATGTCAGGGCGGAATCCGATGTCGAGCATCCGGTCGGCTTCGTCGAGCGTCACGATCTCCAAGCCGGAGAAGTCAATCGTCCCCCGACTCATGTGGTCGAGGACACGCCCGGGGGTGCCGACAACAACAGCCGGATTTTTGGCCAGCTTGTCGATCTGCCCGCGGATCGGCTTACCGCCGTAGACGGCCACGCAGTGAATCTTCGAACCGTGGGCGAGTTTTTCGAACTCATCCCGAACCTGAACGGCAAGCTCGCGCGTCGGGACGAGGACCAGGGCCCGCGGCCCGATGCCCCCGCGCTCCGAAGGCAGCGACACCCGCTCGAGAATCGGGAGAACAAACGCACACGTCTTGCCCGTTCCGGTGCGGGCCTGTCCAAGGACGTCGATCCCCTTCAGGGCCCGCGGGATGAGCCCCGCCTGAACGGGGGTGGGGACGGTATAGCCGGCGCGATCGACGGCGGCGAGCGTGGCCGGTGCGAGGCCGAGTTTCGCGAAGTCACCCGCAATGGCTGCGACCTGCGAGGCGACAGGATTGATCCCGTCGGAATTGGCGGAAGCCGGGCTTCCGCAGCTTTGGGCAGCCCACTCTTCGGGCGACCAATCCCTGGAACGCCGGTCGTCACGGGCCCCGCGGCCGGATTCCAAAGCCACTCGTAGTCCTTCCTGGTTCTGTCCTGAACCGCTCACGGCGCCCCTCCCCACAGCCGAACCGGCTCCGGAGGGATCATCCGTTCGTGAAAACTACCACGATTGGCGGGGTCAGGCAATCGTCGCTTCGGCTGAGGCGTTGTCTGACGTCCTCACCAGAGGCCTTGTTTCGCGGTTTCTTTCGCTCTTCAGGCCCCGTTCCACGATCTGTTCAACGATCAAAGAGTTTCTTCAGGGCCCACAGGGTCGCCGACCGTCCGGCCCGGGCGATCGAACGCGTCAGCGGAATGTGCTTCGGGCAGACGGCGACGCAATTCTGGGCGTTGCCGCACATCTGGATGCCCCCAGGGCCCGTCAGCGCGGCCATCCGCTCGTCGGCGATCATCTTGCCGGTGGGATGCTTGTTGAACAGCACAGCCTGACTAACGGCGTGAGCGCCGATAAAGCCCTGGTCGAACGCGGCGGTCCGTCGGGCCGCGAGTTGCTCGTCGGTCTCCCCTTCGCGTTTGGGGGTCTCGATCCGCGTGAATTGGGGGCAGGCCTCGAGACAGCACCCGCAGCTCATGCACTCAGCGAGCGGGTAGGCCTCTTCCTGCTCCTCCGGAGAGATCCGCGGCCCGGGGCCGTGGTCGAAGGAGTCATCGACAGGCACCCACGCCTTGACACGCTGGAGCGAGTGGAAGAGACGCCGACGGTCGACGACGAGGTCTCGAACGACCGGGAACTTCGACATCGGGCGCAATTCAATGCCGTCGGGATGCTCTTCGAGGAGCCGATCGACGAGGGCCGAACAGGCCATCCGTGTCCGCCCGTTGATGAGCATCGTGCAGGAACCGCACACCTCCTCGAGGCAATTGCAATCCCAGGCCACGGGGGCCACCGGGCGACCATCCTGCGAACGCGCTATCGCGGCAACCTTTTGGAGGACGCTGATGACGTTCATGTTCGGCTCCCAGGGAACGTCATGACGCTCCCAGTAGCTCTCCTGCCCGGGGGCATCCTGACGGAGCACCCGGACCGGGATCGTGCGGGCGGCGGTAGGGCCACCATGGTCGTCGGTCTTCATGATCATGTCGCTTGACTCCGTGTGTGGTTCGTCACTTCCACCTACCGACCAACAGTCAGGACTGGGCCCCGACCCCAACTTCCCGCGTCGCCACCTGCCCGCCGTTGACTTCTCGGGCACGCAGGCGTTCCCTCCACACCTCCTCGATCACCTCGCCGCCAACCAGGCCGTAGAGCCGCGGACGGGGCGGGATGAGCGACGTGTCGATATCCTCGTAGGTGATCTGCGGATGTCCGTCGGCACCGTGGTTTGCGATCGTCGACTTGAGCCACTTGTTCGTATTGGCCTCGAAGCGGTCGCACCATTCCTCGGCCTCGCGACGCTTCCCCTCGGGGTCGGTCGCGGCGATCCCCGGCATCTCGAAGTCGGGCTTGTAGTGAGCCCCCCGGCACTCGTCGCGGAGGAGGGCCCCCTTGAGGATGAGCTTGGCCAGCGGAAACATGTCGCCGAGCGACTTCGTGAACACAACGTTTTGGTTGGTCCAGTTGCCGGTGTCGGAGAGTGAACACCGCCGCCACCGCTCCTCGAGGGCACACACCTCGTCATAGGCCGCGGCGAGTTGGTCGTTGCGGCGCACGACCGTCGCGACGCGAGTCATCAGATCACCGAGTTCGTGATGGATGCCGTAGGGGTTTTCACCCCCGCCGCGACGCTGGATCAGGGCCTCGTGCCGCTCCTCCTCGCGCCGCAGGGCCGCCGCGTAGAGCGACTCGGCAGCCGGGGCCCGCTTCGCCCCGGCCGACGCCTGGACCCCGGCGGCACAAAACAGCCCGCTGAAGATGCAGGAGAGGAGCGAGTTGGCCCCGAGCCGGTTGGCGCCGTGGTACTGGTAGTCGCATTCGCCGATGGCGTAGAGGCCGGGGAGACTCGTCTGCTGGTTCCGCGGCGAGCCCTCGAGCATTCCTCCGGTGGGGCTCCTCTCGTAATCGACCCACAGCCCTCCCATCGAGTAGTGGACCGCCGGGAAGATCTTCATCGGGGTTGTCCGCGGATCGACCCCCTGGAACTTCTCGTAGATGTCGAGGATGCCGCCCAGCTTGCGGTCGAGCGTCTCCTTGGGGATGTGCGTCAGGTCGAGATAGACGCAGAGTCGATCCTTCTCGACCGACAGGCCATCGGTGGTGCAGATGTCGAAAATCTCCCGCGTGGCGATGTCGCGGGGAACGAGGTTCATGTACTTCGGGTAGCGTTCTTCGAGGAAGTAGAAGCGCTCCGCCTCGGGGATCGTCCGCGGATCGCGAGTGTCCTGCGGGGTCCTTGGCACCCACACTCGGCCCCCCTCACCGCGGGCACTCTCGCTCATCAGCCGCAGCTTGTCGGCGCCGGGGATGGCCGTGGGATGCACCTGGATGAACTCGCCGTTTCCGTAGGCCGCCCCGGCCTGATAGACGCGGCTGACCGCGCTGCCGGTGCAGACCATCGACATCGTCGAGCGACCGTAGACGAGCCCGCAGCCGCCCGTGGCGAGAATCACCGCGTCGGCGGCAAACGAGCGAAACTGCATCGAAACCATGTCCTGGCAGACCGCCCCGCGGCACCGACCGGAGTCGTCAACGACGGGGGAGAGGAAGTCCCAGAACTCGTACTTGCGGATCTTTCCCTCGACCTCGAACCGCCGCACCTGCTCATCGAGGGCGTAGAGGAGTTGCTGGCCGGTCGTGGCGCCGGCAAAGGCCGTCCGCTTGTAGAGCGTTCCGCCGAAGCGACGCTGATCGCGGAATCCCTCCGGCGTGCGATTGAACGGCACGCCGAGCCGATCCATGAGATCGATGATTCGTGGGCCCCAGTCAGCCATCTCCTTGACCGGCGGCTGGTGCTGGAGGAAGTCACCGCCGTAGACGGTGTCGTCAAGGTGCTTCCACTCGTTGTCCCCCTGCTGGCGGGTGAGTGCGTTGACGCTGTTGATGCCCCCCTGGGCACAAACGCTATGCGACCGCTTGACCGGCACGAGGCTCATGAGGTCGACATCGACTCCGAGCTCGGCCAAGCGCATCGAGGCCGCGAGCCCGGCAAGACCGCCGCCGACGACGAGGACGCGGGGCTGTGCCATGGTGTGTCAGTTTCCTGGTGGGCTGGAGGACGTGGTCGGGGTGGGGATGACGAGGGCCGAAGGTTCGGAGGGGCCGCGGAGATCGATGGCGTCGGCGGCGGGAACGGTGGCTGTCGATCCGGCGGCTCCATGCCCACCGGCGGCGGCGTCAGGGGCCTGCCCCTCCATCATCCGCTTGAAGTCTTCCATGCGGGTCTCGACCTGCCGGGCCGCGGCCACATCGGTCGACCGGAGGCCACCGATGGCCCCGAGCCCGGCCGCGGCAAGCACGACCCCCACGATAATGCTGATGACATTCGCCCGCTGCATCGCTGCGGGGCTGGTCCACAGGCCCCAGGTGATGCCGATCGTCCACAGACCGTTGGAGAGGTGGAAGACCGCCGAAAGAACGCCGATCGCGTAGAGCAACGACACCCCGAGCGGGGCAATGACGGTCGCCGCCGAACTTGTGGCATGGTGGGGATCGAAGCGGCCGCCGCCGAGCGGGGCCCCCAACCAGTGGAGTTGGATGATGTGCCAGAGAATGAAGGCGAAGGCGATCATCCCCGTCGCCCGCTG
The DNA here is from genome assembly GCA_945873085.1 of Candidatus Kuenenia stuttgartensis. GTDB lineage: Bacteria > Planctomycetota > Planctomycetia > Pirellulales > UBA1268 > QWOP01. The sequence continues at coordinate 31,659 of CAMCCR010000002.1, read as the reverse complement.
GAGCGTGTAGCGGACGTTCCCCATGTAGGGATAGGAGCCGACGTTGGGGAGCCCACCGGCGATGATCGCGAATCCGACCGCGGCGTGGAACAGCATCGGCAGGAAGATGAACGCAAACTCCACCGGGATCAGGAGCGGCCCGAGGGAATGGATCATGTCGACCCGCGACTGGAAGGACGCAGCCCCCCCCAGCACCGAGGCATTGGTGAGCAGATGGACGACCAGGAAGGCACCGACCGGGATCAGACCCGAGAGGGAGAACAGCCGGTAGATGAGGAACTGATGGCGGGAAACAAACGACGGCAGGGTCACGCGCGGCTTCTCCAAACGGAGGAAGGGATGCCGTTGGGAGTATAGATTTGTGGAGTTGGGCGGCAACGCTCAATGTGATTTGGCGGCCGCCACGACGAATTTTATACTTCTCGTGCGGATCGGGATCGCCCCCAGGGAGGGCCGTTGGTGCCTGACTCACCCAGCTATCTCGTCGTCCGCGATGCGGAAGGGGCCCCGATCCCCCCCGCCCCAAGCGACCTCGGTGGGCGCCCCGCCCGAGGCGATGTGGCCCAAACGCCTCCCGATTTCCCGGAAGCCCAGCCCCTCGTGGCCGGAGCCCCGCTCGAAGCGATCGACGGCTTGGCGGCGGCCGTCGCCCGCATCGGCCGCGGCCCCCGGGTCGCCGGCGTGATCCTCACCGGGGGGCTCGTGTCAGAGGACGGGCCGCTCGTGGCGTCGGTGCGGGCGCAACGAATCCTCGAAAACGTTCCCGATGGCGTCGTCCTCCTCGATGCCGGCGACACGATCCGTTGGGCCAATGCCCGCTTCCGGCAGTGGTGCGGCCGGGAGGAAGTCTGCGGGGTCGGTTTCCTCACCGCCCTCGGCCATCCGGAGATACTCGGCCCGGAGTTCAGCCCATTCCACGCCGCCCTCGCGTCGGGGCGGATCTCCGGCGCGACGCTGCGGACCGCCGACAACCGCTACCTCCACCTCAATGCCGCCCCGCTCCTCGCCACCGAGTCCTCCGCCGCGACCGACTGGCCGGCCGCCGACCATGTCGTCGTCAGCATCCGAGACGTCACCCACACGATCCTCGAGCAGCAAAAGCGGGCCGCCATCCATCAGGCCGGCCAGAAACTGGCCGATCTGTCGCCGGCCGAACTTGCCGACATGACGATCGAGGAGCGGATCGACCTCCTCAAGAGCAACATTCTCCATTATTCGCGGGATCTTCTGCTGTTTGACGTGGTCGAAATCCGCCTCCTCGATCGCAAGACCGGCCGGCTCGAACCGCTCCTTGCCGAGGGCATGCAACCGGAGGCGGAGGCCCGGATCCTCTTCGCCCGCACGGAACACAACGGGGTGACCGGGTATGTCGCCGCCACAGGACGAAGCTATTTCTGCAACGACACGACGAAAGACCCCCGCTATCTCGAAGGGTGCAAGGGGGCAAAAAGCTCGCTCACCGTGCCGCTCATGCTCCATGAGCACGTGATCGGGACGTTCAACGTCGAGAGCCCCGAGCCGGGGGGCTTCTCCCACACTGACATGCAGTTTCTCGAGATCTTCTCCCGAGACGTCGCGGCCGCCCTCAACACCCTCGAGCTCCTCGTCGCCGAAAAGGCCTCCACCACGGCCGAGAGCGTCGAGGCGATCCACGGGGCAGTCGCCCTGCCGATCGACGACATTCTCAATGACGCTGTCAACGTCATGGAACGCTACATCGGCCACGATGCTGATGTCGTGGAGCGGCTCCAGCGGATCCTCCGCAACGCCCGTGACATCAAGCAGGCGATCCAAAAGGTGGGAGAAAAGATGACGCCGAGCACGGCCCACGCCCAGCATCGCCGCGGCGAGCGGCGGCGGGCGCTGACCGGCAAGCGGATCCTCGTCGTCGATGCCGACGAACAGGTCCGCGCGGCCGCCCACTGCCTCCTCGAACGCAACGGTAGCATCGTGGAGACGGCCCGCGACGGCGCCGAAGCCGCCTCGATGGTGCGGGCCGCCGGAGACGAGGATTACGACGTGATCCTCTCCGACATCCGGCTCCCCGACATGTCGGGCTACCAGCTCTTTCTCCGCCTCAGCGAGATCCTCGTCGACGTGCCGCTGGTCCTCATGACCGGCTTCGGCTACGACCCGGGGCATTCGATCGTCAAAGCCCGGCAGGCGGGGATCAACCTCGTCCTCTTCAAGCCGTTCCGCGTCGACCAACTCCTCGACACGCTCGAGCGGGCCCTCGAACGACCGAAAACCGGCACCGGCTGACGATCCCGGCTGGGAATCCGAAAGAAATCGCCCCCTCCTCGAGGGCGGCAGGCCAGGGCTCGCAGGCGCCCGAATCCCACGAATTCCCGACGTAATCGCGGCATGGGCCGGGGCTCAGGGGCCGAAGACCTCGTTTTTCGCGGCGATGGATGCCCTTGACCCGTTCCCCCCGGGGCCGGTACCTATCCCGCCCTCACGGTTCTCCCATCCACGGGGATCATGTCCATGGCACGCTTTCGCCACATCCACGCTGCAGCCGGCACCGGTCGGCCAACGTCGAGCCCGCAGTCGGTCCGTAACCAAGCCCCGGCCTCCGGCTGGGCCTGGCTGGCGGGGGTGTCCCTGACGGTCCTTGCCGCCCCCGGGGCTCTCGTCGCCGACGATGCCGTGGAAGCGCTGCCCGTTCCCGCCGCAGACGTCGCCGCTGCCGAGGAGCAGACTGGCAGCGCCAGCGCCGCCGATGCCCGCCGCGTCATCGAAGAAGCGTTGAGTCGTTCGGCGGCCCAGCGTCAGACCCCGACGCCCGTTGAGGCTCAGGCTGCTCCCGCTGGGCAGGCCAACCTCCCCCGCGACCTGATCGTCGCCCGCCTCTCGGCCGAGGTAGCAGCCCGCCAACTCGAAGCCCGCCGGGCGGCCCAGCGATCGGCTGCGGAGGCCCTCGAGCTCCTCGATACCGCTGCCGCCGATGTGGCTGCCGCCGACATCCCCACCGAGACCCGCACCCAACTCACGAAGCGCATCGATCGCGCCCGTCGCGAGATCGAGGAGATGACCGGCAAGCGTTCCTCCGAGATCGCCCTCGACAAGAAGAACGCCGAGATCGAGTCGAAGATCAATCGCGAGCGGGCCAAGAAGGTCGAGGTCGACCAGCGTCTGGCGATGATCGTGGACGAATACAACACGATGATCGACGAGCGCCGCTACGCCGAGGCCGAGGCGCTGGCAAAGAAAGCCGCCCAACTCTCCCCCGACAATCCGGTTGTCCGCCAGCTCCTCTCCCAGAGCCGAATGATCCGCCGCCTCGACACGCAAAAGTCGATCGCCGGAGACAAGGAGGACGGCTTCATCGAGGCGATGGTCGACGTCGACCGCTCGAGCACTCCGTTCGTCGGGCCGATCGAGTTTCCAGCCACGAAGGATTGGGAGGATCTGACCAAGAACCGCAACCGCCTCGAGGGTGAGGGACGCGGACGCGCTTCGCCGGCCGAGGCCGCGATCCACAAGAAGCTCTCCGCTCAGGTCGTCGCCGTCCACCGTGGCGAGCCCCTCGCGGCCGTCCTCGATTCTCTCGCCAAGCAGGCTGAGGTGCCGATCCATCTCGACATGGTCGGGATGGAGTCGGAGGGAGTGAGGAGCGACACGCCCGTCACCATCTCGCTGGAACAGAAGATCACGCTCAAGAGCGCTCTCAAGCTCCTCCTGGAGCCGCTTCACCTCGACTACTGCGTCAGGGACGAAGTGCTCAAAGTCACGAGCCCGCGGCTCATGAAGGGGCAGGTCTTCAGCGTCTCGTATCAAGTCGCGGATCTCGTCATCCCGATCCCGAACTTCGTCTCCGACGACACCGGCCTCGACGGCGCCATCAACGGCGGCTACTCGCGGCTCTCGACGCTCTCCAATCTCTCCGTCCAGACCGGCCCCGCCCCCGGGGCGCTCGCCCGGGCCGGCACCGACACCCCGCTCGACGGCAACAATCTCGCCCAGATCCCCGGCGTCGGCGGCAACGCCCCGCAGGTCGGCAGCTCCGGGGGAGTGCCCCTCCTCGGTGGTCCCGCGGTCGGTGGTTCCCAGGCCGACTTCCAGTCGCTCATCGACCTGATCCAAAACACCGTCGCCCCGCAGACATGGAACACGGTCGGCGGTCAGGGGGCGATCCAGCCCTTCCCGACGAATCTCAGCATCGTCGTCAGCCAGACGCAGGAGGTGCACGACGAGATCGCCGACCTCCTCCAGCAACTCCGTCGCCTCCAGGATCTCCAGGTGGCGATTGAGGTCCGCTTCATCCGACTCAACGACACGTTCTTCGAGCGAATCGGCGTCGACTTCGATTTCAACATCCAGTCAAACGTCCGTGATCCGCTCAACATGACCGCCGTCCCGACCTCGGGCGGTGGTTCGACATCGCCCTTCTCCCTCGGGATCCCCGCCAGCCCTGGCGGCCCGTCGCAAACGATCGGCCTCGACAACGCCGGAAACCCGGGCGTGGCCCGGAGCGGGAGCGTCGGCCAAAACCAGACGCTCAACGGCGCGCCGGTCTCGAACTTCTACTCGATCCCCTTCCGGCAGAACAGCTTCGGAGGCGGTCAGGTGCCCTCGATGCCTGGCCTCCCCGATCCGACGACGTCGGCGGCGACGTTCGGGTTCGCGATCCTCTCCGACATCGAGGCCTACTTCCTCATCCAGGCCGCCCAGGGCAATACCCGCTCGAACGTCATGCAGGCCCCGAAGGTGACGCTCTTCAACGGCCAAAACGCCTTCATCAACGACTCGGTATCGAGGCCGTTCGTGACCTCGGTGATCCCGGTCGTCGGCGACTTCGCCGCCGCCCAGCAACCGGTGATCACGGTCCTCAACGAGGGAACGAGTGTCAACGTTCAGGCCGTCGTCTCGAACGACCGGCGGTTCGTCCGTCTCACCCTCATCCCGCGGTTCTCACAGATCGGGAAGGTTCAAGAGTTCCAGTTCGAGGGCTCCCGCTCGACCTCGACGAAGAGTGCCGACGAGAAGTCGGGGCTCGACGGCGGCGTCGGCCAGCAGGGGCAAAACCCGCTCGGGGCCTCGCTCGGCCTCAACGCCAAGACGTCGAACGAACAGACCGTCCGCTCCAGCGGCACGACGATCCAGCAGCCGGAATACATCACGACGTCGGTGACGACGACGGTGAGCGTGCCCGACGGCGGCACGGTGCTCCTCGGCGGCATCAAGCGTCTCCGCGAGGGGCGCAACGAGTTCGGCGTGCCGATCCTGTCGAAGATCCCCTACATCAACCGGCTCTTCAAGAACGTCGGCATGGGGCGAACGACCGACAGTCTGATGCTCATGGTCACGCCGCGAATCATCATCCAGGAGGAGGAGGAAGACAAACTCCTCGGGGTCAACCGCCCCTGACCGTAACCGCGGCGGGAGCCTTGTGACGGCTCGCCGCCCCAAGGCCGACGGCCTCTCCTGCACGCTGTCCACAGGCTCCCTTCCATGGCTCGCATTTGGTTTCTCGCCGGCTCCCTCCTCGGCGGCATCGGCGTTGCCGCCGGCGCTTTCGGGGCCCACGGTCTCAAGGCCCACTTCGAGGCCAACGGGCAGGCTGCCAACTGGGAAACAGCCGTCCGCTACGGCCTCTTCCACGCGTTGGTCCTGCTCGTCGTGGCGATCGCCTCCGCCCTCCCCGCGACCGCCGTCTGTCGTCGCCGGCTGTGGGTCTCGGGGGCCTGCTTCCTGTCAGGCACGCTGATCTTCAGCGGGCTGCTGGCGATCCTCGCCTTCACCGGCCTGAAGATCCTCGGCGCGGTGGTGCCGATCGGTGGCGTGCTCCTCATCGCTGGCTGGGGCTGGCTGTTTGCCGCCGGGCTTCAGCTCGGATCGGAGTCGTAGAAGACGCGCCGTGGATTGCGGACGAGGAGGTCGAGCCCGAGGTCGACCGCCCGCTCCTCACCCCAGCCACGCTCGACGACGAAGCGATCGGCAAGCACCCGGGCGAGGGTTCGGCGGTACATCGCGAACTTCGGATACCCGAACTCCGCCTTGTACATGTCGCTGTAGTAGCCGAGGAGTTTCGTCCGCGGCACCGCCTCGATCCGCTGCTCGAGGTCGGAATGAATGGTCGACGGCGTGTTGGCATACCACCAATGGCCGAACGGCAGGACATTGGGAAAGATCCACGCGAAGCTGACAAGTTCGTGGTTGAGCGGCCGGGAGAGCACCGACACCGGGAAACGGACCCTCGGAAAGGCATTGAACAGCGGCGCGTAGTCGGCCAGCGACAACCGCCCGTCAAGGAGATCCTGCCCCTGATGGACCCCACCGGGATAGACGGCCCGGCGGACCCCGATCATGAGGTCGAAGGGGAGATGGCGATCCTGGCAGATGCCGGCGATGGTCCAGAAGAGGTGGGCCGAGAGTGCGGAGCGGTCCGCTGTGGGAGCGGCGAGGCCATCCCGCAGGACCGCTGAGAGCGCCCGTCCGGCGTCCGCGTCATCGACCGGGCGGGGACGGAAGTCGGGGGGGAGCGAGATCGCCGCCGCCCGCGCCCCGCTCCGCACGAATCGATCGGCGACCGCCGCGACTGCCTGCCCGAGGCGCCCGATATCGCCAGGCTCCACTCCCGACGTCCGAGCCAACCGCTCGAGCACGCCCGGCTTCCCGGTATGGAAGACGAGTTCGTCGACGCGCAGGCAGGGCACCCAGAGGGAGGTGTCGAAGCCTTCGAGGGGATCGTCGAAGTCGTTGGTGAGGAAGACGGCCTCGATGTGGCTCTTCGCCAGGACCGTGGCGGTCCAGCCCGGATCGGCTGAACGCTCCCGTACTCTCCGGGCGAGATCCGGCCAGTTGGAGGGGGTGAGCGAGTCCCCCTCGAAGCCGAACAGGTCGCGGGCAATCTCCATCAGCCAGGCATGCTGGATGGTGTTGGTGAGGTGCGTGAGCCCCGCAACGATCCGCGCGACCCTCGACTCCTCGTCGAGCCCCGGCCCCTCGATCGCTTCCCGCGGCGTCCCGGCCGAATGCACCAATTCGGTGTAGTAGTGGTAGCCGAGAATGTCGGCCAGCGTTCGCGCCGACGGGGCGTGGGGATCGATGTGCGAGTGCGAGTCGATGAACGTCGCCTTGGCGAGTTCACCGTCGATCCTGGCGACAAGCGCCGCTGAAGCGTTCACGGCGATGAGCCCCTGTCAGTTTGAGCGACGATCTCGCTGTGGACGCCGGTCCGCCGCAGGGATGCGGCGGCCCAAGCCCCGGCGTCAGAAGCCGGCGGAGGGCTGGAGGGCTTCTGACGAGCGAGCTTCAAAACCCGCCGGCGGCTTCGCGTTCCTGCTGGGCATCGCGCTGGTCGAAGGAATCGTCGAGTTCGGCCGCCGCCTCTTCACTCGTCCGGTCGCGCTGGTCGAAGCCGTCGTCGGTTTCGGCGGCACTCTCCTCCATCCGCTCGTCACGCTGATCGAGGCGGTCATCGCGGAGCGGTTCGTCGCCGAACGGGTCGTCGGTGGCACGGCCAGACGGCGGGGCCGAGAACGGATCGTCTTCGGCAGGCGGTTCGACCGGGGCCTTGCGCGGCGTCGCGGGGAGATCGCTCGCCTTGGGGGCTGGACGGGTTGCCGGGCCACGCGGCTTCGGGGCCGGCACGTTGAGCGCTTCGGCCGGCGTCGTCGCGGCGTTGGGGACGCGGCGGCGGAGGATGTCGGGGGCGGTTTCCTCGACCCCGATGTACCGTTGCCGGATCGCCGCCTCGTCACGCTGCACGGCAGCGACACGGGCGCGTTGACGGTAGGCTTCGAGACGCTGGCGGTCGCGCCCCTGGACGCGTTCCAGCGACCGAGAGATCGAGATCCCGCCGCGGCCCATCGTCTCGCGACTGGACCCCTCGGCGAAGTCACCGTTGATCTCGTCGTCGATCTTGCCGAGCTTGATGGACGTCAAGCCGCGGTAGTAGTAGGCCCGCGGATCGAGCGTGCCGGCTTCGATGGCGGCGGTCAACGCGTCGTAGGCGGTCTGGTAGTTGCCGTCGTAGTAGGCGTGGACTCCCGCGCCATAGGAGGCTGCCACGCCGAGCGGTTCGTCAGCCCTGAGGAGCGCTTGCGTGGTGCCCGGGAGCGTCACGATGCCGGGGATGGCCACCGTCGGCAGACAGCTGACGCCGATCCACAGCCAGCGGCCGAACCGCTTCCCGCCCCGCATACCGATGTTCATTTCCATGCCCACAGACTCCGACCGAGGTGACGAACGATCCACCGGGGTTTCCGCCCCATTCGTCGTATCGGCAGACCAGCGAGACACCGCGCGGAATCGGTCCGCCGCCGGAACAGTCTGCCACCCCCGGGGGCCTTTCCCCCCGCAGAGTCTGCCCCACCCGACCGCCCACCGGCGAGGGTGACGGGGATCGGGCCTTCAACCGGGCAGACCATGCGCCGCGGCGTGACGGCGGAAGGTCGGCTCATCGACAAACACTCCGGCGCGCACCAACTGCACGGCCAAGGCCTGCCCCGGCCAGCCCCAAACTGCGAGAAAGAGGTCGAAAATGTCCTCGGGGCAGCTTCCTTTCGTCTCCACGACGAGGACATGACCGTGGCGCTCGTACGCGTTGCCGTCGATCTGCCAGCGTTCCTCCCCCCCCGGCCCCACCCACACGAACGATCCATCGGGCTCGACGAACGCCCGCTCGAGCGCGCCCAGACGCTCAAGCGCCGCGTCGAAGTCACTCGTCATCGTCATCCCGGCCGCGTCGGTCGGGGGCACGATGGTCGGCCAAGTTCCACGGGGATCGACAAGCGGCGGGCCGGAGATCGCACCGCCGGGAAGCGGGTGGAGGGAGACATCGAAGCGAAGATCGCACATGGTTGTTCCTCATCCCCGTGGCCACCGGCAGACCGGGCTTTTCAGGCTGCGTCAACGATCCACGCCCCCGCATCGGCCCGCGCCGGCGACCATCCCTGCTGACGAGCGTTCAAACCCCATTCTGCCACAGGTTCGCCGAGGGACGAGACCGCCACGGTGCCCCCCCCACGCTCAGTGATCACGGCCGTGACCGGGAAGCGAGGCGTGGTCGGAAGGGGCGAGATCTCCCGAACGCCGGGAAGGGGGCGATCGCGGTCATGATCCAATCCCCGCCTCGCCCCCAGCCCGACCAACCGGCTCGTCCCGGCGGCGATGGAGGCGTCGACCGGCGCATGCCCGAGGACGAGAACACCGCGGCCAGCCCCGGGCGCGGCGATCGGCGGGGAGCCCCCGAGGAGATCGGCGAGGAGATCGGTGGAGCCCGAAGGGGGCCGCCCGGCAGCGGCGCGGCGGTCGATCGCGGCCAGCCGGCCGGCGAGCGCGTCGACGACATCGAACGACGCCTCGTTCCAGGGGCCCGCTCCGGTCAGGCCCGAGCCCCGGGCCGCGCGGTGCCAGGCCGATACGCTCCGCAGCCATTCGTCATGCACCCGGCCTGCCATGGCCGCGTCCTCGCTGGCGGTGCACCACGCCGCGACCGCGTCGGCAAGGCCGAGGGGATCGGCGGCCCGGAGGGAGGCAAGGAGCGGGCGCCGTGCGTCGGGCTCGATGGCCCCGATCGGGGCCGAGGCGGCGAAGCGGCCGAGGAGATCGACGCGGAGGCTCTCCCCGAGGCTCGGGCCCACCCCGGAGGCCCGGTCTGCCATCCAGATCGGATCGCTGCCGTCTCCGTGGATGACGCGGACGCCGCGGGCATCCCACGCCGCGCCCACGCCGATCCCGGGCCGTGCGGCCGACGTCCGGGAGGCCTCACGGCTGAGGCCGGCGTCAAGGTTGCCCTCGAGGATCGAGAGCCCCACCGGAACGCACAGCGTGGCACCGGGAACAGGGCGGCCATGCCGGTCGGCCCTGGAAACATGGACGCCATGGCGAATCATCGCCAGCATCCCTCGAACGACAGCCTGTCCGGCCCGGAGTGTCCCCGCCATGACCCGCTCGCGGATCGCCCGGGCTTTGGCGCCGCGCTGCCACGGTCGGCTCGTCCCGAGCCATTCGCGCGAGGCGAGCCAGTCGAAGGTGTCGCCGGCAAAGACGACATCGACCCGGGGCACGGGGTCGTAGCGGCCGTCGCCTTGCCAACCGGCACGGAGCGCAGCCCTGGTCAGTTCTGCGCGGAATCGTCCCATGATCCCGACGGCCGGCGACGGCCACAGGGAGCCGTCACCGATCTCCCAATTGGCGGTGACGACGATCATGGTCAGCGGGGCCTGCGGAGAGGGTGGAGCAACGCGCCTCCAATGTCTCTCCATCGGCCCCCGGATCGAGCGCCCCACCGGGCACGGGCGGTGACACCGTTTGCCGCGGTCGCACCGGTCGTGCGGCGGACGCGGCTGGAGCGTCAGGGGCCGAGAAAGGTCGTCGTGCACTCCGACTCGGTCCGCCCCTCGAGTTCGTCACCGGAGAGCGTCGCCACGGAGGTGGCGCGCGTGCCCGCTCCGGCGGGGAGCTTGTAGGTGACCTCGAAGGTCGAGTGTCCCCCGGGGGGGATCGAATTGATCCCGTCGAAGGTCAGCGTCTGCCCCTCGGTCGTCACCCGCGGCGGGATCGGATCGCCGAAGACACGGGCTTGACTGGGGAGATTCACCACCAGCCGCAGCCGGCCCGAATCGACGCTGCCGTCGTTGGTCACCGTACAGACGATCCGCGTCGATCCCCCATCCTGGACCGGATCGTCACAGTCGGCGATGGAGACCCGCAGCCCCGCCTCCCGTGGCGTCCGCAGCGGAGGAGCCGTCGAGCGGATGAGGACGAACGATTCGTCGGCCACCATCACGCCGGTGGAACTCTGCGAGAGGATCGCCTTGACCTTTGCCCGGGAGGCCTGCCCACCACGGGCGCTGGCAGGCAGCTTGGGGGAGAGATTGATCTGTCGAGTGACTCCCCCCCGCGGCTCGATCGGCGGCAGCGTCCAGGAGACGCTGTTCGTGCCGAGGACGAGGCCCGTGGAGCCTTCCAGCGGGGTGTAGATCGGATCCCAGGTCAGCTCGAGCGTCGTCGGCCCGGAGGGGGCGTTTCCGGTGTTTCGCACCGTGGCTTGAAATTCCCCCACGGCCCCTTCGAGGATTTCCGGCGGGCCGCTCATGTCGAGTTCGAACGAGGCAGCGGCAGGGGGCGCCGTCGCCGTCATCGGCGGACGGGCGGGAATCGCCGCGGCCGGAGGAATCGCCACAGCCACCGGCGCGGGGGCCAACGGAGCCGGGGCGATGACGGACGCCGTCGGTGCCGGGGCAACCGGCACCGGCACCGGGAGCGGTGGCGGCAAGGCTGGCGTCGGCACCGGAGCAGGCGCCACCGGGACGGCAGGCGCTGCTGCTACCGCTGTCGCCGGCGCTGTGACGAGGACGCACTCGGTGGCTCCGCCCATGAAGGTGTGCGCTTGGTCGAGGATCTCGACCCGATGACACTGCCGCCCCGGTTCGTCGGTGAAGAAGTCGAGCGTCAACCGGCGCGAGGTTCCGGCGGCCATGTCGATCGTGCCACGCTGCTCGATCGGGCTGGCCGACGCCTCGTGATGAAATCCCCGATCGAAGTAATCGACGACCCGCAGTCCCGTGAGCGGCCGACCCGATCGGTTGACCAATTCGACCTCGAACGAAACCTTCTCACCGAGCTTGGCGGCCAGCGGCCCGGTGATGTTGACGAGGATTGGATCCTGACCAGGGATCACAGCGGCGGCCGAAGGGGCCACCGGCAGGGGGGCCTGCACGGGCAGCGGGGCCTGCGGAAACGGCTGCGGCACACCGATGCCAGGCGGAGCGGCCACAGGCTGCGGCACACCAATCGGCACAGGGACGCCGACGGCAGGGCCGACGGGGATGGCCCCGGCCGGCGGAGGGACGGTGACGCCGGGAGGGAGCGGCGGGGGGAGCACTTGGGCCGAGGCGACGCCCGGTCCAGCGACGACGAATGCCGCCCCCAGACACAGCCAACGGAGAATCGTTCCGACCGCCCGCCTGGCGTTTCCAGCGCCCCGTGCCGATTGACGGGAGGACGCAGCGCAAAGCACGGTGGCGACGGGGGATCGCATCGGCATGTCGGGCCCTTCACGCTGTCGACGGTCGGAAACCGTCGGATGGTGGACTGGCGGGGAACGCGTCGAGCCGGGATGGCGACGGCGTTGACCCGGGGGTCAAGTGCGGAGAGCGTACCACGCCAGAGGAGTGGCCGCCCACCGGCGTTTGTGCCGCAAAAACGACCGTTTGGCCCCATCGTCGAACGGGTGACGGGGCCGCCCGGCAGGATCCACGGTCAATCGGCCCCTGCAACGCACCCCGGTTCGGAGGGGCATCGGGCGGGAAAAGTCAGCCGCAGATGCCCAGTCCACGGCTGCCGGCGGCCGATCATTCCTCGGGTCGATGGCGGACGATGTCCCCCTCGACCATGTAGATCACGTCCTCGGCGACATTCGTTGCCATGTCGGCGATCCGCTCGATGTGCTTCGTGATCGAGTTGATGCGGAGGAGGACCTCGACGTTCTCCGGATGCTCCTTGATGCCGGCGAGGATTCGCTTGCGGACCTTCTGGCGGGCCTGGTCGACGACGTCATCCTGCTCGCGGATCCTCCGCGCCAACACCGGGTCGGCATCGATCACCGCCGCCAGGCATTCCCGCACCATCTCCTCGGCCTGCATCGCCATCGTGCGGATCTCCGGTGGCAGGTCGACCGGCCCCGCCCCCTCGAGCTGGGCAACGCGTTTGGCGATGTTCTTCGCCAGGTCGCCCATCCGCTCGAGATCGTTGTTGATCTTGAGGACGGCGACGACAAAGCGGAGATCGGCCGCCACCGGCTGGTAGAGGGCGAGGATCTTGAGGCATTCCTCCTCGACCTCGACCTCCATCCGGTCGATCGCATCGTCACTCGCGAGGACGCGCTGCGCGAGTTGAACGTCGCGGTTGATCACCGCTGAGATCGATTTGGAGATCGCTTCCTCGACGACCGTGCCGACACGGCGGATCTTCTCCTTGAGATTGCCGATCTGCCGGTCGATGTGCCGCGTCATCGATGCCTCCCGCCGGGAGCCTCCGTTGAATTGTCGTCATACCGAAAGCGCGTCAGGCAGGGCTCAGCCGAATCGCCCCGTCACGTAGGCCTCGGTCTCGCGGAGCACAGGCTTTGTGAAGATGTCGGTCGTCGGGCCATACTCGATCAGCCGCCCGAGATACATGAAGGCCGTGTAGTCGCTCGAGCGGCTCGCCTGCTGCATGTTGTGGGTGACGATGAGCACGGAGTAGAGCCCGCGGAGTTCCTGGATGAGCTCTTCGACCTTGCCGGTGGCGATCGGATCGAGCGCCGAACAGGGCTCGTCGAGGAGGAGCACCTCCGGCTCGGCGGCGATGGCCCTCGCGATGCACAGACGCTGCTGCTGGCCCCCGGAAAGCCCCAGGGCGCTCTCGCTGAGTCGATCCTTGACCTCGTCCCACAACGCGGCGCCGCGAAGGCTTCGCTCACAGACCTCATCGAGGACGGGCCGCCTCGATTCACCGTCGATCCGCAGGGCATAGACGACGTTCTCGTAGATGCTCATCGGAAACGGATTGGGGCGCTGGAAGACCATCCCCATCCGCTTGCGGAGCTCGATGACGTCCATCCGTTGGTCGTAGATCGGGTCGCCATTGAGCCGCATCTCGCCGGTGATCCGCACGCTCGGCACGAGGTCGTTGAGCCGGTTGACGCTGCGGAGGAGGGTCGACTTCCCGCAACCACTCGGGCCAATCAACGCCGTCACCTTGCCGTGCGGGATCGGCATCGTGATCGAGTGGAGCGCCTGCTTCGTGCCATACCAGAGATTGAATCGATCGATCTCGAGGACGGCCGGCGTCTGCCGCACCCGCTCGTGGACCTCAGGCTCCACCTGGCCACCGGCGGCCACCACGGCGAGGCGGTCGGTGGCGGGCCCGGCCGAAGGGGGCGGCTGGCGGGGATCAGCGGGGGAGGGTGAGGTCGACATCGTGCAGACTCGCGGGGAACGGAGGGGCGCCCGTCGGGCTTCAGAACTGCTGGGAGACGTATCGGCGTCGCAACCGGCCGCGAATCCAGATCGCCGCCACGTTGAGCAGCGCGATGATCGCGACGAGCAGGAACGTGATCGTGAACACCATCGGCTTGGCTGCCTGGCTGTTCGGGCTCTGGAAGCCGACGTCGTAGATCAGATAGGCCAGATGCATGAACTCCCGCTCCGGATGGACGTAGGGGAACGTCCCATCGATGGGGAGATCGAGCGCGAGCTTCTTCACGCCGACGAGCATCAGCGGCGCCACCTCGCCGGCGCCCCGGGCCATCGCCAGGATGAGCCCCGTCATGATCCCCGGAAGGGCCCGGGGGAGCACGATCCGCCGGATCGTCTGCCACTTGCTCGCGCCACAGGCATACGAGCCCTCGCGCATCGAGTTGGGCACCGCGGAGAGGGCCTCCTCGGTCGCCACGATCACCACCGGCAGCGTGAGCAGCGCCAGCGTCAGCGAGGCCCAGAGGAGCCCGCCGGTGCCGAAGGTCGGCTGGCCGTCGGCGACGAGCGCCGGGCGGAAGAGGAGCTCGTCGATCGAGCCCCCGAGGACGTAACAGAAGAATCCCAGGCCGAAGGCGCCATAGACGATGCTCGGCACACCGGCCAGATTGTTGATGGCGATGCGAACGGCAGCCGTCAGCGGACCGCGCGACGCATACTCCCGCAGATAGAGCGCGGCGAGGACGCCGAACGGGGCAACGAGGAGCGCCATGATGAGCGTCATCGCGATCGTGCCCCAGATCGCCGGGAAGACGCCGCCGGCGCTGTTGGCCTCGCGGGGATCGTCGCCGAGAAACTCCCCCCACCGCGAGGCATAGACGCCGAGGCGTTCCTGGAAGGAAGCCTTGTTGGGCTGCCAGGCCCGGACGATGTCCGCCATCGGCAGGACGACCGTCTCCCCGGAGGCGGTGGTGAACTCGAGCCCCCAGCCATCGTTGCCGGCCCGCAGTTCGGCCGTCCGCTCATCGAGCCGGCGCTCCTGGGCCTCGACCTCCGCGGCCACGGCTTTCTCCGCGGCGGCCGCCGCGGCCTCTGCCGGAGAGTCGGCGCCGGCGGAAAGCCCGGCCCGGACGACCGCCAGGCGCGCCGCGCGGAGCTTCCGCTGGAGTACGCCCCGGTCCCCCTTGTCGATCCGCCACGCCTCCCGCCAACGCCGCCGAACGTCGGGATGCTTCTCGCGGAATCCGCGCCACGCCTCCTCGCCCCCGGCGGCAACGACCTCGTCGCCATGGAGCAGCCGCGTCGGAAATCCTTGGAATCGCCCTCCTTCGAGCCGCTCGACGACGGTCGCCTCGGCCGGGCGCGTCGTGGCCGTCACGTCGCCATCGTCAAACCACTCGAAGTGCTTCCCGGTCAGTTCGAAATTGGCCGTGCGGACGAGGCGCCGGCCGGTGCCGTCGGGGGCCTTGTCGCGCCCCGTCTCCTCGCCGAGCACCTTCCGGCCATCCGTGAGCTCGATCAGCTCGATCGGGCGCGGCCAGAACGTCGCCACCCCCTCCGAGACGATGTAGCCGAGGAGCCCGATGATCATGGTCATGGCCAGGGCCAGGCAGCCGCCAGTGAGCCAGACCCACGCTTCGCCATGGGCGGCGAGCGCGGCGTGCGTCGAGCGACGGCGGCGAAGCGGATCAGAGCTCATGCGACCTCCTCCGGAAACGCTCGCGGATGATCTCGGCGACGGTGTTGAGGACGAACGTCAGCGAGAACAGGGTCAGCGCCGCCAGAAACAAGACCCGATAGTGCGAGGAGCCGCGGGCCGCCTCGGGAAGCTCGGTGGCGATCGCGGCCGAGAGCGTCTGGAAACCGCTGAACAGGCTCCAGTCCATGATCGGCGTGTTGCCCGCCGCCATGAGGACGATCATCGTCTCCCCGACGGCCCGGCCGAGCCCGATCATCACGGCCGAAAAGATGCCGCTGGCGGCGGCGGGAAGGATGACGCGGATCGCGGTCTGCCAGGGGGTAGCGCCAGCTCCCAGTGAGGCGCTCCTGAGATGATCGGGGACACTCGACAGGGCGTCGTCGGCGATCGTGAAGATCAGGGGGATGACCGCGAAGCTCATCCCGAAGGCGACGATCATCGCATTCCGCTGGACATAGCTGCCGAGGAGCCCGCCACGGGCGTCGAGGCGGATGGCGTCGAGGAACGTCGCGGCAGCAAAAGCCAGGGCCACCGTCAGCACCACACCGCCAGCGAACACTGCCAGCGACACAAGCGCCGCCCGACGCGGTGGCCAGCCGATGCTCACGCCCCTCAGCCAAGGGTTCACAAGTCGGTTGCAAATCATCGTCGCGGCGATCGCTGCCACCGGCAGGAAGGCGAGCACCCAGCCCCCCAGACCGCTCCCCCCCCGGCCATCGAGCCAAGCGCGCAGGTCACCGCCGAACAGGAGACGCTCGAGGTGCGGCGCCACGACCAAGCTCGCGAGGGCCCCGACGGGCAGGCCCAGAAAGCCGATGATCGGCAACCGCCAGGCCGCCAGCCGCATCCGCGCCCCTGTGGCGAGCAGTTGCCAGAGGTGTGCCCCGAGGAGGAGCGTCAGCGGCACGATGAAGAACCCGGCAATCACCGGGGCCAGCCCGCGCTCCACCAGCGGGGCGATCACAAGCCCCGCCATGAACCCGAGGACAACGCTCGGCAGGCTGGCCATCATCTCGATCACAGGCTTGATCCGCGCCCGCCATGACGGGTGGAGAAACTGGCTCGAGAAGATCGCGGCCAGGATCGCAACCGGCGTCGCGAACAGCATCGCGTAAAGCGTCGCCTTGATCGTACCGACAACGAGCGGGATGAATCCGAACTTCGACTCGAACGTCTGGTGGCCAGTTGTCTCCCAGGCGTGGACGGCGCCGGGATAGTTCTCGTACCACACCGGCCGGAACAGGGCGCCGGCGGAGATCTCCGGGTAACCGGCGTCAAACCCCCAGGACACGATCCCCCGGTCGTCGGCGGCGAGCAGTGTCGTTTCGCGAGCCCCCAGAGCGAGCAGCCGCGGCGCCCCGGCGAGCCGGTCGGTTGCCACGGCGTTCACCGAGAGTACGGCCGTGCCGGCCGTCGAATGGAGGAGGCGGACGGTCCCTGCGGCATCGGCGGCCGCAAACAACCGCGACCGGGGAGAAGCGGCGAGCGTCGTGACCCGCTCTGGCCGGGCCGCGTTGGCGGCGGGAAAGGTTTTGGCAGCGACGACGGCCAAGCCGTCCTCCGCCGTGGCGTCAGCCTGACGCGAGGTGAAAAACACCCGGACGACGCCGGCGGCATCGCCGACGGCCAGCGCGTTGCCTCCGAACAACCGAACGACGGCGGTGACATCGGCGCCGCTGCCGGCATCGAATGTCTCCATCAACACCGGCTTGTCGATCGCGCGAATCGAGTAACGGCGGCCGCGACCATCGGCGGCAATCGCCCACAGTTGATCCCCGAGTTCGGAGAGACGCAGATGGACGGCCTTCCCCGCAGCGGCGCCAGCCACCGCCGCCTCGGCCGGGATCGTGGCACCGTCCCGCTTCGTGACTTCCTTCCCCGTGAGCATGTTCCGCTTCGTCGACCGCCGCTCCACCCGGATCGCGCCGGTGTCGTCGACGGCCGCGACGAGTGGGCCGCCTGTCAGCGGCGTGACGTCGACATCGACGATCCGCCCCGATAGATCCCGCGCAGGCTCACCGGAAGCCGCGGTGACGACCCGGATCCGTGCCCAGCGGTCGATGGCGCTGCGGAAGACGGCTCCATCCACATCGGGCAGGGCCTGGCCGACCGCGATCGACCGAGCGTCGTCGGCAATCTCTGCTTGCGGAATAAAAGTCGATTCGATGCCGACCGTCGCGGTTCGGAAGGCCCCATCAGGAAACCCGACGACGGCCAGCGTGCTCCCCGGATGAACTCGCAGCGCCGTGGCGCCGTCCAGTCCCGCGCCAGCTTCCCCCAGCGGTCGATCGAGCACCACCGCGCCATCGGTGAGATCGAGCAGCCGCATTCTCCCGGCACCGAGGTCGAGATTCCAGGCGATCTCCCCGGTGTCGTCGGTGCCGATGGCGATCACGGCAGGCGCGTCGGCCCCGCCTCCCCCGACCGCATCGAGGGACGTCGTGGCATGTCCGCCGATCGATGCGGAGCGAAACAGCGGCAGGGCCACGGCGAGGAGAAACACCCCCATCAGCAGCACCGCGGCGATCGTGCCGATCCCACCGAGCGTGATCACCGCACGGGCCAACGTGTCACCGAACCGTACCCCTGGGCGGGTGGTACGACGGCGGGCACGGCCGGTGAAGCTGGCGTCGGGATTCATTCACCACCCCGGCGGCGGGGCGTTGTCACGTCTGCTGAAGGAAGGGAAAGACTGCGGTCGGCAACGGCGGCGATGGTCACGGGGCGGAGACACCGACGCTACCGAGCGCCTCGGTGGCAACCACGCCGGTGACCGGCAGGTAGCCGTCCTTCTTCACGTCAGCCTGCCCGCTGGCACTGAGGACATAGCGGAGAAACTCACGCCGGAGCGGATCGAGGTCGGCCCCCGGCTTGTGGTTGACGCTCAAGTACAGGAAGCGGGCGAGGGGATAGTCGCCGCTGTAGGCATTCTCTGGCGCGGTCGTCACCGGATCCCCACCAGTCTTCAGGGAGAGCGGGACGGCGCGGACGTCGGCCGTCGCGTAGCCGATGCCGCTGTAGCCGATCCCCGCCTCGTCGCTGGCGACCGCTTGGACCACCGCCGAGCTCCCCGGCTGTTCCTTCACCGTCGGCTTGAAGTCGCCCTTGAAAAGCGCGTTCTCCTTGAAATAGCCGTAGGTGCCACTGGTCGCGTTGCGGCCGTAAAGGCTGATCGGCTTGTTCTTCCATTCCCCTTCGAGGCCGAGATCGCCCCAGGTGCGGATGTCGGCCTTCGCGCCGCCGTTGCGGTTCTTGGAGAAGATGGCATCGACCTGCTCGAGCGACAGGCTCTTGATCGGATTGTCCTTGTGAACGAAGACGGCGAGCATGTCGATCGCCACCGGGACGACCGTCGGGGGATAGCCATGCTTCTCCTTGAAGGTGTCGATCTCCGACGGCTTCCAGTCGCGGCTCATCGGGCCGAACGTTGCCGTCCCCTCGGTGATCGCCGGAGGCCCGGAGGCCGACCCCTTCCCCTCGATCCCCTCACGGACGCCCGGATACGACTTCTTGAACCCCTCGACCCAGAGGGAGACGAGGTTGTTCATCGTGTCAGAGCCGACGCACTTGAGCGTCCCCGCGACCTCGCCGCCGACCTTCTTGTAGGGCTTGAGTTCGGGATCGATGTCCTGGGCCGGGGCGGGAGTGGCGACGAAGAGCGTGAGGCACGCCACAGCGAGGCAGGCTCGCCCCAGCGACGTCACCGACTCAAACCATGCAGACGGGCAGAGGGAGGGCATCCGACGACTCCTGAAGTTTGGCCTGACGGCCTGACAAAAGGCCCGATCCTGGGACGCTTGCAGTGTGGAAGGGAAGTATGAGCGTTTCGTGAGCGATCCTGCGGCCACGGAATCCTCGCACTTCGCCTCCGCCAACTCCATCGGCGAGGGATCCGGCCCGGTCGTCCGCCGCCCTCCGCGTTCCTCCCTCATCCATGCCGCCGACCGTCGGCGAAGCGGTGAGCCGCGACTTTCAGCCGAAGACGTCAACGCCTCGGTCGAGCCCCGACACCGTCGTCAGGAGGGTGGCCAGCGACGCGGCCGCAGCCTCGAAGTAGCGGGCCCCGAGCGCGGCGGAGGAGCCGGCCGGATCACCGCTGCCGGTGTCGGGCTGGACCTTCGACCACGGGCGCGGAGTCCAGGCGTTCGCCTGACGGATGCCATCAGGAAGTCGCGCCGCCGCCTCGCCCCTGCCGGCCCGCTCCATCTCCATCCATTCCGGACGGAGGTGGAGGAGCAGCGATGTCTCCAGCTGTCCGGCATGATCCCCAGGGTCGGGAAAGGTGGCAGTGAGGACGTCAGGGCAGAGCCTCCAGAAGTCGACGACGAGGATCGTCAGGCCCGAGGTGAGTTGACAGTCACGGACCATCGGCTTGAAGTCGTTCCCCCCGTGCCCGTTGACGATCACGAGCCGGTCGATCCCCTGTCGCGCGAGGCTGTCGGTCACATCGCGGAGGATGGCAAGCGCCGTCGCGGTCGAGAAGTGGACCGTGGCCACCTGATCCTGCTGCTGGGCATTGTTGCCATACGGGATCGCGGGGAGGACGATCACCCGGGCGCCAGCCGCGACGGCCAGATCGGCAGCCCGCTCGGCGAGCGACACCGCCTCGACGACATCGGTGCCGTGGGGCATGTGCCAGTTGTGCGCCTCAGTCGCCCCCCACGGCAGCACCGCGATGTTCGGCCGCCGCGCCAGGAGTTGGGCGTAGTTGGCTTCGTGGAGGATGTGGGCCCGAGGCCCCCCGAGATTTCCGGCCCGCCCCGGAGCTTCGGTGGCGGCGAACGGGGACGGAGAAGGATTCCCAGGGCCCGTGGAAGAGGCGGTCATAGTTCGGCCCTCCGGCGAGGTGTCGGCGGGGCTTTTCTGCGGCCTTCCCCACGCGGTTGGATTGCCCGCAAGTCTATCCGGCGGCGATGGTTGCGCCCCGATCTCCAAACGGGAACTGGGTGGGGGGCCTCTGGAATGGCAAGAACGGATGGTAGACTGACGACGTCGGCGAAGGGTTTCCATTTTGGGAGCGACCGCCGACTCCATCGATGCAGGCCGGTCGCGACAAGCGGCCGATGCGTGTGAAGTCCGCGGCCGGAAATCGTCCCACAGGCCATTCAGCTGACGCTCTCGCCGTCCGGGTCGAGCGTTGTGGCCCCGTCGTTCTTCCTGCCCTCCTGTTGTGCGACTTCGGTCATCTGGCCGCAGAGGTCTCCCGACTCGAGGAGGCGGGCGCTGCTGCGATCCATCTCGACATCATGGATGGCGTGTTCGTGCCGCAACTGACCTACGGGCAGGTGGTGGTAGAGGCGGTGCGCCGCGCGGCAAAGGTGCCGATCGAGGTCCACCTCATGGTGGCAGATCCAGATCGCTGGCTGGCCGACTACGCGCGCATCGGCGCCGACATCCTCACCGTCCATGTCGAAGCCCTGCCCGACGCGGCGAAGACGCTCGACGCGATCCGCCACCTCGGCCCCCGCGCTCATCTCGCGATCAGCCCGAAGACCCCCGTCGAACGCGCGATTGCGCTGTTGGATCACTGCGACGGCGTTCTCGTCATGAGCGTCGAGCCCGGCTTCGGGGGCCAGTCCTTCGACCCTGCCGCGCTCGCCAAGCTCACGGCGCTCGCCGAGGCCCGTTCCAACGGGCATCCGCATGTCCGGCTGTGTGTCGACGGCGGTATCTCCACGACGACGATCGGCCCCGTGGCCGCCGCGGGTGCGGAATACATCGTCGCTGGGAGCGCCGTCATCAAATCCCCCGATTACGCCCTCGCGATCCGCGATCTCGAACAGATCGCCGGCGACGCGGCTCGCGCCGCGGATCATCCCCCCAGGAGTCTTTCTCTCGATGGCTGATCTCCTCGTCGTGATCCGATCGGGTGCGACGGACTACGATCTGCAGGGCCGCATCAGCGGCAATCTCGATATCCCGCTGACGCCGGCCGGCATCGCTGCCGCCAGCGAAACAGCCCGCCACCTCGCGGCAGCGCCCCCCGTCGCCCTCTACACCTCCCCGACGACCTGCGCCATCGAGACAGCCGACGTCATCGGCGATCGCCTCCACCTTGTGCCACGAAGGGTGCCCCACCTTGTGGGCCTCGATCTCGGGCTCTGGCAGGGGATGCTCGTGAGCGAGATCCGCCGCCGGCAACCGCGCTTGGCGAGGCATTGGGAGGAGGATCCGTGGACGGTGGTGCCCCCGGACGGCGAGCCACTCTCCGCCGCCCGCGATCGCATCGCCCAGGCGATTGGCAAGATGGTTGCCCGACACCCCGGGGAGCGTGTGGCGGTGGTCGTGCCCCAGCCGATCGACCGGATCATTCGCTCCCTGCTGACAGACGATGGCCCCGGCGACCTGTGGGCGATCGCGGCCACCGACCCGGCGGCTGTGGAACTCCGGGTCAGCCCCCCCACGCCCCGGCCCCCGCTGCCTGCGACCGGGTTGGGGGTCTTCGGCGCTGCCACGGCGTTGGCAACGCTCCGCGGACGACTCGGCCTGGCGCAATCCTGACATTCTCGGGAAAGACGTCACCGTCGCCCCTCCAGCAGGGGGCGGCGAGACCGGCGCAGCATCGCTCGACCGCCACCGACTACACTGTGGGCTTGAGGCTCGACAGCCTTGCTGCCGCCGACTTTATTCCTCGCCGTTGCCCTCCTTCCCGACCGGTCGCATGGAACGACGCAATCCCTCCGCCGCTTCGCAACCCGCCGGCAAGGTGGCGCCGGCCGGTCATGAGCCGGCCCCTGCCACGAAGCCCTCCGGCGCCCCCCCGTCCGCGTCCCCCACGCCCCGCGCGCCGCGGCCGAAGCGAGGGGTTCCTGAAGGGCTTTGGCAGAAGTGCGACGGCTGCCAGCAGACGATCTACCGCAAGGAAGCGGAGGAGATCCTCAACGTCTGCCCGAAGTGCGGATTTCACTGGTATGTCTCGGCGGCGACCAGGATCGAACAGCTCTGCGACACCGGCACGTTCGAGGAATGGGATGCCGGACTCCGTCCGACCGACCCGCTCGGCTTTCGTGACAAGAAGCCCTACGCCGAGCGGCTCGTGGCCGAGCAGAAGCGGACCGGTCTTTCCGACGCGGCGCTCACCGGCACCGGCATGATCCGGGCACGACGGGTCGCCTGTGGTGTCACCGACTCATCGTTCATCATGGGGAGCATGGGGAGCGTCGTCGGCGAACGCCTCACCCGACTCATCGAGCGGGCCACCCCGCAGAAACTGCCGCTGATCATCATCTCGGCCTCGGGCGGCGGGGCGCGGATGCACGAGGGAATCCTCTCGCTGATGCAGATGGCGAAGGTGTCGGCGGCTCTGGCCCGTTACGCGCAGGCCGGCGGCCTGTTTATCTCCGTCCTCACCAATCCGACGATGGGCGGCGTGGCGGCGAGCTTCGCCTCACTCGGTGATCTTTGCTTCGCCGAACCGAGGGCGCTGATCGGCTTCGCCGGCCCCCGCACGATCAAGGCGACGATCCGCGTCGAACTCCCCAAGGGCTTCCAGACGAGCGAGTTCCTCCTCGAGCACGGGTTCATTGACCGGATCGTGGCCCGCAAGGATCTCAAGAGCGAGATCGCCAGGGCGATCGACTACTGCTCTCGCTAGCAGGCTGTGGAGTGGCTGACCAAACCCCAACGCAGCTGCAAGGCTGCATCCGGGCAGATCAGCTCATTTCAGTACCGGCCCTGGAAGCCGGCGAAGCCGCCGTGGAGGATCGTGCTCGATCCGGCGTTGATCCCCTGGAGCGCACTGGGGGCTGCAAGCGTCGACGGCCATTGCCCGTCGGCCTGGGCGATGTTCCCGACGCCAACGACGCGGTAGCCCAGCGACAGGCTCCAGTGGTCGGTCACATCCCAGGCCACCGAGCTATCGACGCTCCCCAGCCAGGAGAAGACACCGAGCGTCGAATGGACGTTCACTGGCTGCCCGCCGGCGAAGGTGGCCCCGGAGCCATTGATCGTGGTCAGTTCGGTGGTGTTCGTGATCGCGTTGCCCCCGATCATGAACTTCGGGACGGCCGAGAGGCGGATCCGCGGCGCGATCCGCCAGTCGGCCTTAGCCCCCACCTGAGCGCCGAAGAGGTTGTTGTTGGTCGCCACCGAGAGGAGCGATTGATTGGCGCCAATCGACGATGGCGGAAGTGTCGACGACGTCGACGTCTGCGAGAGCACGTCCTGGAGTTCGAAGAAGCGGAAGCCGGCCAGCCACATGAAGCCGAGCCGACGGTCGAGCGGGAGAAACTCGGGGCGATCCGTGAGCCGGTAGAGCCAGTTGATTTCGACGTCGTTGACGAGATCTGACCGGGCCACCTGCTGCTGCGTGGCATCGGTGAGGAAGGCCGATGCCGGGGATCCGGCGAGGATCACGCCAGGGGCCTGGGGGATCGCATTGATCCCCGTCCCGGTCACCGTCGCGGAGGTGCCGAGGCCATACACCCCCCAATAGATTCCTTCGAGGGCCCAGTTCTGCTGCTCCCCCATCCACCGTCCCACCTGGAAATCGAGTCCGCCGGGCCAGGTGGCTGCGGCCGAGGAGGTCGTGAGCGTCGTCAGCCCGGCTGACGGCTGCATCGTGGCCGTTCCTGACGGCAGCGTGCGCGTCATGATCAAGCCGCTGGCGCCAGCAAACCAACGGGGCCAGGAGGGAACTAGGTCGGTGGCCACAGCCTCGGGGAGGGCCGCATAGCCGCCGAGATCGTTGGGGTCAGGGACATACATCGGCGGAGGTACCACCCCGCCATCGAGCGACACGCCTCCTTCGACCTGGCCGGAGGTCAACGGCGCCGACGAGGGCATTTCACCCCCGGCGGACGGCAAGGGGGGAAGCGGTGGGGCCAGCGGCGGCGGAGGGCCCGGGACCTGTGTCGACGGAAACGCCGGGAAGGAATCGGCTGGCGGCGCTGCCGGCAGCGCTGGAGGAGTTCCAAGCACCTCTGGGGGAGCCTGCGCCGCTGCGGCACTTCCGAAGAACAGAAGGACGGCCACCATCACGCCGGCGGGGAGCATCATGAATCCCCGACGCTGGTCGACGGAGTCGATGGCGGCTGTTGGGACGAGCATGGTGGTCACGCTGAGGCGAATGTGGACGGAGGGAGTCGCGACGGAGGGTCTTGGAAACTCGCCCAGCGATCAAGCCCGATTGGTCGCCGGAAGCGGGCCAGTTGGCGGTACACTCGGGGGATTCACGGCGCCGTGGGAGTTTGCGGAAGATGCCTCGATCGCGGTCGACCCCCTCCCGCCCTCGCGGCGACCAGCTCGATGCCGGGCCCCGGGCAGCGGTGCTCGGTTGGCTCGATTCGCGGGTGAACTACGAACGTCAGACGCCGGTCGGCCCGGGGGGCGACGGCTCGTTCGGCCTGGCGAGGATGCGACGGCTGCTCGCCCTGATCGGCAACCCGCACGACGCCTTTCCGGTGGTCCACGTGGCTGGCACGAAGGGGAAGGGCTCGACGGTGGCGATGATCGCCGCGATCCTCGGAGAGGCAGGGCTGCGGGTCGGTCGCTACCTCTCCCCCCACGTCCATCGGCTCGAAGAGCGGATCGCGGTCGACGGCCGGCCGATCCCCGAGGCCGATCTCCTCCGCTCGTTCGCCACGGTCGTCCCGGCCGTCGAGCAGCTCGACGCCTCTGCGGTCCGCCGCGGCACGCGCGTGCCGACCTGGTTTGAGGTGGTGACGGCCGTGGCCTTCGACCACTTTGCCCGGGCCAAGGTCGACATCGCCGTTCTCGAGACAGGCCTCGGCGGCCGGCTCGACGCGACGAACGTCTCCCGGCCGGTCGTCTCGGTGATCACGAGCATCAGCCTCGACCACATGGCAATCCTCGGCCCCACCGTCCGCCACATCGCCACGGAGAAGGCCGGGATCATCAAGCGGGGCTGTCCCGTCGTGTGCGGTGCGCGCGATCTGTCCGCCCGGAAGGTGATCGTCGCCACGGCCAGGAAGCGCCGGGCGCCGCTCCGCCTCATCGACCGCGATTTCGCGATTTCACACGCCCCTGCAAAGGCCGCGACATCGCTCGCCGGAGGGATGCTCCTGCTCCGCGCCGCAGGTGAAGGCGGGCAAGAGCTCACCTATCCCCTCTCGATGGCCGGCCGTCACCAGGCCGACAACGCCGGGCTTGCCGTGATCACGATCGGTGAACTCCGTCGGCGTGGTTTCCCGATCCCCGAGACGGCAGTGAGGGCGGGATTAGCGTCGGTCCATCTCCCGTCGCGGATCGAGCGGATCTCCGACCGGCCGCTGGTGATCCTCGACGCGGCCCACAACGTCGCCTCGATGGAGTCGCTTGTCGAGACGCTCGAAGCCCCACTCGCGGCCACGACGGCCCGCGGTGCGCCGCGGGTGCTCCTCTTCGCCGCGAGTGCCGACAAGCAGATCGAGGAGATGCTCGCCTGCTGCCGGGGGCGGTTCGACCGGGTTGTCGTCACCCGCTATCTCACCAACCCCCGGGCGGCGACGACCGAGCGACTCGTGGCGGCCTGTGCCGCGGCGGGGCTGCCCGTGCCGACGACAGCCCAGTCACCGGCCGAGGCCCTGAAGGCAGCGAGGAAGCTCGCCGGAGCCCGCGGGCTGGTGTGCATCGCAGGGAGCTTCTTCCTCGCCACCGAGATCGGCGCGGGGTGAGCGGGGGCCGCCGGGAGTCGCTCACTCCCCCGCCAGCGCCCGCCGGGCTCCGATCGCCGCCACGGCGCGGCCGAGGACCGGGTCGACGTGGCGGGGCCAGAGAGCCGATGATTCGCCCCCCGCGCTGTCGGCCACCGGCTCCGCGCCGATCGCTCCTCCTGCCGGGTTCCTGGGAACCGAATCGCGGTGGAGACGCCAGTCGCGCACGGCATCGAGCGTCCCGCCGGTCGGGGTGAGTTCATAGCCCCGGTCGGGCGACACGCCCCAGGCCTGGGCGTCCGGATCGTGCGGCCGACGGTGGAGGGGGGCGAGGTTCGGGCGGAGGTATTCGGCCGTCGTCAGCCGGACCGCATGGCGACCATCGGAGAGCGGCACGGTGGTTTGGACCGTCGCCTTGCCGAACGTCCGACTCCCCACCACGACCGCCCGCCCATGATCCTGGAGGCAGGCCGCGACGATCTCGGCGGCGCTCGCCGTCACGCCATCGACGATCACCACCATCGGCGCCCCGCGGAAGAGCGCGCCGGGGGTCGCCCGGCGGACGTCGAGTTGTTCGATCGAGGCGGTCACAGGCCTGGTGCCGGCGGCAGGACGACGCCGCATCGACACGATCACACCGTCCTCGAGAAACCGGTCACAGACATCGATCGCGGCATCGAGACTCCCGCCCGGATTTCCGCGGAGGTCGAGGATCACCCCCGAGGGCTGCCCCGCCGCGGCGATCTCCGCGACCGCCCGATCGAGTTCGCCGACGGAATGGGGCGAGAACCGCGAGAGACGAATCAGCGCCACTCCCTCCTCCCCCTCGAGGAACCAATCCCAGGAACCGTCGGCCCGGCGCCGGTCTCCGCAGACTGTCTCGGTGCGGAGCATCGCCCGCTCCAGCGACACGCTCATCGTGGCCGTGATGTTCCCCGCTTCGTCGCTGACTTCGGTGGGATCGCCGTCGGGGGGGGCGATATCGAGCATCACCCGACTGCCAGCCGGCCCGCGGAGTCTGGCCACCGCTTCTTTGAGCCGCATCCGATCGGTGGCGATTCCGTCGATCGCCAAGATTCTGTCTCCGGCTGCGATGCCGGCAAGCCACGCCGGCGATCCGACGAGCGGCGTGATCACCGAAGGCAGTCCGTCGCGCGCTGCGGTCGTGAGCTCGAGGCCGACCCCGGCGAACTCGGCCGCCGGCTCGCTAGCGGGAAGACTCGCCGGCTCGACCGATACGAATGCGGAGTGTTCGTCGAGCCGCGCGAACATTCCCTCCATCGCACCACGGAAAAGGGCCTCGTCGTCGACCGGTTCGAGAACCATCCGGCCGACATGCCCGGTGACTTCGCCATACAGACGTCCCCGGCCACCGCGGTCGCGGGCAGCCCATGCCAGGAGGCTGGCAATGGCGATCAGACAGAGGAGGACGAGATTGCGTTTCGGCATAGGGGGAACGTGGCGCAAAGCGGGGAACAGCGACGGATCGAACTCGATGTCACGGGGGCGAAGGAACGAGGCAACCCTGGGCAGCGGGGGCGGAGGCGACGCCGCCGTTGCGGCTCCCTCGGAGCGGGGCAGCGGTCGGGAAGAGATGGCCTTTGGGTACCACCGTCACCCCTCCGGAGGAGATCGTCAAGCCCATCGCCGCGTCGGCCTCGGGATCAAAGCCGATCGTCATGCCGGCTGGGATCCGCACGCCCTTGTCGACGATCGTCCGGCGGAGCCGGGCGTGCCGGCCGACGTCGACCCCTTCCATGAGGATGCTCTCCTCGATCTGGGCCCAGCTGTGGATCCTCACGCCAGGCCCGAGGATCGATCGCCAGGCCCGCCCTCCGGAGACAATCGCTCCCAGGCAAACAAGGCTGTCGGTGGCCTCGCCCCGACGCCCCTCCGGCCCCGGATCGGCGAACACGAACTTCGGGGGCGGGTGGGCGGCGGGCAGTGTGCGGACAGGCCAATGTTCGTCGTAAAGATTGAGCTGCGGATCGACGGCGACGAGATCGAGATTGGCCTCGAAGTAGGCATCGATCGTCCCGACGTCGCGCCAGTAAGCATCGGCCTTCCGGTTCTCGTCCCGGAACGGGTAGGCGTGGACGGCATGACTGCGGACCACCGCCGGAAGGATGTCATGGCCGAAGTCGTGACGGCTGGCAGCGGCATGATCAGCGCGCAGCTGTTCGAGGAGGAACGGCCAGGAGAAACAGTAGATCCCCATCGAGGCCAGGCACATTCCGGGCTGGCCGGGGAGTTCGGGGGGGTGTGGTGATTTCTCGCGAAACTCGACGACGCGGGAGGCAGCATCGACCCGCATCGTCCCGAACTCACCAGCCGCCCCGACAGGCACCGGGAGCGCCGCGACGGTAACGTCGGCGCCGGTGTTGTCGTGAGCGGCGACCAGCGCGCGGTAGTCCATCTTGTAGACATGATCCCCGGCGAGGACCACGACGAGCCTGGGCGCCGCCATCTCCAGGGAATAGATGTTTTGAAAAACCGCATCGGCGGTCCCGAGATACCAACTCTCGTCGACCCGCTGCTGGGGTGGAAGGATGTCGAGAAACTCACCGAGTTCTCGGCAGAAGAACCGATGCCAACCGAGCATCAGGTGCCGGTCGAGGCTCACAGCTTTGTACTGGGTGAGCACCTGCACCCGACGGAGGCCGCTGTTGACGCAGTTGGAAAGGGCGAAGTCGACGATCCGGTAGGCGCCGCCGAAGGGGACGGCCGGTTTGGCACGATCCCTGGTGAGGGGATCGAGGCGAGCGCCCTTGCCGCCTGCCAGAACGACGGCGACGACATCCCGCAGCGCTGCGGGATCGGATGTGGACGGACTCATCGTCATGGCTCCGTGCCGGTTCCTGATCGACGTGAATATACGCCCCGCCCCCCGTCGCAGGGAAAAACATCGGGCCATCAGACCAAGCAGGACGCGGGTTGCCCGGAATCACACCCCACCCATTCCCCCTGGCCTTCCCAAGCCCCCGAGAGGCTTCGGCCGGCGGGGAACGGTCCTGAAGCGGTCTGGCACCTCGGCCCCGGCTGTCCTACAGTCTGCCGCCCTTGCGGAGTGGCGAAAACTCGACGCACCCCCTGCGAAAGACAGCCATGGCACGTACCTCGACCTCGCGCCGCCGCGAACGCGATACCGACCCGATGGACTCCCTCAAGCCACTCATCGTGCTCGGGCTCCTGGGCACGATCATGTACGGGGCCTACTCGGTGGTCCAAAAAGGGCCCGCGCCGTCCCCGGTAGGGAGCGTCGTCGACACCCCCGGCAGCGCCTTCGCCCCACCGGAGATCACGCTGCCACGCGATCCGACGGCGATCGGCGTCGCCCCTGCCCATCCGCTCGCCGGTGCCGAGCCCCTCCAGGCCTCGGCGGTGCCCACCGGCGTTGCCTTGC
Organism: Candidatus Kuenenia stuttgartensis; assembly: GCA_945873085.1. Classification (GTDB taxonomy): domain Bacteria; phylum Planctomycetota; class Planctomycetia; order Pirellulales; family UBA1268; genus QWOP01. The sequence continues at coordinate 2,055 of CAMCCR010000002.1, read as the reverse complement.
CGCCGCCACTTCCAGCTGTCGCGCCCCCGGTGCCGGCTGCTCCCCCGACGGAAGCGTTGGGGGAGCCGTCGGCCTTCCCACAAGCGGGCGCCATCGAACCGCTCGCCGTGGCCGAAGGAGGGACACTCCTCGCCCCCCCGCCGGCTCCGCTCTCCGCCGCACCAGCCACGCTCGCCCCTCCTTTGCAGTCCCGTGGCGCCCCCTCGCCGGCGTTTGCATCGGCCTGGGCCGACGCCCACGAGATGCTCGGCGCCGGCCGGTACGCCGAGGCACTTTCCGTCCTCTCGCTGTGGCATGACGACGCCTCCCTCGGGCTCGAGGAAAGCCAGCGTCTCGAGGATCTCCTCGGGCAGCTTGCCGGCACGGTCATCTATTCCCAGAAGGACCTGCTGCTCCCCCCCCATATCGTCGCCCCGGGGGAAACGTTGCCATCGATCGCCACCCCTCTTCAGGTGCCGTGGCAACTCCTCGCCAAGATCAACGGCGTCACCGATCCCTCGCAGTTGGTTCCCGGGGAACATCTCAAGGTGGTGCGTGGCCCGTTCGATGCCGTGATCAGCGTCTCCCGGCGGCGGATGAGCCTTCAGGTCGGGGGGAATTACGCCGGCAGCTTCCCCGTCGTCCTCGGTCGGCAGATCTATGACCGCATCGGCCAGTCGGTTGCCGTGATCGACATCCGCCGGCCCGGTGCCGTCCAAGAGCCGACCGGGATCGCTGCCCAGGTGGCTTACGCGCCAGCAGCCGGGCCGAAGTCGATCATCCTCGGCGAGGGCCTGGCGATCGAAGGGGTTGAGGACCCGAGTCTCGTCAACGACAGCGCGTCGGCGTCGAGCGTGATCGTCTCGCTCCGCGATCTCGAGGACATCGCCGACATCCTCGGCCCCGGTTCGCAAGTGCTCGTTCGGAAGTGATGCCGGTTACCGCGTGACACCGTGGTCGCCGAACGCTTTCGATCATGCTCGCGGCGAGGGTTCCATGGTCGCCGCGATCGCCTCTCGGGCCTTCGTGATCGCCGCGGCAACCGCCGCCTGACTGCGCTCCTCGGCGACGATCCGGACGATCGGCTCGGTGTTGCTCGCGCGCACCAGGAGCCAGCCATCTGGCCAATCGAGGCGGAGGCCGTCGAGCCGATCAGCCCGCGCCCCCGGAAAAGCGGCAGCGACGCGATCGATCGCTGCGATCAGCCCGGGGCCGGTCGTCTCCGCAGCCAAATCGATCTTCGCCTTCTCCATGACGAGTGTCGGGAGGCGGCTGGCGAGCGTCTCGATCGACGTCACGGCATCGCCGCGGCACATCGAATCGAGGACGAGGGCCATCGACACGGCGCTGTCGCGGACGAGGACCACGCGGGGATGGATGACGCCGCCGTTTCCCTCGCCACCGATCACCGCACCCGCGGCGAGCAACGAATCGACGACGTTCGCCTCGCCGACGGCGGAGACATGGCAGGGGACACCGTGCCGGGCCGCAATCACGCCTGTCATGCCACTCGTTGAACAGTTGACGACCACCGGCCCAGCGGTCCGCCCGAGGACATTCTCGACCGCGAGGGCGAGCGTGCACTCCTCGCCGATGTACCGGCCGGCGGCGGTGGCGATCGCGAGTCGGTCGGCATCGGGATCCTGAAAGAACCCGATCGCGGCCCCGCAGGCAGCGATCCGCGGCAGCCAATCGCCGAGGTTCTCGGCAGTCGGCTCGGGCTTGTGCTCGAAGAGGCCGTCGGGCGTCCCCCCCTCCACGACGACCTCGCATCCGAGCGCCTCGAGGAGGGGCACGCCGACGCGGCTGCCAGCCCCGTGGCCGGAGTCGAGCCAGACTTTGACGCGGCGCTTGCGGATCGCCTCGACATCGACGGTGGCAAGGACGAGGTCGACATGGGCCGCCGTGCCATCGACTTCGCGGCGTGTGCCGGGAGAGGGAGCAGGGGCACGGGGGGCGTCGCCGGCATGGAAGCGCTCGAGGATCGGCCGGCCGGCGGCAGCGGGAAGCACCCGCCCCTCGGACGAGAACAGCTTGAGTCCGTTGTAGGGGGCGGGATTGTGGCTGGCGGAGATC
>CAMCCR010000001.1 GCA_945873085.1 Candidatus Kuenenia stuttgartensis | reverse complement strand
AAGGCTGGCGTTGATGGCAAGCCCGGCGTGGCTGGCCCTGCTGGCAAGGACGGCAAGAACGGCGTCGATGGGAAGGCAGGCCCGGCTGGTGCGCCCGGTAAGGACGGAAAGAACGGCCTCGATGGCAAGGCTGGCGTGGCTGGCCCTGCTGGCAAGGACGGCAAGAACGGCGTCGATGGGAAGGCCGGCGTGGCTGGTGCGCCCGGTAAGGACGGAAAGAACGGCCTCGATGGCAAGGCTGGCGTGGCTGGGCCTGCCGGTAAGGACGGCAAGAACGGCCTCGACGGGAAGCCCGGCGTGGCCGGCCCGGCTGGCGCGAAGGGTGATCGGGGGCCTGCGGGGAGCGATCTCCGCACCGGCGCCCGCGACATCACAGCGCTTCTGAAGTTGCCCGATGCCGCCCGTCTGGACAACGCGGTGCTCCGTCGTATCGGCGACACGGTTGAACTCTCGCTGTCCGGGCTGCGGAGCAAGAAGCGGATCGATGCGGTGCTCGGGAAGGTGCCGGTCGGCTTCCGGCCGGCCCGTCACCAGAGCCTGTGCACGTCGGACGTCGACTTCGAGCAGGTCCGTGTGAGTGTCGACGCCGAGGACTCGGCGGCGATCACCGCCGCTCAGCCGAAGCAGGCCGCCGGTCTGGCTTCGACGTCGACATCGCTTGTGTGGCTCACCGACGACGAGTGGCCGACGAAGCTGCCGGGGAAGGATTGGCGCTGATCGCCGTTCCTTCTGCGAATGACAACACCCGACGGGGGTGGTGCGGGGCCTTGCGGTCCTGCATCACCCCCGCGGTCGTTGGTGGCCGCGGAGCGGGGGCCGTCGTCGGTGCGGCGGCGCTTCGGGGCACGAAGCTCACGCTATCCGAGCGAGCACGTCGAGCACGACCGAGGGATCGATCCCTTCGACGAGTTCGACCTCGCCGAGTTGCTTGGAGAGGATGAACCGGAGTTTGCCGTGGAGGGTCTTCTTGTCGCGGGCCATCAGGGCCACCAGTTCCTCGGGCGAAGGCCTGGGGCCCGAAGGGAGTCGCACCGGCAGATGGAGGGCGGTGAGGAGGGCGTCCTGACGTCGGGCGATTTCGGCGGGGATCCGGCCGAGCCGGACGGCGAGTTCCGCGGCATCGGCCATGCCGATCGCGACAGCCTCGCCGTGAAGAAGCGTGCCATAGCCGAGGGCGTTTTCGTAGGCGTGGGCGAAGGTGTGGCCGTAATTGAGGATCGCCCGGAGCCCGGTCTGTTCGTGCTCGTCGCGGGAGACGACCGACGCCTTGAGTGATGCCGATCGGATGACGATCGCCTCGACGTCGGCTGGCTCGCGGGCGAGGATCGCCCCAGCGCGGCTCTCGAGTCGTTCGAGGAATTGGCGGTCAAGGATCATGCCGTACTTCACCACTTCCGCCAGCCCGCTGATGTACTCACGGGGTGGGAGCGTGGCGAGGGTTTCGGTGTCGGCCAGAACTCCCCGCGGTTGCCAGAACGCGCCGACGAGGTTTTTGCCACCGTGGAGGTTGATCCCGGTCTTGCCGCCGATCGCCGAGTCGACCTGAGCCACCAGCGTGGTCGGCACCTGCCAGACCGGCAAGCCGCGGGCGAAGCTGGCGGCGACGAAGCCGGCCAGATCGCCCACCACCCCGCCCCCGACGGCGACGATATGGGTGCCGCGGTCGACATTCGCCGCCGCAAGGGCCTCCCACAGGCGCGCCGCCTCAGACACCGACTTCGATGCCTCGCCCCGCGGGACGGGGATCGTGAGGGTGCTGATCCCGGCGTGCCGCAGCGATCCGTCGATGGCGGCGGCGTGCGTCGCGAGAACGCCGTTGTCGGCGATGATCACGGCCCGGCGGGCGCCCGCTCCCTTGAGCGCAGATCCCGACGAAGCGAGCACGCCTGGGCCGATGGTGATCTCGTAGGAGCGTTCGGCGAGTTCGACGGGAACGACGGTGAGGGCCACGTCAGGCGACGCTCACTCGTTCGATGTCATCCGCCGTGACGCGGATCACGCGGGCGAACCCGGAGTGCTGACGGAGATAGTCCAGATCGGCCGCCTCGGTGGGGCTGGCGTGGAGCAGCGAAGCGGCCTTGGCCTTGTCGGCCGCCGACCAGTCCTCGTACTCCTCGGGCCATTCCGTGTGCTGTTCCACGACGAGCGCTTCGCGGTACGGATCGAAGGCGTTGGGCATCGAGCGAGGCTCCTGGACGTGGTCCTGGTTTGGACGGATCGACTCTCGGTGCTGAAGTATACATTGATGTCTGACATGTTCCTCGTCGGAGACCTCTTCATGCCCCCCACCGGTTCGCCTGCCGCTCCCGGGCGCTCATCCATCACGCCCCCGGCGGCTGTTGGCTCCGGGGCCCGTCTCGTCATCGGGTTGCTCATTCTGGGAGTGACCGCTGGCCTGGTCGGCATCTGGTACCAGCGGGGGCAGACGCGGCGGTGCCTTGCGTTCTACGGCCCTGGTGCCGCGCGGATGGTGACGGCGGCGCCGGTCGTCGAGCTCTGGACTTTGGGCCCAGGGGCTGAGCCGGGCGTGCTTGTGGCGATCGAGCGTGCCGACGTCTCGGGTGCTCCGGGGCTGGTCCACCTCCGTCGGGGGCTCGTTGAAGACAATAATTTCCGCTGGCAGGCCGGGCCATCGGCCGAAAGTGGCCGGCTCCCCGCGGAGTCGTGGGACCGAGCCCTCGTGTTCGCCGATCCCACCACGGGCCGGCCCCCGGTGGTGCTCGTCATCGACCTCGCCGAGGCGTCGGGAGGGGCAGGGGAGGGGAAGGGAGCCGCCGGCAGTCTGGCCATGGTGGGGCGCCCCGGCAGGATCGGCCTCGGGCGGATCGCCGCTGGGTTGGCGACGTGGTTGAGCCGTCAACCGTGAAAGTGCCCCGCTTGCGGGGCCAAACCGGGCTTTTGACCACGCCTCCGGGAGCCTATCCTCCCGCCGAATCGGTGGAACGGATGTCGATCCCCCTGCGCTCTCCGGACGGCCGGTTGGGCAGGCGGGGGACGCTTCGCGGTCCCCTTTCCGGACTGGGCTCCCCAGAGGCTATCTCCTATGCGCTCGATCGCCGTGGCCAATCAGAAGGGTGGGGTCGGCAAGACGACCACATCGGTGAACCTCGCGGTGGCGCTGGCCCGGGCGGGGCAGGACGTCTGCCTGGTCGATCTCGACCCACAGGCCCACGCCACGCTCCATGCAGGAGTGCAACCCGGGCTCCATCCGCTCTCCGCCTACGACGTGCTCGTCGGCGGTGCAACGCTTGCCGAAGCCCGCGTCACGGCGGCGGAACGCCTCCATGTCATTCCCTCCCACATCGATCTTTCCGCCGTGGAGATGGCCTTGGCCAACCGCCCCGGCCGCGAGGGGATCCTCCGGCAGCGGATCGAGGCTGACGACGCCTGTCAGGGGAAGGGGGACGCGGTTCGCCACGACGCGATGATCATCGACTGTCCGCCATCGCTCGGCCTCCTGTCGCTCAATGCGATGGCAAGCGTCGATGAGGTCCTCCTCCCGCTCCAGCCCCACTTCCTCGCCCTCCACGGACTCTCGAAGCTCCTGGAAACAATGGAACTCGTGGCTGATCGGGTCAATCCACGGCTTCGGCTCCTGGGAGTCGTCCTCTGCATGTACGAATCGTCCACCAGGCTTGCCAATGAGGTGGCCCGCGATGTCGAGGGGTTTTTCGAATCGGGGCGCGATCGGCACCCGGCGTGGGCCAATGCGCGGGTGTTCCGCACGAGGATCCGCCGCAACATCCGGCTTGCCGAGGCACCGAGTTTCGGTCAGTCGATCTTCGACTACGCCCCTGATTCACACGGCGCCGAAGATTACGCAGCGCTGGCCGGCGAAGTGATTCAGGCCGCCGTCGACCGCCGGGAAGTCCGCCGCGCTGCGTGATGGCGGGTGACGGGCGTCGGATCAGTGACCACTCGCTGGCCCGGTCCGTTCTCGAATCGCGGCCCGGTCAGTTCGACGTCCACCGTCGACATGTCTGGCGCGCCCCGGTGGAGTTCGGGGATCCACCAGTAATTCGAGGCACACGGCTCGACCCCGGCCAGAATCCCGGTGGCGTCGAAATCCTCGGCCGAAAGGAACATCGGGCCGAGGGCGTCGACGCCTTCGGTCGTGGCGGCTGAAGCGAGGGGGTCGGTAACGGGCATCGTGCAACAGCCCTCAGGCATTGTGCGCTGCAATCGTTCCGCCAAGGGGCCGGCGGCCACGTCGCATCCGAAGTGTCATTCGGCAGGTGATTGCAGGGGAGGCCAGTTTCTGGACAGCCCACCCGGAACTCCGGCATGATGATCTGGGCTGAATGGGAAAGCAAGAAAAGATGTGCCGGCTGGGCCGGTTGTCCGTGTTTTCGCAGGAAAAGTCAGGGTTTCCGTATCTTCTGGGGGATAAACAAGGAACACGGGGAACTCGACTTATGGCTAGCCTGCCGCCGGCAGCGGATGACACGCCCACAACGACGACCTCCGGCGCCCCGCGCCCCGTGAGGCTCGCCCCCACCAGCGTGGTGGCCAAGGAGCGCCGACGGGCCTTGCGCCGAATCGGGATCGCGGCCCTCGTCGCGGTCGCCTCGGCCGTGGCCGCGAGCCTGCCTGCCTCCGCGGTGGAGCCGACCGGTTTCCGGCGACTGGCGCCCGGAGTGCTCACCGTCATCCCGGCCGATCGGTCTGGCGACGATGCCCTCCTCCGCGCCGATCTTCCCGAGATCACCGAAGGGCTCATCGACCTTGCCTGGGAGCCGAAGCAGTCGCCGCTCGGGGCCACCCTTGTCGAGCAGGGGCGCAATCGCGACTTCCCCCGCGACATCTGGTGCCTGGAGTTCTCCTTCAAGCCTCCGCGTCAGATCGACGTCGATGTCCCGACCCGCGAGTTCCGCATGCAGCGGAAGCGCGTCTGGTATCTCCTGTATCGGGTGAAGAACACCGGCGCCCGTCGGATCGTGATGGCGGAAGGGGACGCAACCCGGCTGCGCAGCGAGACGGTGAAAAAGCCGGTGCGGTTCCTCCCCCACTTCGTTCTCGAGAGTGTCGAGGGGCTCTCCAAGCAGGAGGGGGCCTTGGCCTACCGCGCCTATCTCGATCGAGTCGTGCCGGCCGCGGTGGCCGCGATCCGCGAACGCGAGGACACCCGCATCGATCTTCACGACAGCGCCCGGATGACGGAACGCGACCTCGCCCCCGGCGAGGAGCGTTGGGGGGTGGCCGTGTGGGAAGATGTCGATCCGCGCATCGATTACTTCTCGATCTACGTTCGTGGTCTCACCAACGCCATTCGCTGGCGGACGCGGGCTGATGCCACGTTCGCGGCCGACTCGGTGCCGGTGTCCGGCGAGGAGCACGCGCTGGAGAGTCTGCGGCTCGACTTCTGGCGGCCCGGCGACGATTCCACCAGCCTGAGTGAGGAGATGAGTGTCGGGCATGCTGGCATGTATGAGCGCCGGACGATCGGCAACCGGGTGCTCGAAGCCCTCGGACGCGGGCGACTGACCGCCTCGGCGCCCCGCGAGGGTCTCGAGCAACTGGGGCTCACGTGGGAGGAGATCCTCGATCCACCGGCTGCCGTGAAGGCTGCCGGTGCGGTCGATCGCGATGCTCCGCCGAGCCTCGTGCCGCTCGCGAAGGTCGTCAGTGCACTGGCCCGCCTCCAGCCCCCCGCAGCCCGTCCGGCGGCGACCGGAGCCCTGTTCGGCCAAGTGGGGCAGGAGTGGTTTGAGGATCTCGTTCGCGGGTTGTCGGCGCCGCTCGACGACGAGCGGGCCGCCCTTCGGCGCGGCATGCTCGATCGCTGCGGACTTTCGGAGGAGGATGTCGCCGTCAGGCCGCTGGAATCGCTCGTGAAGGTGCTTTCTGCCCTCGATGCGACGACCCCCGCCGCGACGCGCCGGTCGGCCTCTGTGGCGTTGTTCGGTACAGCGGCCCCCCGTTTGGATGCCCTCATCCATGAGCTCGACCTGGCCCGGGCCAGAACGGTGCTCGACGACATGGACTTCGACCGCCGCCCCGTCCTCACAGGGGGGGCACTGACCGCCTACGACACGATGCTGACGGTCTTCGGGGCCGAGGCTGACGCTGGAAAGCGGGCCCGGATGGTGACCGGGCTTTTGGGGGCTGAGGGCCCCGCACTCCTCGCCGCCGCCACGGCCGTCCGCGAGGGCGTTGACCACGCCTGGGTTTTCCGGTACGAACAGTGAAGTGGAACTGAAGCCTCGCCGGGCAATCTCTCTCTCGAGGGGGGTTTCTGGTGCGGGGTGGGCTCTTTTGGCCCGATCCGGTTCTCTCCCAATTCCCTTCCGCAGCACCTGCTCCGAGGTCGATCGCCATGGCACATAAAAAAGGTCAAGGGTCAAGTCGTAACGGTCGTGACTCCAACGCCCAGATGCGCGGCGTCAAGAAGTTCGGCGGTCAACTGGTTCGTGCCGGCAACATCCTCGTCCGTCAGGTAGGAACGAAGTTCCACCCCGGCAACAACGTGGGGATGGGGTCAGACTACACCCTCTTCGCCCTCGTCGACGGCGTGGTCGCGTTCGACCGCGAGGGGCGTCGGGTCAACGTTCAGGCTTGATCGATCTTTTCCTTCCCCCCCCAAGCCCGTGAGGGGCAGGCGAGACCGTGTTCGTTGACCGCGTCCATCTCGAGATTGCGGCCGGCGACGGCGGACGCGGCAGCTCGAGCTTCCGTCGGGAGAAATATATTCCCCGCGGCGGTCCTGACGGTGGGGATGGGGGCAGTGGCGGCAGCGTAATCCTCCGTGCCCAGCCCGGGGTCGATTCGCTGGCTGCCTTGGCCCACAGGACGCAGTGGCGGGCTGAATCGGGCCAGTCAGGTGGCCCGCAAAACTGCAAGGGACGGTCGGCCGCCGATCTCTTTCTCCCGGTTCCTCCGGGCACGATCGTCATCGACGGAGCCTCGGGGCTTGTGCTCCGGGATCTTGCCGCGGCTGGGGATGAACTCGTTGCCGCCAAGGGTGGGGCCGGTGGTTTCGGCAACATTCATTTCAAGTCGTCCACGAACCGGGCGCCGCGCGAGACGACTCCCGGCGAAAAAGGGGAGGTCCGCCGGATTCTCCTCGAACTCAAGGTAATCGCCGACGTCGGCCTCGTCGGCAAGCCAAATGCCGGAAAGAGCACGCTCCTCTCCCGGCTCTCTCGGGCCCGCCCCGAGATCGCGGACTACGCCTTTACGACCAAGACCCCGATGCTGGGGATCGTGTCGATCTCGCGCGACCGCAGCTTCGTGCTCGCGGATCTCCCCGGCCTCATCGAGGGGGCGCATGCCGGCCACGGCCTCGGCCACGAGTTCCTCAGGCATGTCGAGCGGGCCGGGATCATTGTTCACGTCGTCGAACCCCAGCCGATGGATGGCAGTGATCCGCTCACCAACTACCGGGCGATCCGCGAGGAGCTCGTGCTCCACGACCCTCGCCTCGGGGAGCGACCGGAGATTCTCGTTGTCAGCAAGTCCGAACTCCCCGCGGCGTCTGAGACTCGCGAAGCCCTCCAAGCGGCCACTGGCCGGCCCGTGATCGCCGTCAGTGCCGTCACCGGAGAGGGTCTCGATCGCCTGCTAACTGCTGTCGTGCGCGAGATGGACAGCCCCCGGACCGATCCCGCGCCAGACCGTTGAATGGTGTGGCGGCGGACTGCTGCCGCCGTCGGCTTGTTCCTCCCGGAGGACCGCCCGCATGTCCCTTCCCGCCGCCGCTGTCGGTCTTTCAGGCCGACTGGCCGAGACCCTGCTCCTCGCCGACGTGGGGAATAGCCGGATCAAGCTCGCTGTGGTTGCCGATCGGGGCCTCGATGCCGGCGGGAGCCGGATTGGCCTGCCGACGGTCCGCCAGCGACTCGAGATCGACAACCGCGGCCTGCGCACGAACCTCCTCCGCCAATGGCTCGCCGTCGCGGCCCCCGGGCCGGCGGTGATCCTCGTCGCCAGCGTCCACGATGCCGCGGCGGGGGTTCTCGAGATGGCGCTGGCCGAAGAGTCGGCCACCGGTCGACGCCCGCTCCGGCAGCGGAGGATCGGGTTTGCCGATCTGCCCTGCCTGCCGGCGGTTGCCGAACCTCACCGGGTGGGGATCGATCGTCTGGCGGCGGGCGCGGCAGCCGCCGCGGTGAAGCCGCAAGATTCGGGGGTGATTGTCGTCGATTGCGGGACTGCGGCGACGGTCGACCTGATCGCTGCTGATGGTCGGTTTTTGGGGGGGGCGATCCTTCCCGGGCCGACGCTCATGGCTCGGGCATTGGCCCAGGGGACGAGCAAGCTCCCTGAAGTCCGAGCCCTCGAGCACGCCGATCCCCCGGCGATGCCCGGCGGAAACACCCGCGAGGCGATCGCTGCCGGCATCGGCTGGGGGATGCGAGGGGCGATCGCCGAACTCGTGGCCAGATCGAGATTGGCACTCGGGCCGTCGACCCCCGTGCTTCTCACCGGGGGGTGGAGCGGTGCCATCCTGCCGGCTCTCCCCGGGGCGATCGAGATGCCCGATCTCGTTCTGGTGGGGATCGCGCTGGCGGCCGAGCGGGCCCTGGCGCGCTGACGGCGCGACAAAACCTCACCGCCGTGGTGGGATCATGGTGCGATTGCAGGTAGACTTCCGCTCCCCCTCCTTGTCCAGTCCCCGATCCTGCGGCGCTCCATGGCGAAGACCTCCGGTGATCCCTCTGTTGCCCCTCCGCTGGCGCCGGCGCTCGAGCGTGCCTTGGCCGCTGCGCGGATCGCCGAGGAGACCCGCGGCACCGACATCCGCATCCTCGACCTGCGCGGGGTGACGCCGATGTTCGATTACTTCGTCGTCGCCACCGGCACGAGCCGTCGGCAGATCCACTCCATGGCCGACGAGATCGAGAAGGTGATGAAGCGGGAGTGGAACGACCTCAAGCGTGGCGGCGAGGGGTATGAGGAGGGGCGGTGGATCGTCCTCGATTACGGCGATGTCGTGATCCAACTTTTCGACGCCGAGGCCCGCGACTATTGGGATCTCGAGCACCTCTGGAGCGAAGCCCGCCTTGTCCCCCTGCCGTCGGCGGGAGCCGCGACGTGATGGTGGACGACGCTCCACGGGCCCCCGCACCCGCGCCTGCCGGGACGTTCCGTGACCGGCTGCGGGGCTGCTTCGCCGCCGCCTTCAAGAGCCTCGCTGCCGACGGGATCGTGGCGATTGACGCTGCTGAGATCCCCGCGTTGCTCGAGCAGGTGCGGGAAACGGCTGACGCCAAGTTTGGCGACTATTCCGGCACGATGGCGATGGGGCTGGCGAAGAAGGCGGGCAAGAAACCGCGCGATCTGGCGGTCGAAATCGCCCGTCGCTTGGCGGAGGCGCCGGGCTTTACGGAAGCCTTTGCTCCCCCTGGTGATCCCGTTGGCCCCGGATTCATCAATGTCCGGATCCGGGATGAGGCCCTCGCCGCCGCCGTTTCGGCTGCGTTTCGCGACGAACGGCTCGGGGTGCCAGGCGTGCCCGAGCCCGACACCATCGTCATCGATTTCAGCTCGCCGAACGTCGCCAAGCCGATGCATGTCGGCCATATCCGCTCGACGGTCATCGGCGACGCGATCGCCCGGATCCTCGGCTTCCGCGGCCACCACACGATCACCGACAACCACCTCGGCGACTGGGGCACGCAATTCGGGATGATTCTCTGGGGCTGGAAGCGATTCGGAGACGAGGCCGCTTTCGCCGCCGATCCGACCGGCGAACTGGGGCGGATCTATCGCACCGTCCGGAAGCTCGCCGACGGGAAGCCGGAGGAGATCGCCGCCGACCCGTCGATCGCCGAACTGGCTGCAAAATACCCCGACGCCGGTCGCGAGGTCCTTCTCGAGACGGCCCGGCTCCATGAGGGGGATGCCGACAACCGGGCCCTCTGGGCGCGGTTCATGCCTGCCTGCCTCGGTGACATCGAGCGGCTCTATCAGCGTCTTGATGTCCGCTTCGACCACACCCTCGGGGAGAGCTTCTTCCAGCCGTTCTTGGCCGGAGTCGTCGACGATCTCGAGGCGAAGGGGCTGGCGCGTGAGAGCCGCGGTGCCATCGGGGTCTTTCTCGACGGCGATGACAAGCCACCATTCCTCGTCCGTAAGGCCGACGGTGCCTTCCTCTACGCGACGACCGATCTGGCGACGATCCGCTGGCGCCTCGAGCACTGGAAGCCCGACCGGATCCTCTACGTGGTTGACCACCGTCAGGGGCAGCACTTCGATCAATTGTTCGAGACGGCGAAACGTTGGGGCCTTGGCCGGGTCGACCTTGTCCATGTCGCCTTCGGCACCGTGCTCGGCGATGACGGCAAGCCGTTCAAGACGCGGGCCGGCGACACGGTGGGGCTCGAGTCGCTCCTCAACGAGGGGGTGGAGCGGGCCGCAGCGGTTGTCGCCGCTGACGAGGGGCTCTCGCTGGAGGAGCGCCGGCGTGTGGCCGAGACGGTCGGCATCGGTGCCATCAAGTATGCCGATCTCTGCCAGAACCGGACGACCGACTACGTCTTCAGCTACGACAAGATGCTCCAACTGACCGGCAACACCGCGGCCTACATGCAGTATGCGGTGGCCCGGGTGGAGGGGGTGCTGGAGAAGGGGGGAATCGATCGCGGGGCGCTGCGGAACACGGCGACGCCGATCGTGCTTGCCGATCCGAAGGAACGCGCCCTGGCCCTCGAGATCGCCCGCTTCGGCGAGGTCCTCGAGGATGTCGAGGCCGATTACCGCCCCAACGTCCTCACCGCCTGGCTGTTCGACGTGGCCGGCTGTTATTCCGCCTTCTATGACGCTCTGCCGATCCTGAAAGCTCCCGAACCGGAGCGTTCGAGCCGGCTGGCCCTGTGCGACCTCACCGGCCGGGTCCTGCGGAAGGGGCTGGAACTGCTCGGCATCGGCACCGTCCGCAAGATGTGACCGCCGCCGGTCACCGAGGAATCGTGAGATCATGAGCCGGCAACTGGCCAGCATCCGCAACATCGGCATCGTCGCCCACATCGACGCCGGGAAGACAACGCTCACCGAGCGGATGCTCTTCTACACCAAGTCGAGCCACCGTCTCGGTGACGTCGACAAGGGAACGACCGTCACCGATTTCGATCCCGAAGAGCAGGAGCGTGGGATCACGATCTACTCCGCGGCGGTGAGCTTCCGCTGGCGCGACGTGACGGTGAACCTCATCGACACTCCCGGCCACGTCGATTTCACCGCCGAGGTGGAGCGATCCTTGCGCGTCCTCGACGGGGCGGTGGTCGTCTTCTCCGCCCGCGAGGGGGTGGAGGCGCAGAGCGAGACGGTCTGGCGTCAGGCCGACAAATACCATGTGCCGCGGGTGGCGCTCGTCAACAAGCTCGACCGCGAGGGAGCCGATTTTTTCGGCACCGTCAACCAGATCGAGAAGCGGCTCGGCGCCAAGCCGCTGGTGCTCCACGTGCCCCTCGGCATGGGGCCGCCGCACGTCAAGGATCCCTTCTGCGGGCTCGTCGATCTCGTCGAGATGAAACTCCTCACCTATCCACCGCGGGACGAAGTGCTCGATGGGGACGCCCCCGCCGAGGCCTTCACGGTGGGCTCGATTCCCGATGAGGTCGCCGACCTGGCAGCCGAGTGGCGCGAGCAGCTCGTTTCCACCCTCTTCGACTTCTCCGATGAGCTCGCCGAACTGGCGATGAACGAGGCGCCGATCCCGACGCAGGTGATCCGCAAGGCGATCCGCGAAGCGACCCTCGCCCGCCGCGTCGTGCCGGTGCTCGCCGGTTCCGCCCTCGATTGCATCGGAGTCCAGCCGGTGCTCGACGCCGTCGCCCATTATCTCCCCAGCCCTCTCGATGTGCCCCCCGTCGAAGGCCTCGACCCGACAAAGAAGACCCCTGTCACGGTCAAGCGTGCGGCCGATCCGGCGGCGCCGTTCTGCGGGCTCGTGTTCAAGATCCTCGCTGAGAAGCATGGCGACCTGTACTTCGTCCGCATCTACTCAGGCACCCTCAAGGCGGGGAGCCGGATGTGGAATCCGCTCCGCCAGAAGAAGGAGAACATCGCCCAACTGTGGCGCGTGCAGGCCGACCGCCGCGAGCAGATCGAAAAGTGCGAGGCGGGAGACATCGTCGGGGTCATTGGCCCCCGCAACAGCATCACCGGCGACACGCTCTGCGACGCCGATGCCCCTGTGATCCTCGAGTCGATCGAGTTCCCGGAGACAGTGATCTCGATGGCGATCGAGCCGGAGACGAGCCTCGAGCGAAAGAAGCTCTCAGACGTCCTCGAGATGATGAAGCGTCAGGATCCGACGTTCCGTGCCAGCGAGAGCGAGGAGACGGGGCAGACGCTCATCTCCGGCATGGGTGAGCTCCATCTCGAGGTCATCCGTCACAGGCTTCAGCGAGACTTCAACCTCAAGTGCCGCGTCCACAAGCCGCGGGTGAGCTACAAGGAGACGCTCCGCAGCGCCGCCACGGTCGTCGGCCAGTCAAACCGTCAGGTGGCCGGGCAGACGCTCGTCGCCACCGTCACGATCCGGGCCGAGCCGACCGACGACCAAGCAAGCGTCACGGTCGAGCAGGGGTGGTTTCCCGAGAACGATGCCCTCGCCGACATCGCCGCGGCGATGACCCTGGCGGTGCGGGAGAGCGCGGAGCGGGGGGGGCTCAAGGGCTGCCCGCTGTGGGGCGTGCGGATCGTTCTCCTCGAGAGCCCGATCCCCGAGCCGCCGCCGGGGGAGGTCGCGATCCGAATTGCTGCCGCCGACGCCGTCGACAAGCTCCTGGCCGCTGCCGGGTCGGTGCTTCTCGAGCCGGTGATGCGGGTCGAGGTGAGTGTGCCCGAGGAGCACCTCGGCGACGTCATCAATGATCTTCAGCAGCGGCGGGCGATGATCACGGCAACCGAGATCCGCGCCGGCGTGACGGTGCTCACGGCGGAGGCTCCACTGGCGAGCATGTTCGGCTATTCGGCCGCGGTCCGGAGCGTCAGCCAGGGGCGGGCGAG
Organism: Candidatus Kuenenia stuttgartensis; assembly: GCA_945873085.1. Lineage (GTDB taxonomy): Bacteria > Planctomycetota > Planctomycetia > Pirellulales > UBA1268 > QWOP01. The sequence goes on along the minus strand of CAMCCR010000001.1, from coordinate 52,484 downwards.
CTTCACGATGGCCCCGCTCAAGTACGGCCCGGCCCCGGCGGAGACGGCCGACGCGTTCATGTGAGCGGCGGGCGAGATCGCATCGATCGCGGCCCCAGGCATGCCGTCACGATCCGTCACCGCTCCCGGACAACGCTTGGATGAGGACGCGGACGTAGTGGATCGCGGCGTGGTCGGCGAGATCGCGGAAGACCACCCTGCCGATCGCGTCGCTGCGGGAGAGTTCTGCAAACAGCCGCTCCCGTGCGGAACGGGCCAAGTCTGTCTCGCCTCGCACCAGCGCCGCGGACAGCCCGGCCAACGCCTCGAGCAGCGCCGCGGCGTTCATGTCCGACGCGGTGATGCCGAGAGCCTCTCGGTAGTCGCTGCGGGCCTGCCTCTGATCGGCGGCGACGGTCTCGGCGCTCGGATCACGATGAATGCTCCCCCGCCGGTCGAGGTAGAAAAGCGGCCCGGGGTGGGCAAAGGAGTGGTCCCAGCCGCGTGCTGCCGCGATTCGTGCCGCGGCCCCGGCCGCCAGCCTCGCCGACTGCCGCAGCGCCGTCTGTGACGCGGCGGCGAGCCATCCCGCCGGGCTCCCGAGGTTGTCGAGGATGCCGTCGGCAAGGTCTTCGATGTCGGCTTCGTTGAAGCGGGCCGGGGGCACGCGCGGGACGAGGTCACAGCAGTGCACGTAGCGTCGCACCGGCTGACGCGGTCGGAGGCCGAGCGTGTCGGTGCCGACGCGCGGCGCGCCGAACGTGACAAGCTCCACCTCCGGGAAGTCATAGGCGCAGAGCGTCGCCAACGCCCCACCGAGGCTGTGGCCAGTGGCGATCGTGCGGCCGGGTGGCTCGAGCAGCCAAGGCTCGAGAGGGCCGCGGAGCTCGTCGAACGTCCGGCCGTAGCCGCGCTGGACGAGCGTCCCCGGCCGCCACTCGATCGGATCGACGAGCAGATTGGCGAGGAGATCGTCGAGGTTCCCCGTCTCGGTACCACGGAAAACGGCGAACAGGGTGCCAGACCGCGGATCGCGGCAGAGGAAGCCGTCGGCGGCGGCACGCGCGGAGAAAAGCCGCCGGCTCTCGAGGGTCTCGAGGAAGTCGTAGCCGATCCGTCGCAGTTCCGTCTCGATCCGCGGAAGCGGCGCGTAGGCCAGCCGCGACAGTTCGGCACTCACCAGTTCGGCGTTGTCGCTTCCGGAATTGGTCTGGTGCCACTCGAAAAACGGACCGTCGGCGGCGGGAAAGAAAAGTTCGCCGTTGCGGGTGGTGGGGGTGTCCGCCATGGTTGACGACAGCCTCAAACGGGTTTTTTCAGCGGCAGGGCCCGCGTCGAGCCGGTCGTGATGCCGCCGTCGACGAGGAGCGTCTGTCCGGTCACGTAAGCGCTTGCGTCGGAGGCGAGGAAAACGACCGCCCCGTCGAGATCCTCTGCCTTCCCCGGACGCTTGAGCGGGATCCTCTCGGTGAGGTAGGCGACCCATTCCTCGTCGCGGTACATAACGTCGTTCTGGGCGGTGCGAAACCACCCCGGGGCCAGGCAGTTGACCGTGATTCCATGCGGCCCGAGGTCGTCGGCGAGGCTCATCGTCATCTGCTTCACGCCGCCACGGCTGGCCGAGTAGGGGGTCAGTCCGGCGTAGCCGAAGACGCTCGTCACGCTCCCGATATTGATGATCCGCCCCTGTTTCCGGGGGATCATGTGCCGTGCCATGGATTGGGCCATGAAAAACGTGCCGCGGAGATTTGTGTCGAGGATCGTGTTCCAGTCGTCCCAGGTCACCTCCACGGCCGGTTTGCGGATGTTGCAGCCGGCGTTGTTGAGGAGGATGTCGATCGCCCCGGCGGCTTCGATCGCGGCCGCCGCGCAGTCGCGGATGCTCGATTCGCTGCGGAGATCAAGGGAGAGCGGTGTGACGCGGTGGCCGTGGGCCTCGAGCGCGGCGCGCGACGTGGTCAGGTCCTCGACTTTCCTGGCGGTGATCACGAGATCGGCGCCGGCCCGCGCGAGAGCCCCAGCCATTTGCAGCCCCAAGCCACGGCTGGCGCCGGTCACGAGTGCCGTGCGGCCGGTGAGATCAAACAGGGCTGGCCCGGTGGGTGGAGCGGAAGTCATGGGGCGGTTCCTTGTTTGCCTGAAGAGACGTCGAATGTGCCTGAAGAGACGTCGAAACCGAGGAATCAGGGGGTGAGCACGACCTTCACGAGGCCCGGCTCCCGCTCGTGGAGGCGATGGAACCACTCGACTCCCTCCGACAAGGGGGCTACCTTGCTGACAAAGCAAGACAGGTCGATCTTTCCCTCAGCGACCAGCCGGATCGCTTCCGGATAGCTTCCGGCTGACGAGCAGGATCCCTGGAGCCGCAACTGCCGGGTGACAACCATCTGGAGCGGCATCTCGATCTGGGGGGAAACATTTCCGACGAGCACCACGGTGCCCCCGCGCGTGCAGGCCTCGATCGCCGTCCGCACCGGCGCCGTGGCCCCGACCGCCTCGAAGACCACGTCAGCGCCGTCGGTGTCGGGCGTCGACGTCCCGAAGCGCGCCGCCTTCACGCCGGCGTCATTTCCGGCAACGAACGTCTCGGTCGCGCCGAGTGAGCGGGCCTGGACGAGTCGCCCCTCGTCGAGATCGATCGCGGCAATCCTCGGCACCCCGTAGGCCCGCAGCGAAGCGACGCAGGCCAAGCCGATCGGCCCGGCCCCGACGACCACCGCCGATCGGGTCTGCGGGCCGACGCCCGCCAGATGAACGGCGTGAAGGGCAATGGTGAGCGGTTCCAGCAAAGATGCCGCGATGAAGTCGAGGCTGTCGGGGATTGGATAGACCACCCGACGGGGCACCACCACCTGCTCGGCGAAACAGCCATGGCGACGGTAAGGCCCGCAGGAAACGCCCAGCACCTGCCGATCGGTGCAGAGATTTTCCTGGCCGTCGAGGCAATGGGTGCATTGCCCACAAAAGACGGTCGAGTCGAGGGCGACCCGAGTGCCGACGGCCAGATCGTCGACGCCCGCTCCAACGGTATCGACCGTGCCGGCCGCCTCGTGCCCCATCACGAGGGGAGGGATGCGGCGCCCCGTTGACCCGGTGAATCCATGGACATCGCTCCCACAGATCCCACAGGCGGCCACGCGGATGCGAACCTCCCCGGGGCCCGGCTGGGGCACTTCAACTTCCGTAAAGGCGAGTTCCCCAGGGGACGTGAGCAGCAACGCTTTCATGGCGGAAGTCTCATGGGAAGGGGCGGACGAACGGCTCGACCATCAAAAAAAGGGCTGATTCGATCTGCCGCCAGAGGGGCGAGGCCGATGCCCCGTGCACCCCGAGAGTTTTTACGGTGTCTTCCGAGCGAAAAGAAGGCTTCCCCGGCAATTTCCCCAGATTCCACGAGCAATTCCCCGCACCACTCAACCCAATCATCGCAAGCCTGGTTGCTTCCCGGCCGACGCCCCGTTGGCTCATGGAATGTGGGAAACCGAGCAAGAACCCTCGTCGATCCCCTAACAAAGGGGGGTGGCGTGGCCAAGGCCGGTGCCCCTCGACGTGGCGAACGACGGGGGAAACAGGTTCTCGACAAGAAAATCGCGTGAAAAGCCCCTTTTCTCGCGCCAGAAGGAGGGGGTATGTTGACACCGCACTCGCCCATCCTTACATTCTCCTCTTCGATCCCACAGCGACGCCCGTGGCCTTCAATGGCCACTGGAGGCTGTCGCAGCGGGTCCCTCCAACCCATGTTCATCCGGAGGGATCGCATCGTTTCCACCGGCTTCCCGGGGCCCAATGCCCTCTGGAAGAGGCCTGGTCGGGGCGCTGAGGGCGTCGTGGAGAGCAGGTTGGTGGATTTTGGTCGATTTGTTTGGTTTTTTTTCCGATTGGCTTGGCTGGGGTCTGTGGGGCAGGGTTGAGGCCCGCCGGCAGTCTTGGTCGAGCAGTTGTGGGGTTTGTTGAGCTTGGTGAGTTCGCGCGGTGTTTCAGGTTCGATAGGCCAGTATCAGTGGAGTAAGCCGTGGCAGGGCCAACCCAAGAAATCATCCGCATTCGCATGGAAGCCTACGACCACAGCGTGCTCGATCAGAGTGCGGCTGAGATTGTCGATACTGCCAAGCGAACCAACTCCGAAGTCCATGGTCCGATTCCCCTTCCGACCAGGATTGAGCGATACACTGTTCTTTCAAGCCCGCACGTCGACAAGAAGGCACGGCAGCAGTACGAAATCCGCACGCACAAGCGCGTGATTGACATCGTGCAGGCGACAGCCAAGACGATTGAGGCGCTCAATAAATTGAGTTTGCCGGCGGGTGTCGACATCAAGATCAAGGCTTCGTCGAGATAGTCGTCGCGGGATTGACGGGGTGCCGTCATGGTTCGCGGCGGTGGTTTTTAGTGGGTTTTTTCAACACTTTCAGGAGCGTCCGACACGGCATGCTTGGAAGGCGTTGTGGGTAAGGCTCAGTGGCCTGCTTCCGAAAGGGGGTGGCGCGATTGGGTGCTCCTGCAGCCAGCGGCTTCGAGCGTGATCCAGAGGTAGCCTCGGCTTTCCTTCGTAGGGAAGTGGGGAGCTTCGACGGCGTACAACATGGCTGCTCAAGAAACGACCGGTAACATTGCTTCTGCTGGGGCCAAGGGCTCCAGGGGAGCGCGTGCCAGGGCTGAGCGTCCGGCCCGCAAGGGGTTGATCGGGCGCAAGGTGGGCATGACTCAGGTGTTCGACACCGACGGCACAGTGGTGCCGGTGACTGTCATCGAGGCCGGGCCTTGCAAGGTTCTGCGTCTCCGCTCGCTCGAGCGTGATGGCTACTCGGCCCTTCAGGTCGGGTTTCTTGATAAGCCTCGTCGGTTGGCTAGTCGCTCGGTCCGGGGGCAAGTCGCCGATCTGGAAAGCAAGCGTAGCCAGCGCAGGGCAGAGGCTGGAGTCGTTTCGCTTCCTAAGCCCGGGTGCGAGCCGAAGCGTTTCGTGCGCGAGTTTCGCGGGACTGCCGAGGGGATTGAGGTCGGTCAGGATCTCTCCGTCGAGGTGTTTGAGGGTGTCGCTCGCGTCGACGTGACTGGCACCACCAAGGGGCGCGGCACTGCCGGCGTCATGAAGCGGCACGGCTTCAAGGGGCAGCGGGCGTCCCACGGTGTGAAGAAGGTGCACCGCCATCAAGGCGGTACGGGCATGAACACCTCACCGGCTCGCGTCTTCAAGGGTAAGCGGATGGCAGGGCGCTTCGGAAACGAGCGATCCACCATGCGGAACCTGAAGGTCGTCCGTGTCGACAAGGAGAATCACCTCCTGCTCGTGCGAGGAGCGGTTCCCGGTCCGAACGGGGCGATGGTGGTCGTCCAGCAGACCAATCTGATCAAGAAGGTTGCCGGTCCCGGCGCGCCGGTTTCCAAGAAGAAGAAGGCAGGTGCGAAGTGAATCTCGCCGTATATGACCTGAGCGGCAAGCAGGTCGGAACGTACGAAATCGACCCTGCGGAGCTTGCTCCCTCGGTCAACAAGCAACTCCTGCACGACGCCGTGGTGATGTACCAGGCGAATCTCCGTCAGGGAACGCACCGCACAAAGTCGCGGGGTGAAGTCGCTGGGTCGACGAAGAAACTCTATCGCCAGAAGGGTACGGGCAATGCTCGTGCTGGTGGTCGGCGGAGTGGAACGCGACGTGGCGGCGGTCACATCTTTGCCAAGCGGCCCCGTGACTTTGGGTTTCGGATGCCGCGCAAGTCGCTTCAGGCCGCAACGCGAATGGCCTTGGCTGCAAGGCTCGCCGACGACGAGGTCCGTCTCGTTGATTCGCTCGCGATGACAGCCCCCAAGACTTCGACCGTTTACGGTCTGCTTGGTGCGCTCGGTGTTTGTGAGCACACGGTGCTCGTCGCCCCAGAGAAGCACGACGAGAATCTCTGGAAGTCGGCTCGGAATATCGAAGGTGTCTCTGTGTCGCCCGTCGGTGACCTCAACGCCTGGACCATTCTGCGGCCGCGCAAGATCGTGATGACCACAGCTGCGATTGACGCATTTCGTGCGTCGGTAAAGGCCAAGGTTAAGTCGCCGGCTTCGCGTCCGACATCGGCGCGGAAGGCATCGAAGCCGGTCGCTAAGGCCGCGGCAGCCCGCAAGACCACGCGAGGAGAGTGATTCATGGCCGTCCCCGTTCCGCCACCCCCGAAGCTGAATCCGCGGCTTGGTTCCCACCAAGTGATCGTCCGCCCGCTCGTCACTGAGAAGGGGATGCATCGGGCTCAGCGCAATGGCGCCTATTCCTTCGAGGTTGTCACTCAGGCAACCAAGCCCGACATCCGTCGTGCTGTGGAGGAGATGTTCAATGTCAAGGTTGAGAAGGTCGCGGTCCAAAACCGTCTCGGCAAGGCTCGACGCAGCCGTACGCGTCGGACGAGCGCGAAGGCTTGGAAGAAGGCCATCGTGACCCTGAAGGCAGATTTCAAGATCGATCTGTTCTGAACGGTTCATCGACTACAAGAGCCAACCGCGAAACACGAGACACGAGAGCTTCCGAAGCCATGGGAATCCGCAACTACAACCCGACCAGTCCTGGCCGTCGCAACGCCAGCGTCTCCGACTTCAAGGAGCTCACGCCGGGCGCAGAGGCGCCGAAGCAACTCCGCGTTCGTAAGCACAAGACCGGCGGGCGAAACAACCAGGGTAAGATCACGTCGCGGCATCGTGGCGGCGGTCACATGCAGCATTACCGGTTGATCGATTTCCGGCGAAACAAGGACGGGGTTCCTGGGAAAATCGATTCCATTCAGTACGATCCCAACCGCACATGTCGCGTGGCTTTGGTGATCTACGCGGACGGTGAGAAGCGATTCATTTTGGCCCCCGAGGGTCTGAAGGTCGGCACCACCGTCCTGAGTGGCGCAGAGGCCCCTCCCGAAGTTGGGAATTGCCTTCCGATGTCGGCGATTCCGCTCGGCATGCAGGTTCACAACGTCGAATTGCAAGCGGGGAGAGGCGGCCGACTCTGCCGATCGGCCGGTTCCTCGGCTGTGCTTGTGGCCCGCGAGTCGCAGTGGGCTCAGCTCACGCTTCCTAGCGGTGAAATCCGCCGTGTACCGGCGGCCTGTCGTGCCACCATTGGCGCGATCGGCAATTCGGAGCACATGAATGTGGTCCTCGGGAAGGCTGGGCGGAAGCGTTGGATGGGTATTCGCCCGACCGTCCGCGGTACCGCGATGAATCCGATCGATCATCCTCACGGCGGTGGTGAGGGTCGCACCAAGGGCGGCCGTCATCCGGTCAGCCCTACCGGGAAGAGCGCCAAGGGTGGTGGTACGCGGAAGCCGCGGAAGCCTTCTGGCTCGGCGATCATCAAGCGTCGAAAGAGTCGGCGGTACGGTCAACTCAAGCTTCGCTAAGCCGGTTGTGCCTCTTTTCGAGGAGGCGGAGGCGGTTAAGCAGGTATCATCTGCCAGTAGAAAAAACACGGCCAGTCAGAGCAATCAACAGTCAGCAGGGGAGAGCGCCAGTCGCTCGCTAGATCATGGGACGCAGTTCAAAGAAGGGGCCGTACATCGACCCCCGACTTTATGAGAAGGTCGAGGCTCAGCTGGCTGGCAGCAAGCGAGATCCGATCAAGACTTGGTCTCGAGCCTGCACGATCGTACCGGAATTCATTGGGTTGACGTTCATGGTCCACAACGGCAAGCAGCACCTCAAAGTGTTTGTCACCGAGGACATGGTCGGTCACAAGCTCGGCGAGTTCGCCCCGACGCGGACGTTCCGCGGGCACGGCGGCAAGGTCAAGGAAGCGGCGAAGTGATGCGGCTGAGTTGGGTTTCCGCAGGGAAGCCTGGCATGGGAGCGAGGTGAGCAATGGCGTACACGGCAATTCACAAGTTCGCACGGATCAGTCCCCGCAAGGTGCGGGCGCTGGCCGATCTTGTCCGCGGCAAGTTCGCGGATGAGGCGCTCGACATCCTACGCTTCCAGCCCCATCGTGGTGCACGGATGCTCGAGAAGGTTATCAAGAGCGCTCTGGGAAACGCAGAGCACCAGCAGGCGCCCGCCGTTGATGACCTCGTTGTCATCGACGCCCGGGTGGATGGTGGTCCGATGTTCAAGCGGATCCGACCCCGTGCCCGTGGCATGGCGTTCGGCATCAAGCGGCGGATGTCTCACATCAAAGTGGCGTTGGAAGCACCGGCGGAGTGACCAGGGGCGGTTCTCGGTCGGGGTTCAATCCGATCGTTGCGGGTAACGCAGGACACAAAGCAAAGCTTACGACAACAAGGCAGGAATGAGTTCATGGGACAGAAGGTCAACCCCATCGGTTTCCGTACCGGAATCACCGAGCCGTGGAAGAGCCGCTGGTACGCCTCGAAGAAGGACTTCCGCGATCTCCTCATGGAGGATTTCAAGGTTCGTCGCTTCATCAAGACGAAGTATCGCGCTGCCGCGATCCCCAAGATCGAGATTGAGCGGACACGGGATGAGGTCAAAGTGATCCTTCACTCAGCCCGTCCTGGTGTGTTGATCGGCCGAAAGGGCCAGGAGGTCGATCGTCTTCAGGACGAACTACAGAAACTGCTCGGTAGGCGCGTGAATCTCAAGGTCGAGGAAGTTTCGAGGCCTGAGATCCAAGCTCAATTGATCGCCGAGGACATCTGTGACCAACTCACCAAGCGGGCAGCTTTCCGCCGCACCATGAAGCGTGCCATCGACACGACCATGGACGCGGGTGCCAAGGGCGTGAAAATACAACTCGCCGGGCGGCTTGGCGGTGCCGAAATGTCACGGTGCGAGAAGGGAATCGCAGGGTCGATGCCCCTGTCGACGATTCGCGCGAAGATTGATTACGGGTTCTGCGAGGCTCCCACCGCGCAGGGCAACATTGGCGTTCAAGTGTGGGTCAACCAAGGCATGTACGAGGAGAATGGCGATGGCGCTGATGCCCAAGAGGGTCAAGCACCGAAAAAGCCAAAGAGGTCGTATAAGAGGTGATGCCTCTCGCGGCAACCGCGTCGTCTTCGGTGACTACGGCCTCCAGGCCGAACAACCGGGTTGGCTCGCTGCCGCGACGATCGAGGCCGGGCGCATTGCGGCCAGTCAGTACCTCCGAAACGAGGGCCGGCTGTACGTACGTGTGTTTCCCCACAAGTCGATTACGTCGATTCCCCTCGAGACCCGAATGGGTAAGGGAAAAGGCGAACCCGAGTTTTGGGCGGCCGTGATCAAGCCAGGCACGGTTCTTTACGAGATCGGTGGCGTTTCGGAAGAAGCGGCGCGGGTGTGCTTGGCACGCCTCGCGCACAAGATGCCGGTTCGCGTTCGGTTTGTGAAACGGCGTGTCATGTAAAAGAAATCCCGGGTCTGGATGCGAGTCATCTCTGACCGTGGTCGAGTGTGTTGTGGCGGTGGCGAGTGACGGTGGTAGGGCCGATTCGCGGTATCCGGGCAGACGGCCTGGAGCGAACGGTTCTGGAATTGTGTCGGCAGAGCAAATCTCCCGGGCGGCAGACATGACCAAAGCGCGTGAACTTCGAGAAATGAGTGACGAACAGATTCGGCTGGTCTGGAAGGACTCGGCCGAGACGCTGTTCAAGCTTCGTTTGCAGGCTCAGACCGAGAAGCTTGCTTCGCCGTGCGATGTGCGGAAGCAGCGTCGGTCGATCGCTCGTTGCCAGACCATCCTTGCTCAGCGTGGGACGCTTGTGGTCCCTGCAGCTGGGTCGGATGGGGCCCCGGCGGAGTCGAAGGTTGCTCACGACGCTGGGCTCCATGGCAAGCACGCCAAAAAGAAGCGAGCGGCGGGCCGAGCCAAGATCCAACAGCCTGGCAAGGCCGGTGTTGCCGGACGTCGGGAGTTCAAAAAGCAGTCGCAAAGCGGCGAGTGATAGACGAGCGGGTCGGCAGTTGGCCGGGCCCGTGCGTCAGGGAGTTCGGGGTCGGGGATCTGAGGCGGGCGGAAAGAAGTCAGACAGGAAGCAGTCATGCCAAGGCGAGTCGAAACAGGCACGGTGACCAGTGCCGCGTCAAGCAAGACGCGGCGCGTTGAGATCCCGCGAGTTGTGCGGCACAACAAGTATGGGCGAATCCTCCATCGGCGGACGATCTGCCACGTGCACGATGAGGATGAGACGTCTGGGCCTGGTGATCTTGTTGAGATCATAGAGTGCCGCCCGCGGAGCCGGCTGAAGCGTTGGGAACTCGTGCGTGTGGTGACCAAGAGCACGGCAGTCGACGTGGCGTCGCTGCGGAGCGGTGCCCGGGCGACCCAATTCAACGAATCGGCCGCCAAGGCCGAGGAAGCGTCGGCGACCGGTCGTAAGGCCGGAGAAGGAGCCTCGAAATGATCCAGATGCAATCGCGGTTGGTCGTTGCTGACAACACTGGCGCCAAGGAAGTCATGTGCTTCAAGGTGTTAGGCGGAAGCAAGAAGCGTACCGCTGGTATCGGTGACATTATCGTTTGCAGCGTCAAAAGCGTCATTCCCGGCAGTGACGTGAAGAAGAAGGCGGTCGTCAAGGCCGTGATCGTGCGCTGCAAGCAGCCCACTCGTCGAGATGACGGCAGCTACGTGCGGTTTGATACCAACGCCTGCGTTATCATTGACAACGACAAGAATCCGAAGGGCACGCGTATTTTCGGTGCCGTCGCCCGTGAGTTGCGGGATCGAAATTTCATGAAAATCGTCAGCTTGGCGAGCGAGGTGGTCTGATGTTGATCCGTTCTGGCGACATGGTTGAAGTGAAGACGGGCAACGCCAAGGGCACTCGTGCCAAGGTGTTATCTGTTCGTCGGGCCGACGGCAAAATTGTGGTGGAGGGGGTGAACCTCGTCTACCGTCACATGCGGCGCAGCCAAAAGAATCCCCAGGGGGGGCGGCTGAGCAAGGAAATGCCGATCGACGCCTCCAACGTCCTCGTCGTCTGTGCGTCGTGCGACAAGGCGGCAAGGCTTGGTGTGAAGGTGCTTGCGGACGGCGGGCGAGTGCGGGCTTGCAGGAAGTGCGGCGCCGACAACGGTAAGATACGGGCTGCAAAAGCGGCGAAGTGAGCGATGGACTCGGGCAAGGATCGAGGCTCGAGCGACCACGATGATTGACGGCGGGGCCGCTGGAACAGCAAGTTGTTGAGATTGGCTCCGGGGATCCTCGGGGCGACGGACAGGACAATAAAAAGGACGGTTGTGATGGCGAAGAAGACCAAAGCAAGTGACGTCGAGAAGGGTGCCTCGGAGGCGACCGGCCCGTTGGAGACGCCGCGCATGCTTGAGCACTACCTCAAGACGGTGCAACCGGCCCTCAGCAAGGCGCTCGATCGCACCAATGCCCACGCTATCCCGCGGCTTGAGAAGATCGTGGTAAACATGGGCGTCGGAATCGCCGTCACCGAAAAGAAGTATCTCGAAGAGGCTATTGGTGCGCTGACTCAGGTCACGGGGCAAAAGCCGATCGCCACGCTTTCGAAGGTTGCCGTCTCGGGATTTAAGCTTCGCGAAAATCTCCCCATCGGATGTAAGGTCACGCTTCGTGGTCGCCGGATGTACGAGTTTCTTGATCGGCTCGTTTCGTTGGCCTTGCCGCGCGTCCGCGACTTCCGGGGACTGTCGAGCACAGCTTTCGACGGCCACGGTAACTACAGTCTCGGACTCTCTGAACAGATGGTTTTCCCGGAAATCAATCCGGACAAGTACACTCGTCCGCAAGGAATGAACATCACGCTCGTCACGTCGGCCAAGAACGACGACGAGGCGAGGCAGTTTCTTCGTGCGATGGGCGTACCGTTGAAGAAGGATGGCGATGAGGGTGCCGCGGCGTAGCGGCACGGACGGTCCTGAGCGGTCCAGGGGGTCGGCAGACGCTGTCGTACCTTCGGGCCCTGGGGTGAACAGTTGCGGCCGTTCCTGCGGCCTTCGTTGGAATCATCTATGGCAAGCAAGTCAAAGATCGCGATGGCCAAACGGCCTCCGAAGTTTTCGACCCGCAAGGTGCAGCGTTGCATGCTCTGCGGTCGTCCTCGCGCGGTTTACCGCAAGTTCGGGCTCTGCCGGATTTGTTTCCGGAAGCTCGCCGATCAGGGGAATATCCCCGGTGTGAAGAAGGCAAGTTGGTGATGACCGGTCTCGACCGTGGCTGTCCGATCTGGCGGCTTTGGTCATCAGGGGCGCGGAAGACAGAAGGATTCGCTGGCAGGGTTTTCAGTTCCGAAAGGGTTCTCTCGACATGATGACCGATCCCATCGCCGACATGCTCACCCGCATCCGCAACGCGGTGCGCGTTGAACGCGCTACCGTGGAGATTCCAAGCTCCAAGGTGAAGCGCGGCGTGGCGGACGTACTCAAGCGTGAAGGGTACATCTGGGACTGGAAGGAAGTAGAGGCTGAGCCCGCTGCGAAACTGCAGATCGAGCTGAAGTACGGCCCGAACGGCGAGCGTCTGATTCGCCACATCCGGCGGGTGAGCTCTCCTGGCCGTCGTGTCTACAGCCGGTCGGTTCGTCTCCGCCCGATTCTCGGCGGCCTCGGGATTTCGATCCTGTCGACGAGCAGCGGCGTGGTCAGCGACCGCGAGGCGAGGCAGCGGAAACTCGGTGGGGAAGTACTCTGCGAATTGTGGTGATGAGCCCCGATCGGCTTCAAAGTGTCGACACTTTGTTCGAGTCTTTGTGGTTTTTGGACAGGTGGCGTTCACGGTTGAGCGGGATGGGATGCCGGGTGCGGGCTGGTAGAGCAACGAAAGGTCGAGGTCATGTCGCGAATCGGTAAAGCTCCAGTGGTGATTCCCAAGGGCGTTAAGGTGGCCGTTGATGGCGCTACGCTCAAGGTTGAAGGTCCTCTCGGAAAGCTCGAGCACAAAGTGCACCCGGCAGTGAAGGTCGGAGTCGATCCGGCTGACGGCCTCCTCAAGGTCACCCGCGGCGGTGACGACCGCACATCTCGGTCGATTCACGGTCTTACCCGCGCCCTTGCTGCCAATATGGTTGAGGGTGTTTCGAAGGGCTACGAGAAAAAACTCGAAATCGTCGGCGTCGGTTACATCGCCGCCATTCAGAAAAGCACACTTCAGCTCCGCGTCGGTTTCGCGAACGAACTCCAGCTACCGATTCCCGCCGGCCTGACGGTCACCTGCCCCGATCAGACGCACATCGTCGTTAAGGGTATTGATAAGCATCTTGTCGGTCAGTTCGCAGCCGAAGTTCGTGCGCGTCGGAAGCCGGAGCCCTACAAGGGCAAGGGCATTCGCTACGAGGGCGAGCAGGTGCGTCGTAAGGCCGGCAAAGCGGTCACGAAGTAATCGATCGACGGGATACGTTTTCCCTTCTGGCTTGTTTTTTCCACTACCTCCCGCAGTCACGCTTCCATGGACCACGCCCGCACGATTCTCAGGCAGCGGATGCGCCGCCGTTTCCGTGTCCGCCGGCACATCCGCGGCACCGCGGAGCGGCCCCGTTTGGCCGTGTTCCGCTCGCACAAGCACATCTACGCCCAGATCATCGACGACGCCTCGGGGCGGACGTTGGCGTCTGCTAGTTCGGTCGACAAGCAGATCCGTGACGCGGTCGGATTCGGGGGCAACAAGCAGGCCGCCGAAGCGATCGGTCGAGCGGTCGCCGAGCGGGCCCAGGCCGCTGGTGTCAAGAAAGTCTGTTTTGATCGGGGCGAGTTCCGTTACCATGGCAGGGTTGCCGCGTTGGCTGATGCGGCGCGGGCTGCCGGCCTCGAGTTCTGATCTTCACGGTCCTGTCATCTGGCCTTCCCTGGGGATACCGGGGAGGGGGTGGTGAGGGACAAGACGTCAACCAGCCAAACCATCCGGAGCATCGAAGACCGTGTCGTCCAGTAGCAATCAAGGCCGTGGCGGTGATCGTGACAATCGCGGCGGTGAACGTGGTGGTGAGTTTGCCGAGAAGGTTGTCAAGGTTCGGCGTTGTGCCACCGTGGTTAAGGGTGGACGGCGATTCAGCTTTGCCGGTCTTGTTGTTGTCGGAAACGGCCGCGGCAAGGTTGGTTGTGGCTATGCCAAGGCGAACGAGGTGCCTCCGGCCGTTGAAAAGGCAATCAAAGACGGCATGAAGAACCTCATCGAGGTCCCCGTCGAAGCCGGAACCATTCCCCACCGAGTTGAGGGGAACAGTGGCACGTCGAAGGTGATACTTCTCCCCGCCAGCCCTGGTACTGGGATTATCGCCGGTGCGGCGGTTCGGGCGGTCTGCGAGTCTGCCGGTATCCGCGACGTGCTCACCAAGGCCCACGGGTCGACTAACCCCGTCAATCTCGTCAAGGCAGCGCTGGATGGTTTGAAGCAGTTGAGAACGAAGAGCGAAGTCGAGCGGTTGCGTGGCGTTACCCTTTCGTGATCCGCCTCTGGCGTGCGAGGCGGTGACGGTGGCGTTGGATTGACAGCGAGGCGGCAATGGTTCCGCCGGCTTTACGAAACTTTGGCTTGCGGATTCACTCAGTTGGTGTGTTCGGCGGGCTTCGAGCAGAGGACGATTCGATGAAGGTCAATGACGTCAATCAAGGCATTAACAAGAACCGCCGACGGCTCCGTATCGGACGCGGTCCCGGATCGGGACGCGGCAAGACGTCTGGTCGCGGCCACAAGGGTCAAGGACAGCTTGCTGGTTGGAGTGCTGCCGGGATCTTCGAAGGGGCGAGAATGCCCCTCATTCGACAAATCCCCAAGCGTGGTTTTCACAACCGACATGGCCGCATCGTCACCTGCGTCAACGTCGACGACCTCGAGGCTCGCTTTGCTGCTGGAGCAGAGGTGAATCCCGAATCGCTCCGCAGCACGGGGCTTGCCAAGGGGGTCTGGGACTCGGTCAAGATTCTCGGTGAAGGGGCGATCACGAAGTCGCTCAAAGTCTCTGCTCATCATTTCAGCGCTCAGGCCCGTGAGAAGATCCTTGCGGCCGGTGGCACGGTGACCGAACTCTCCGGACCAGCCCCGGTTATCAAGCGACAGAAAAAGGTCTCGCAAAAGAAGACGGCAAAGAGCTAGCGTGAAGAGTTCTTCCGGGCCATGTGGCTGAGGCCACCGGGCTTGTCCAGGGAAGCACACGCAAGGCGGTGGCTACGCGTGAACGAATAACTCGCGGGCGTCGCTGTTCGGAGGGAGCAAAGGAGTCGTTCTCGTGCTGGAAAAACTTCGCATCATCTTCACGATCCCGGAACTCCGGCAGAAGATACTCCTTACGCTCGGACTTTTGGCAATCTATCGGGTCGGCTGGCAGGTGCCGTTGCCGATCATCGATCCCGACGCCATGGCGGCTTTCGGCAAGGAAGCCGGCGGCTTTGCCGACATCCTCAAAACCGTGGCGGTGTTCTCTGCCAGCCAACTTTCCCAGGCAACGATTTTCGGCCTCGGGATCATGCCGTATATCTCCGCCTCGATCATCTTTCAACTGCTCGGCACCGTGTGGCCGCCGCTGGAGAAACTGACCAAGGAAGGTGAGGCAGGGCGGAAGAAGATCAATGAATACACGCGCTACGCCACGGTACTGATCTGTCTCGTTCAAAGCTGGGCCTACGTGGCGTTTCTTGCCAATACGAGTGTTGGCGAGATGCCGCTCATTCAGTCGAGCTTTCTTGTCGACGGCAAACTCCCCATTCTCTGGCAACTGGTCGCGGTGATGACGATGACTGCCGGGACGATTTTCCTGATGTGGCTCGGGGAGCAAATCGATGAGTTTGGAATCGGCAATGGGATTAGCCTGTTGATCATGGCTGGAATCCTTGCTGGAATGCCGAGCGCGTTGGTTCAGCTTGCCGGTGATACCAACTGGGAACTTGGTGGTGGCGGCGGAAAGATGGGCATTGAGACCATTCTCGTCCTCATTGCGTTGTTCATCGGAGTCGTGGCCGGCGTCGTCTTCATGACGCAGGGACAGCGGCGGATTCCCACGCAAAGTGCCAAGCACGTGCGGGGCCGGCGGGTGTACGGTGGCACCCGTCAATACCTTCCGCTCAAGGTGAATCAGGCGGGGGTGATGCCGATCATTTTCGCCAGTTCGCTTCTCCTCTTCCCGCAGATGATCTTCCAGTATCTCCACAGCGCCTATCCAGGGAACACGGTCCTTGGGGCCCTTCAAGATTCCTTCACTCGCGGGCAGTCGTTCCTCTACAACATCCTCTACGTCGCGCTCATTTTCTTCTTTTGCTATTTCTGGACAGCGATCACCTTCAACCCGAAGGAAGTCGCCGACAACCTCAAAAACTTCGGAGCCTTCATCCCTGGCTATCGTCCGGGGAAACGGACGGCCGATTACCTCGAACGGGTCATGGAGCGGATCACCTACGTTGGAGCGGGTTTTCTCGCACTTGTGGCCATCATTCCAACAATCGTCGGTGGGGCTCTCGGTATCCCCCCGCAGATAGCTAGTTTCTACGGCGGTACCGGCTTGTTGATCGCCGTCAGTGTGGCCTTCGATCTCGTCCAGAAGATCGACAGTCATCTCGTGATGCGGAACTACACCGGATTGCTGGAGAAGTCCTGATCCGCAGGATGGTCCCGGTCCGGAACGCCGCGGGGCGTGACGGCGTTCTTCGTTGTCTCGCGCGGGATTCTCATGCGGATCATCCTCATTGGACCGCCCGGCGCTGGGAAGGGGACGCAGTGCCAGAGGCTCGTCGAGTTTCTCGACGTGCCGCACCTCTCCACCGGTGAGATGCTTCGTGCCGAGGTTCGTTCCGGCACACCTGAGGGGCTTCGTGCTGCTGCCTACATGGACCAGGGGCAACTCGTCCCCGATTCCATGATTCTCGGGATGGTGACGAAGAGGTTGGAATCGGCGGACTGCCGAGGAGGCTTTCTCCTCGATGGCTTTCCCCGCACCCTTCCGCAGGCTTCAACGCTCGACGATCTTCTCGAGCGGCGTGCCATGAATGTCGATGGGGTGCTCGAGTTGGCCGTGCCTCGCGACGAACTCGTGCGTCGGATGCTCGCTCGGAAGCGGGCCGACGACAATCCCGAGATCTTCTCCAAGCGGATCTCGAGCTTCGAGGTGCAGACAGCGCCACTGCTCGAGTACTACGATCGTCAGGGAAAGTTGGCCACGATCGATGGGCTGGGTGATGCTGAGGAGATCTTCGGTCGCGTCAAGCAGGCGCTCGATCGGTTCAGGCGAGGTCCTGCCGGACGACGCTGAACCCTCGGTAGCCACCCCACTTCCGACGTTTGTGGCATCGCTGAGCCAGAAGGCGGTGATCGTTGTGGGACGCGTTGGTCGGGCGTGCGGCCGTGGTGCGGGGACGATCACGCCGGTATAGTGCTGCGATGCTGCAAAAAGAGGGACGGAGGTTGGTTCCAGGGCGTCGTCCGGTGCCCCGCTCTCCTGAGGCTGCTTGAACGGGTGTGTCTGCCGTGGTGAATCTCCGATCTCCCCGTGAAATCGCTCTGATGCGACGTGCGGGCCTTGTCGTCTGGGGCGCTCATGAAGTCGCGGCGGCGATGGTGCGGCCGGGAGTCTCAACGGGCGAGATCGACGCCGCCGTGGAGTCGTATTTCCTCGGCTGCGGGGCGATTCCTTTGTTCAAGGGGGTTCCAGGGAAGGTGCCTTTCCCTGCCGTGTGCTGCATCTCCGTCAATGACGAGGTGGTGCATGGGATTCCCGGTCCCCGGATCCTCCTCGAGGGAGACGCCGTCAGCATCGACACCGGCTGCAGTCTCGGCGGTTGGTGCGGCGACTCGGCGCGAACTCATCCGGTGGGGGCTGTGTCGTCCGAGGTTCGTGGCCTGCTCGACTGCACGTCCGGTGTCCTCGACTTGGCAATCGATCTGATGGGGAAGCGGAGTCGCTGGAGCGACGTGGCCACCGAGATGGCGACGTATGTCCGCGATCGGGGGTTCTCCGTGGTCGAAAACTTCGTCGGCCATGGGATCGGGAAAAAGATGCACGAGGATCCGCAGGTTCCCAATTTTTGCTCGCCGTCGTTTCGGCGGAATTACGACTTCAATCTCGAGCCCGGTTTGGTGATCGCCGTCGAACCGATGGTCAACGTGGGGTCGAAAAAAGTGAGGGCCCTGGCCGACCACTGGACGCAGTCGACGATCGATGGCCAGCCGAGCGCCCATTTCGAACATACGATCGCCATGACGGAGCAGGGGCCAGAAGTCCTCACGCGAGCGCCTGGGGCTGGAGAGTCATCGCCCCTTCCAGGGAGGGGGTGACTGGCGGTTGAAGCCCTTGGAAGTCGGTGGTGAGTTCTCCCAGGACGGTGATTTTCAGGAAAATCGAGATATTTTTGTCGTTTCTGGCCATTTCGGCACCTCCCCCTTGTGGATCAGGGGGGAGGGTTTCTATAGTTGACGGCTTTCCGTTAGCTTCCCCGTTCTCGTTGAAGGCGTGGGCGACCGTCGCCACGATCGCAAGTATGAAGGTTCGCGCCAGCGTCCGTCGCATCTGCGACAAGTGCAAGATCGTCAGGCGCCGCGGCGTCGTCTTCGTCGTGTGCGCGGATCCCCGCCACAAACAGCGGCAAGGATGACGACGGAATCCGTCTCTAGTTGCGAAGCAAAGCTTCGCTACTGGGCGGAGGTGTTCCAGCGAGGCCAAGTGCCATCGTTGGGCAAGCGGCTTTTCCTGGGTACGTTTGAAGGTGGTGAGGTCGGGTCTGGCAGAGCTCCCCGGGGGCGAAGCCAGCGTTGCATTGGCCGTACAGCGGCCAGTCATGCGACGTCCGGTCTTGTTAGCCTTGTTTCCTCCCGCACTCGTTGCTTCGGCACGTGGTGTCTTGGGTTGGTGTGTTCTGTCTGGTCATTCAGTTGTTCCGTTTGTCCGTCATCCCAACGGTAGTACTCCCCCATGCCCCGTTTGCTCGGCGTCGACATTCCGTCGGAGAAGAAGACGTTTTATTCGCTCCAGTACCTCTACGGCGTCGGTCCGCAGGTCGCTCGCGAGTTGTGCCACAAGGCCGGCGTCGATCCTGAGGGAATCGCGAAGAATCTTCACGAGGATGAGTTGGCTCGCCTAGCGGCCCTCATGGACAAGGACTACGTCGTCGAGGGGCAGTTGCGCCGTCAGGTGGCGCAAAACATCTCGCGACTGAAGGACATCGGCAGCTATCGCGGGGTTCGCCACCGTCGGGGGTTGCCGGTCCGTGGGCAGCGGACGCGGACGAACGCTCGGACGAGAAAGGGGCCGAAGAAGACGGTCGCTGGCAAGAAGGGCGTGAAGGATCTTAAGTAACGGGTCTCGGTGATTGCCTCCGGTGGTGCCCCTTGCGGAGTGCTCTCGGGATGGCAATCGTTAGTGGGGCTTGCTGCAGTTCATTTTTCCTCGGTTACAGACGTCGTAGGTACGCACAGGGAAGCATCGATTCATGTCGAAGGTTGCCAAGGGCAAGAAAAAGAGTGTGTCGGCGGGGATCGCCTACATCACTGCCAGTTTCAACAACACCACGGTGACGATCACCGACACCAAGGGGGATACCCTCTGTTGGGCAAGTGGTGGCACCTGCGGCTTCAAGGGGAGCCGCAAGGGTACTCCCTTCGCTGGTCAGTGTGCGGCGCAGCAGGCGGCCGAGAAGGCCTCGAAGTTCGGCGTCAAGGATCTTGAGGTCCGGGTTCGTGGTCCGGGCAGCGGTCGCGAGAGTGCGATCACCGCGCTGACGGCTGCTGGCATGAACGTCAAGAGCATCGAGGACATCACTCCGCTGCCCCACAACGGATGCCGCCCGCCGAAGAAGCGGCGTGTCTGATCCCACTTCTGTCCAAGCCGGTAAAAGCCGGCATTACCACCTTATCTGAATAACCTCGAGAGCGGTCGGTTAGCACTCCGATCGGGAATCCATGGGACGCATCACTGGGCCGGTCTGTCGCCTTTGTCGCCGTGACGGCCTCAAGCTTTTCCTCAAGGGTAGTCGCTGTGACACGGGCAAGTGCGCGTTCGAGCGCCGTCCTACGCCTCCGGGCATGGTCCAGAAGCGGCGCAGCAAGCCTACCGAATACGGCCTTCATCTCCGCGAAAAGCAGAAGGTGAAGCATTATTACGGTGTCCTGGAGCGGCAGTTTCGGACGTATTTCGCCCGGGCCGAGCGGGGGAAGGGCAATACTGGGGAGTCGCTGATGTCGCTCCTCGAGCGTCGTCTCGACAACATCGTTCATCGGATCGGGTTTGCCCCGTCCCGGGCAGCTGCCCGGCAGATGGTGATGCACGGTCACATCACGATCAACGGGCGACGTCTTGACGTCCCCAGCTACTTGGTCAAGGCCGGCGATCTGCTTCGCATCAAGAACCGCACCAAGAGCCTTCAGCTCGTTCATGCTTCGCTCGCGTCGAATCGTCGTGACGTACCCGATTTTCTTTCCCGGTCTGACACTGGTGTGCCGGAGGGGCGGGTCGATCGTCTCCCTTCGAACGACGATGTGTCGATTCCGGTGCAGACCAATCTGATCATCGAGTTGTGCTCCAAGTGATAGTTTGAATCGTCCGGGTTATTCCCCGGGCGGTTGCCTAGCGGCGAGAGAATCCTCGCTCTGGGCCGGAGGGTGGAGACGCCCCTCCGACAAAAACTGTCACTCGTTGTTCAGGCTCGTTCCTAAAAATCACCATCGCGGCCTGCCGTGGCCGCCCCGTTTCAGATACAGGCAAGGAGAATCGCATGCACATCCGTTGGCGTGGACTCGAACTTCCCAGCTCGGTCACGTCTGATGCCAAGACGCTCACGGGAACGTACGGCAAGTTCGTTGCCGAGCCGTTCGAGCGTGGCTTCGGCACGACGGTGGGCAACAGCCTCCGGCGCGTGCTCCTTTCGAGCCTCGAAGGGAGCGCCGTAACGCAGATCAAGGTTGGCAGCGCCCTCCATGAGTTCAGCACCGTCAAGGGCGTTCTCGAAGACGTCACCGACATCGTGCTGGCGGTGAAGAGCTTGGTCGTCAAGAACCACAGCGACTCGACCCGCGTGATTCGGGTGGAGAAGAGCACAAAGGGCCCCATCACCGGTGCCGATGTGCAGACGGACGAGGCGGTTGAGGTGGTCAGTAAGGACCTTGTTCTGGCCACGCTCACCGATGATGTTCCCTTCGAACTCGAGATGGTTGTCGAGAACGGTCGCGGCTACGTTCCTGCCAGCGAGCACAGCCCGGACGTGCAGGAAATCGGCATCATTCCCGTTGACGCCGTTTTCAGCCCCGTGACCCGTGTTCGTTACGAGGTCGAGGAGACCCGTGTCGGTCAGAAGACGAACTACGACAAACTGACGATGGAGATCTGGACCGACGGCACCGTGACGCCTGACATGGCGCTGGTCGAGGCTGCGAAGATTCTTCGCAAGCACCTCAACCCGTTCGTTGGCTACACCCAGCAGGGTGCGGCCGTGAATCTGCCTCCGGTCATCGACTGGACGAAGATTACCCCTGAGCCCTCGACGGTCCTGACTTGGGAGGTATCGCAACTGGAGCTTTCAGTTCGGGCCCAAAACTGCCTCTCGAGCGCTGGTATCCGCAAGGTCTCTGAACTCGTTGTTTTGACTCGCGAGCAACTGCTCGAGATGCGGAACGCTGGGGACCAAACCGCCGAGGAGATCGAGGCCAAGCTCAACGAACTGGGGCTAAAGCTCGGCATGTTGCCGGTTGAGGCCTGATCCCCGCCGGCCGATCCGAAGCGTTTTCCCTTCTGTCGGCCGAATCCCACCCCCTTCCTTTTTTCACAACCACCGACAGTTCCGGCCCTCACGGCCCGGCCCCAAACTGTCCGCCTGAAGGATCTCACCCATGCGCCATCGTCGTAAGGGCCGCGTGCTCGGCCGCAGCCCGTCTCACCAGCGTGCCCTTCTCCGCAACTTGGCCGCTGCACTCATGCTCACCGAGCGGGAGTACGAGGCTGGTGAAGTGGGGGCTCCGAAGGTTGCTGGTCGGATCATCACGACCGTGGCCAAGGCCAAGGAAGTTCGGCCTGTGGTCGAGCGTTCCATCACCATTGCCAAGCGTGGACTGAAGTCGATCGAGCAGGCCAAAGAGTTCGGCACGACCGCGGCACGCGACTCCGCTGCCTGGAAGCAGTGGCGTGAGAGCGATCAGTGGCAGAAGTGGGCGCAGGCTATGGCACCTGCCGTCACCGCCCGCCGTCGGGTGGTCAGGCTCCTCGGCGACAAGCAGGCGGCCCGGATTGTTTTCGAGAAGATCGCTCCCCGATTTGTTGATCGCCCCGGCGGCTACACCCGGATTCTCAAGCTCGCCACTCCCCGGCTCGGTGACGCAGGCCCGCGGGCGGTGTTGGAGTTCGTCGGCAGTGGACCGCAGGTCGACCTTGGTGCTGCCCCGCAAGTGCAGGCTCGCCGTCCGTCCCGGGGCGCTGGCGCCACTTGAGGTCGTTGCCTTCTAGGAACGTCGCCGGGTGTCGTTTCTGCGGCCTGGGGAGGGCTGCTGTCCGCCGGCTAAGGGGTGATTTAGCCTCCGGACTCCTTGCAAGCGCTCTCTGCGGCCACGTGTCGCCCCCATTCCGAGCGATTGAGGATGGAATCTGGGCTTACGTGGTGGATTGCGCCGATGAAAAAGGATAGACTTTCCACAACGCGATGCGTTTGACCGTGCTTTGGCAGGGAGGGGGCAAGCTCTCTGCCGTAGGCTGGTCTCTGATCAACATCGGGGCTGCGGTCCGGATGATGGTTGAGGCTTGCCGCCTGCACCCCGCACGCCGGAGGTCGGCCATGGCGAGGCACGTACATTCAGGGCGGTGTTCAACGAAGTCCGCCTTTCTGGGCGTGCACTTGCTCATCGTCGTTTGCCTGGCGGCTGGGGCTCCGCTTGCCGCTGCCGCCCGCGAAAAAGATGAGCACTTCGGCCTGCCGGAGGTGAAGTTCATCAACGAGCAGGTTGCGGCCGGTTGGTCTGATGCCAAGCTCAAGCCTTCGGAGCCCGCCTCGGACCAGGAATGGTGCCGTCGGGTCCATCTCGACATCATCGGCCGTGTGCCGACCGTTCGGGAACTCAACGACTACGTCGCCGACAGCTCGCCGGTGAAGCGGGCCGACCTCGTCGGACGACTCCTCGGAGACGATTACGTCGATGAGTATGCCCGCAATTGGGCAGATGTCTGGACGACCGTGCTCGTCGGTCGGAGCCTTGAGAACGACAACGTCAACCGCAGTGGCATGCGGCAGTGGTTGCGTCGGTCGTTTTCGAAAAACGTCCCCTACGACCGGTTTGTGTCCGATCTCGTGACAGCCACGGGGGTCAACAAGTCCGGTGAGAAGGGCTTCAATGGGGCGACGAATTTCCTGTCAGGGAAACTCGAGGACAATGGCATTCAGGCCACCGCCAAGACAGCTCAGGTGTTTCTCGGCCTCCAGGTGCAGTGCACGCAGTGCCACAACCATCCCTTTAACAAGGGAAAGCAAAACCAGTTTTGGGAGTTCAACGCCTTCTTCCGTCAGGTGAGGGCGTTGCGGAAGTTCGAGGGGACCCGTGACGTTCAGGCAATCGAACTCGTTGATGAGGATTGGGCCGGCGAGGGGGGCAACGCCTCCCAGGCCGAGCTTTACTACGAACTCCGCAACGGGCAGATGAAAGTCGCCTATCCGGTTTTCATCGACGGGACGACCGTTGATTCCACCGGCTACCTCCCGGCGAAGATGGACGATGGCACGGAGTATGGCGTCAACCGTCGCCAGGCGCTGGCTCAGCTCATCGTCGACAGCCCGCTGATGCCCAAGGCTGCTGTGAACCGGATCTGGAGCCACTTCTTCGGCTACGGTTTCACCCGGCCTATCGACGATCTCGGCGAACACAACGCCCCATCGCATCCAGAATTGCTCGATGGTCTTGGCGAGCGGTTCCGCGGGCAGAGCTTCGACACTAAAGAACTGATCCGATGGATCACGCTTTCCCACGCCTACTCGCTTTCCAGCCGGATCGGCAAAGGCAACGCGACCGATGATCCGGCCGTGGGCGAGAAGCCGAAGTTCTCCCATTTCTATCTCAGGCAGATGAGGCCCGAGGAACTCTATCAGTCGCTGCTGACTGCCACCGAGGCCGATCAGGCTGAGGAGAAGGGAGAGAAAGCGGCCCGCAAAAAGGACGAATGGCTTTCGCAGTTCATCATCGCCTTCGGCACCGACGAAGGAGACGAGGCAACAACCTTCAACGGCTCGATCCCACAGGTGTTGATGATGTTCAACGGGGATCTGGTCAAGACGGCAACGGGGACGGGCAAGGGGGGCTTTCTCGACCGTATTGCCGCCTCCGACATGACCAACGCTCAGCGGATCGACTCCCTCTATGCCGCGGCGCTTGCCAGGAAGCCGACGCGCAAGGAAATCAAACTTGCCAATCAGATGATGGTCGCCCGCAAGGGAGATGCCATCAGTGCCCTCCAGGACATTTGGTGGGCCGTTCTCAATTCGAATGAGTTCATCATCAACCACTGATCCCCACACCGATCCCTCATCCGCCCCCAGCTAAGACGCCCCACCGCTCCCCTCACCCTTGTCCACCCCTGAGGATTCCCTCCATGTCCGCCTCCAGCCGTTTCATTGACGGGATGAGCCGCCGACACTTCATGAGCCATGTCGCGGGCGCAGCGGCCCTCGCCGCCCCGGCGACGGCCTTCACCAACTCGATCCTCGCCAATGCCGCTGACCTGAAGAAGCGGCACAAGTCGGCCATTCTCCTTTGGATGGGAGGCGGCCCCAGCACCATGGACATCTGGGATCTCAAGCCAGGGGCGGCGACCGGCGGCCCCTTCAAGCCGATCTCGACCAGCGCCGATGGGATCCAGATCTGCGAGCACATGCCGCTGGTGGCCCAGCAGATGCACCACATGTCGCTCGTGCGATCGATGAGCACGCGCGAGGCAGACCACATGCGCGGCCGCTACTACATGCACACGGGCTACGTGCCGAATCCCAACGTCGAGCACCCCAGCTACGGCGCCGTGATTGCCCACGAACTGGCGGATCAGGTGCCCGATCTCGAGATTCCCCCCTTCGTTTCCGTCGGCAGCGGGAGCGTCGGCCCGGGATTCCTGGGAATGTCGTGGTCGCCGTTCGTCGTCGACTCCAACGGCAATGTTCGCAATCTCGACATG
This sequence comes from Candidatus Kuenenia stuttgartensis, assembly GCA_945873085.1. GTDB lineage: Bacteria > Planctomycetota > Planctomycetia > Pirellulales > UBA1268 > QWOP01. Next base: position 27,522 of record CAMCCR010000001.1, on the reverse strand, counting down.
GGGATCGATCCGACCCGGCTGTCGCAGCGGCTGGAGATGCTTTCGGCGATCGAGGAAAAGTTCATCGGCGAGAAGCGTGGGGCCTCGTCCGACGACCACGCCAAGGTTCTCTCCAAGACGGTCAAGCTCATGACGAGCGACCAGATGGAGTCCTTCAAGGTCATGAAGGAGCCGAAGGATGTTCAAGACCGCTACGGCAACACCGGTTTCGGCCGGGGCTGTCTCATGGCCCGCCGGTTGGTGGAGCAGGGGGTGCCGTTCGTCGAGGTCGATCTCGGCGGCTGGGACAACCACGCCGACATCTTCAAGACGCTCTCAGACAACAAACTCCCGGAACTCGACAAGGCGATGGCGGCACTCGTCTCCGATCTTGCGGAGCGTGGTCTGCTCGATGACACGGCAATCATCTGGATGGGGGAGTTCAGCCGGACGCCGAACATCAACGGCAACGGTGGGCGTGATCACTGGGCCCGCAGTTGGAGCGTGGCCGTCGGTGGTGCCGGCTTCAAGCGCGGGGTGGTCGTCGGCGAGACGAGTTCCGATGGCAAGGAAGTGGTGACGGAGCCGTACTCGGCCCAAGACCTCATGGCCAGCGTGCTGAAGTCGCTCGACATCTCCCTGGAGACGACGTTCACGGCCAAGAACGGCAGGCCGATGAAGATCGCCAACGCCGGCAAGGTGATCAAGGAGCTGTTCGCCTGAGCCCTCCCGCCGCCGGGGCAGGGGAAGAACCGTCTCCGGCTGGCCTAGGCAATCGCCGGGGCATTGGCCCGATGGCCTCCGCCCAGGAGGCGGTCGCGACCGGCAACGTCCCCGGTCCAGCGGTCAACAGCCGCTCAAAGGAAGCCTCTCCCGCAAGTCGGCCGCGGGCCGGCGGCGTCGCATCGGTTCCGGGGACGGTTCGGCCGGTGCTCATGCTCGTGCTGCCGGCGCTTCTCGAGCAGGTGCTCGCGATCTCGGTCGGCTTCACCGACAAATGGCTGGCGGGAAACCTCCTCGAAGGCCCTGCGTTCCTGGCGGCGGTCGGGCTCGTTGGTTACACGCTGGGATTTCTGCCGGGGCTGTTTGCGGTTCCGGCGGTGGCGGCGACGGCCCTGGTGGCCCGGTGCGTCGGCGGGGGGGATCTCATCGGGGCCCGGCGGGCTGCCGGTCAGGCGTTTGTCGTCGGGAGTGTGTTGGTCGGAGTCGTGGGGCTGGCGGCCGCCCTGGGAGGGAGGAGGCTCGTGATGCTCCTCGGGCTGCCCGCAGCGAGCACCGGCCTGGCGATGGAATACCTGGAGATCGTCATTCCGGCACTTCCCGCCATGATGATCATCGGCGTCGGGGTGGCAATCCTCCGTGGTTCTGGAGACATGGTGGCGGGCTTGATGTCGATGACGGTCGTGAACCTCGTCAACGCCGGCGCCAGCTACGCGTTGGCCGTCGGAGTGGGCGGGCTTCCCCGCCTCGGCTGGAAGGGGCTGGCCTGGGGAACGCTCATCGGCTACGGCTGTGGGGCCATCTGCACGCTGTGGCTTCTCACTCGCCGTGACCGGCAACTCCGCCCCGCCCCCGGCGATCTTGTTCCTGACGGCCACTGTCTCAGGCGTGTCCTCTCGGTGGGACTGCCGGCAGGGATGGACGCAATCGGCAACGCCATCTGCCATCTGTGGTTCCTTTCGGTCGTCAACCGGCTCGGGGACGTCGACGCCGCCGCGCACGCTGTCGCCATCACCATTGAATCGCTCGCCTTCCTGCCAGGAAGTGCCTTCGGAATGGCTGCGGCCACGCTTTCCGGGCAGTTTCTCGGTGCCCGGGACGAGCGCCGCGCCCGGCAAAGCGTGTGGTTGGCCGCCGCCGGGTGTGTCGGATTGATGTCGGCGATGGGGGGGCTGTTCTTCGTCGCCGCGGATCCGCTGGCTGGCTGGTTCGTGGGGGGGCAGGGGCGACAGTCTGAGGTGGCGTCATTGACGGCCCGACTCGTGCGGATTGTCGCCTTCGCCCAGCCCCCCCTGGCGATGCTCATGGTCTTTTCCGGGGGCCTCCGCGGCGCCGGAGCGACCCGCCCGCCGCTGTTGGTGAACTTTCTCGGCCTCCTCGTCGTCCGCCTGCCGCTGGCGATGCTTTTGGCCTGGCCCCAGGTGCCGCTGCCGGGGGGCGCGACGATCGATGGCTGGGGATGGGGTGCGGTAGGGGCCTGGTACGCGATGGCGATCGACCTCACTGTCCGCGGCGTGGCAATGGCGTTGATCTTCTCGGGAAGGCGGTGGACGCGGGCCGGCGTTTGACCGCTCCGGCATCGATCTCAGGAGGATGGGGCGGGATTGGCATGGTCCCCCGCCGCGACGACGATACACTCCATGGACTTTCGCCGTCGAAAGGGCCCGGCATGCCGGTGCCCGGACGGCCCACCGTCGCTTCCCGAACGAGCCCGCCCGCGGAGCCCCTCGATGGCCGTGGATCTTGATGTCGAACAATGGTCGACCGCCGACGCCTCGGACCTCTACGAGGTGACGCGGTGGGGGAATGGTTACTTCTCGGTCGGGCCCAACGGCCACCTTCTCGTCCATCCTGACAAGGATCCGACGAAGAGCATCGATCTGAAGTCGCTCGTGGACCGGCTCCAGGTGCGTGGGATCGACCTCCCGATCCTCCTCCGCTTCGCCGAGATCCTCCAGCACCGGCTCGGTGAGATCCACGGGGCCTTTGCGACCTCGATGAAGGAGGCTGGATACCGGGGCGACTACTGTTGCGTCTATCCGGTCAAGGTGAACCAGCAGCGGCAGGTGGTCGAGGAGGTGCTGCAGTTCGGCCGGCCATACCGCTTCGGCCTCGAGGCGGGCAGCAAGCCCGAACTCCTCGCCGTCATCGCGTTGGCCGACAACGACACGCCGATCATCTGCAACGGCTTCAAGGATCCGGAGTTCATCGAGACGGCGATGCTCGCGCAGAAGATCGGGCGCAACATCATGCCGGTCGTGGAGCGGTTTTCCGAACTGCAGCTGATTCTCGAATACGCCGAGAAACTCGGTGTCCGCCCGCGGATCGGGATGCGCGTCAAGCTCGCCGCCCGGGGGAGCGGCCGCTGGCAGGCATCGGGCGGCTTTCGCAGCAAGTTCGGGCTGACGGCGAGCGAGCTCCTCCGCGGTCTCGAGGTGCTCGCGGCCCGCGACATGCAAGACTGCTTTCAACTGCTCCACTTCCATCAGGGAAGCCAGATCACCAACATCCGCCACATCAAGGCGGCGCTCACGGAGGCGTCGCGGATGTACACGGAACTGGTGAAGCGGGGCGCCGGGCTGCGTTTCCTCGATGTCGGTGGCGGTCTGGGCGTCGATTACGACGGTTCCCAGACGAACTTCGAATCGAGCGTCAACTACAGCCTCCAGGAGTATGCAAACGACGTCGTCTACCACGTCCAGAATGCCTGCGACGAGGCGGGCGTGCCCCATCCGACGATCATCTCCGAGAGTGGTCGCGCCGTGGTGGCCTACCACAGCATGCTCATCTTCGGCGTGCTCGGGATCTCGGAGCACGGCGGGAATGGCGAGGTGACCGAGCCGGCGGCAGAGGCCGAACAGCCGCTCCACGACCTCATGGAGACCTACCAGAACCTCAACATCCGCAACCTCCTCGAGAGCTACCACGACGCCCAGCAGGCACTCGATACGGCGATGAGCCTGTTCGCCAGCGGCTACCTCCCGCTCGACCAGCGATCGTCGATCGAGAACCTCTATTGGGCGATCTGCCGGAGGATCAGCAAGCTCTCGAAGCAACTCGACTTCGTCCCCGAGGAGCTCGAGGGGCTGACCGCGGCTCTCTCCGACACCTACTTCTGCAATTTTTCCCTCTTTCAGTCGATTCCCGACAGCTGGGCAATCAAGCAACTGTTCCCGGTGATGCCGATCCACCGCCTCAACGAGCGTCCCACCAGGGAAGCCGTGCTTGGCGACGTCACCTGCGATTCCGACGGGAAGATCGACCAGTTCATCGATCGGCGCGACGTGAAACGCACACTGCCGCTCCATCCCTTGCAAAATGAGCCCTACTACCTCGGGGCTTTCCTCATCGGTGCCTACCAGGAGATCCTCGGCGACCTCCACAACCTGTTCGGTGACACCAACGCCGTCCACATCAGTACCGATGCCAGAGGGGAAGTCGTCCTCGATGCGGTGATCAAGGGAGACACCGTCAGGGAGGTGCTCGATTACGTCGAGTTCGACCCCGAGCACCTCGTGCAGCGGCTCCGCGATGCGATCGAGCAGGCGGTGCGGGAGGGACGGATCTGCGATCAGCAGGCCGGTCGATTCCTCCGGTTCTATGAGGAGGGATTGGGGGGCTACACCTATCTCGAGGAGCCCACCCGCTCCTGATTCCCAACGAGGATCGCCGCGCCTTCGCCGGGGGCAAGGCCGCCCGCGGAGAGCGGCTGTGGTTTGGGGGGGGGCGGAAGGGCATCCGATCCCGGGCAAACCGCCGCGCAATCCCCAGGAAAAGAGGGCTCGCTGCGTCTGGAAGAGGTTGCTAGAGTCCGGTCCAATCTCCGGAGTCAGCGCCGTGTCACATTCCCGCCGTCGGTCCCTCTCGGTCAGCGCCTTGGCCGTGTCGGCCGCCCTCTTCGGGCTCCACCCGGTGGCCTCGATCCACGCTCAGGCACCGGCCGGGGTCCGCCCGGCAAGTGGCGCCCAGACGCCTCCTGTCGCGGGGCGGCCACCCCAGCAGCCCGCCGCGCCCGCCCCGCAACAACCCCGCGTGGCTCAAGCTCCTCAAGCTCCTCAAGGTTCTGGACGTCCGCCGGCACAGGGGGCCGCTCCCCAGCAGCGCCCGCCGCAACCGACCGTTCCCCAGCTCTCCCCGGAAGCCGCGGCAGCGCTCGAGAGGCTCCTGACGGCCTGGGAAGCGCGGAACGCCGCGGTGAAGACCTGGTCGTGCGACTTCTACAAGTGGGAATACAACGCCTTCGGTCCGGTTGGCCCCAGTGGGGATCGCCTTGCGTTTGCGGAGAGCGCCGGCGAGATCAAGTACGCCATGCCGGACAAGGGGCTGTTCCGCGTCAAGGAATCGAAGCAGTGGAACGCCCAGACGTCGCGTTACGAACAGCGTCCGGGTGATTCGGGTGAGCACTGGGTGTGCAACGGCACGAGCATCTACGAGTTCCGTCACGGTGACCGGCAGCTGCGGGAGACGAAGCTGCCCCCCGAGATGCGCGGCAAGGCGATCAGCGACGGTCCACTGCCGTTCGTTTTCGGTGCCAAGGCCGACACGCTCAAGAAGCGCTATGTGATGCGCATTCTTCCCACGCCGGCCGGCGTGACGGATCAAGTCTGGCTCGAGGCCCTGCCACGGACACAGGCCGACGCTGCGAACTTCTCGAAGGTCGAGTTGATTCTCGGGACCCGCGACCTGATTCCGTTCGCGATCCGCATCTACAAACCGGGTGGCCAGGATCAGGATGTCTACCAGTTCATCCAGAACACGAGTTTCATCGACAAGGGTCTCGATCTGATCCGGGATTTCTCCAAGCCCGTGACCCCGCTCGGGTACACGTTCATTCTCGAGGATGGGGGGGCTGCGGCTCCGGCTCAGCAGACGTCCCTGCCGGCCCCGCCGCCACGGAATCGCTGACTCGATCGGACGGGAGTCGCTCCCTCGCCGTCAGGCTCCTTCCCGGTATACTCCGTCGGACTGCTGGTGGGACCGGCCGGTGGTGTGGCCGGCAACTGGTGCCACGGCCATGTCTCCCGCCCGGCTCGGCTCCCGACGCCCCCCCGCCGGGGCGGATGTGACGGAAGTCCACGGGCACGGTCGAGTCTGCCCGGAGAAACGGGCCCAAACCGTCTTCGAGGATTCCATGTCGTTGATCGACCCATCGCACCCGCTCGGGCAACTTCTCCAGCGAGATCGTCGCTACAAGCTCGATGCCTACATGTTCGTCCTCGAGGCGTTGTCCTACGCCCAGGAGACGCTCAACCTCGGAGAGGAGCCGCCCGAGGAGGAACTCGAGCCGAGGCCCCCGGAGTCGTCAGCATCAGTCCGCCCGCGGGCGGGCAAGTCGCGGCGTCGGCCCGCGGAACGGCACCTGACGGGGCAGCAGCTCTGCGAGGCGGCACGGCGCTACGCGCTGCAGCAGTACGGGTTCATGGCCCGGACGGTGCTCGGGACGTGGGGGATTCACAGCACCCGCGACCTCGGCGAGATCGTCTTCAACATGATCGACATCGGTCAGATGAGGAAGACCCGCAAAGACAAGCGCGAGGACTTCCACGACGTCTACGATTTTGAAGAGGCGTTCACACGCGATCTTTCCTTCAGCGTTCCCGACAATTCCTAGTTCGCGGGGCATCCTAGTTCGCGGGGCACGGCCGCGCGGCGGCCATCGTTCTCGCCTGGGGGTCGCGCCGAGGGGTTGCTCCTGATCAAGTCCGAAGTGATGGCCATTTTAAGTTTACGCTTGATGCCACTTTGGGAGCCGTGATGTGGCAGCCGATCTGCTCGATCCGCTTTCGTCAGCGGGGAAGCCGTCCGGGTTCCCTGTCGGCCTGGCGCTGGCGGCCCTGGTCGAGTCGGCCTGGTTGCTGTTCCTCGGATGGATGGCCGTTGGTGGCGCCTGAGGCCCGAGCGAGAAGGGCAACACGATGAACAGCCTGTTCGACTCGCTCCCTCTCGGGGCCGCGTTCCTCCCACTCGGGGTCTACCTCCTCGCCCTGGGATGGGTTCACCTCCGCCGCCGCCCGCTCGCCATCGCGGGGGTCTGGGACGGCATTCTCCTCGGTGCGAGCCTCGTCGGCCTGGTGACCGTCGGCCCGATCGCGCTGGTACGTCCGGCCACCGGCGGCTCGTCGTGGAGCTGGCCGATGTTGATCCTGGGCTTCTGTCTGGTCGTCGCGCTGTGCGTGCTCGTCTCGCGTCCCAGGTTGATCGTTTACAACATCAGCCTCGAACAACTCAGGCCCCTGGTGGCGGAAGTGGCCGCCGACCTCGATCCGCAGGCGCGCTGGGCCGGCGAGACGGTGGCGCTTCCGACCCGGGGGTTGCAGGTCCACCTCGATGGCGACGGCAGCCTCCGCACGGTGAGCCTGATCGGGGTCGGCCGACGCTCGGCCCATGAGGCCTGGAGCGAGTTTAGTCGCCGCGTCCGGCAGGCGTCGCGCCGGCTCCGCGTCCGCGCAAGCCCCTGGGGGGGGCTGTTTGCCGGGGTCGGGGCGGTGCTCGTTCTCCTCGCCTTCTGGAGTATCGCCGCGACCCTGTTGGCTCGACGGGCGCCCGGCGAACCCGCCGTCGTGCCATTGCCCCAGGCGGCCCACCTCGGCCAAACGCCCACCATCGCTCCTCTCCCGACCACCCCGCCGCGGTGAATCATGACGCCCCCGATCGACCTCTCCGAGCACGACATCCTCGCGCCGATGGTGATCCGCAACGCCCCGCCGGCGTTCCTCTACGAGGAGGCGGTGACACGGGAGGGCGCCGGGATCGTTGCCAGCGGGGCGATCGCCATCCGTTCCGGGGCGAAGACGGGGCGGAGCCCCAAGGACAAGCATGTCGTTCGTGATCCCGCTTCGGAGCGGGAGGTGTGGTGGGGATCGGTCAATCATCCGATCGACGACCACACCTTCCTCCTTAATCGCCAGCGGGCGGTCGACTACCTCAATACCCGCGATCGGATCTACGTCTGCGACGGCTTCGCCGGCTGGGATCCCTCCTGTCGCGTCAAGATCCGCGTGATCTGTGCCCGCGCCTACCACGCGCTCTACATGCGCAACATGCTCATCAGGCCCACGGCTGCGGAATTGGAGCAGTTCGGCCGCCCCGATTACGTCATCTACAACGCCGGCCAGTTCCCCGCCAACGTCCTCACCGAGCAGATCGCCAGCCGGACGAGCATCGACCTCTCCCTCGAACGGCGCGAGCAGGTGATCCTGGGGAGCGAGTATGCCGGCGAGATGAAGAAGGGGGTGTTCACCCTCATGCACTGGCTGCTGCCGGGACGGGGCGTGCTCTCGATGCACTGCTCGGCCAACAAAGGGGCAGGGGGGGACGTCTCGCTGTTCTTCGGCCTCTCCGGCACCGGCAAGACGACCCTCTCCGCCGATCCCGCCCGCCGGCTGATCGGGGACGACGAGCATGGTTGGGGGGACAACGGCGTGTTCAACATCGAGGGGGGGTGCTACGCCAAGTGCATCGGCCTGTCGGCGGCGAAGGAACCGGAGATCCACGCCGCGATCCGCTTCGGAACGGTGCTCGAGAACGTCGTCTACGACAACGTCACCCGGGAGGTCGACTTCGAATCCGCAGCGATTACCGAAAACACCCGGGCGGCCTACCCGATCGAGTTCATCGACAACGCGCTGATCCCCTGCGTCGCCGGCCATCCGCGGCACTGCATCTTCCTCACCTGCGACGCGTCGGGTGTCCTCCCTCCGGTCAGCCGCCTGTCGCGCGAGACAGCGATGTACCACTTCCTCTCCGGCTACACCGCCCGGGTCGCGGGAACCGAGATGGGGGTGGTGGAGCCGCAGGTGACGTTCTCAACCTGCTTCAGCGCCGCGTTCCTCGTTCGCCACCCGGCCGTCTATGCCCGGCTCCTGGCGGAGAAACTCTCTCGCCACGGTGCCCAGGCGTGGCTGGTGAACACGGGCTGGACCGGGGGCGCCTACGGGCAAGGGCGACGCATCGACCTGGCCTCGACGCGGCGGATCATCGACGCGATCCACAGCGGCGCCCTCGACCGGGCGGCGGTGGAGCGCGATCCGGTCTTCGGCCTCGACGCCATCACCGAGGTGCCGGGGGTTTCGCCACAGCTCCTCGTCCCGGCACGGGCGTGGGCCGATCCCCGTCAGTGGGAGCGGGCCGCTCGATCGTTGGCGGCGAAGTTCCGGGAGAATTTTTCCCAGTATGCCGAGCAAGCCGGCGCCGACGTCGTGGCCGCCGGCCCGCAGGGCTAGCCTTGGCCGGCCGGACACCCCTGGCGAGCGAGTTTTTTTGACACGCTTCGCCGATCCCCCCTACCATTTGGGTCGTTGTCTGCCCGTGCCCGGAGCAATGTCGCTCCATGGTATGTGGCCCATCCCATGGAACCGATCAATGAACCTCCGCAGCCTCACCTGCAGTCTCCTCCTCGCGGTCCTCGCCGGCGCAGTCTCCGTTTCAACGGCGCTGGCTGATTCCCCGCTGGTCGGTAAGGTCAAGAAGATCGACGGCACCGAGGTCGATCTCGCCGACTACAAGGGGAAGGTCGTCGTCATCGTCAACGTCGCCAGCCAATGTGGCGCCACGCCCCAGTACGCCGGCCTGCAGAAGCTCTACGACACCTACAAAGATCAAGGGTTCGTGATCCTTGGCTTCCCCGCCAACGAGTTCGGCTCCCAGGAGCCCGGGTCCGATGCGGAGATCTCCAAGTTCTGCAGCTCGAAGTACAACGTCACGTTCGACATGTTCTCGAAGGTCAAAGTGAAGGGGGACGGCCAGTCGCCCCTCTACAAGACGCTCACCACCCAAGCCAAGCCGAACGGCGACGTGAAGTGGAACTTCGAGAAGTTCATCATCGGCAAGGACGGCGCGATCAGCGGCCGCTTCGCCACGCAGGTGAAGCCCGACGACCAGGCCTTCGTGAAGGCGATCGAGGCCGAACTGAAGAAGTGATCGCGGCGGATTCCCGCGCTCTCGAACCGTTCCCTGCCCCCTGTTCCTGCCGCTCAAGGCGGGAACAGGGGCGCAGGTGAGTGGGCGGAGTGAGGGATTTCAGGCCGCTCGCGATCCGGGGCTATCGGAGTGCGCTGCTGCGGCGCCTTCCCCGTCGATCGTCCGCTTCACGACCCATGAGGGGCGGCCCTGAACCTCGCGGTAGGTGCGGACGACATATTCGCCGACGATGGCGACCGCGGAGGTCTGGATCGCCCCCGCCAGGGTGACCACCGCGGCGATCGCCGATACGAGCGACCCGTCGCCGGTGGGCATCAGACATGCCAGCAGCGTGCAGCCGACGCCGACGGTTGCCAGCAGTCCGGCCGCCCACCAGGCGGCCCGCAGGGGCGTGTCGGAGGAGAGCATGACCGCATCGATCGCCAGGCGGATCAATTTCCTGGTCGAGTACTTCGTCTCGCCGGCCGAGCGGGCGTGCCGGTCGTACCAGACAGGCTCCTGCCGGAAGCCGGTCCAGGCCACGAGTGAGCGGAGGTAGCGGCGCTTCTCCGGCAGGCTGCAGACGGCGTCGACCACGGCCCTGTCGAGGAGCTTGAAGTCGCCGGTGTCGACCGGGATCGGATAGGGAACGAGGCTCGCGAAGAAGCGGTGGAAGCAACTCGCAGTGATGAGTTTGAACCACGTTTCCCCTTCGCGCGACCGCCGCCGACCGTAGGCCACGTCGGCTCCGGACCGCCAGCACTCGACCATCTCGGGGATCACCTCGGGAGGATCCTGGAGATCGGCATCGATGATCACGACCGCGTCGCCGCGGGCCCGTGCCAGCCCGGCCGACATCGCCGACTGCTGGCCGAAGTTCCGCGACAACTCGATGACCGTCGCGCGGGGATCGGCCGCCGCGATCGCCTCGAGGCGGGAGAGGGTTCGATCGCGGCTGCCGTCGTCGATGTAGAGGATCTCGAAATCCATCCCTGTCGACGGGAGTGCCGCCACGAGCCGGCGATGGGTCGACTCGATCACCTCCTCCTCGTTGTGGCAGGGGATGACGATCGACAGCAGGCCCCGAGAGGCGGGGCGGGCCCGGTTGAGCGGGCGGTGCGGCAGGATGTCGGGGCCATGCTCGGACGAGGGTTTGGTGGTCATCGTGTGAGGCTCTCCGTAGCGGCGGCCTGTCGCGGCGCGGGGGCGTCTGTCCTGCCGATGAGGAGGAAGTCTCCATCCTTGAAGAGCGGGCGGACGCGGCCCACGATTCCAGTGCCAGACGGCAGATTCGATTCGATCGTCCGCAGACCCTCCTCCGTGACCAGGAGGATGGAGGAGTCGCCGGTGGAAAGGTCGGCGATCGCCCGGTCGGCCTGCTCAGGCCGCCATTCGTTGACATGGCCTCGGGCGTAGTAGACGACGTTTGGGGTGTTCTGCCCGTAGGTCGACAGCCGGGCCGTTCCTCCGGCATGACGATGGGCCTGCTCGACGAGGCCGGGCAACGCATTCGCTCCGGCGATCCGCGCCGCGGCCGGGCCGACGGCCAGGCCCGTGTAGACCAGCGACAAGCCGACCATCGCAGCCAAGGGATCGAATCGCCCGCTGCGGGCACCCCACCAGCACGCCGCGGCGCCGAGGATCGGAACGAGGCCGACCAGCGCCGCCGGGGTCGCTCCGGCTACGCCGAATCGGCCGACCACGAGGATCGTGGCCACGGTGGCCACGCCGCCGAAAACAACCCATCCGAGGCCGGCCGCAAGCCACCGGGGCATGGCAACCGATCCGCGGTTGACCAGGCGCGTGGCCGTCGCGGCGACGACGAGGGCGGCGGCAGGATAGGCGGGAAGGACGTAGTTGGGCAGCTTCGTCGCCGCCAGCGAGAAGGCACCGACCCACACCAGCAGCCAGAGAAGGGCCAGGCCGAGGCCGCGCCGCTCGAGTGAGGAAGCGTCGGTGCTGGTCGCCCGCCAGGTCGCCACGACGATCGCGAAGGGGAGGAAGCAAGACCAGGGGTAGAAGCCGACGAGCATCGCCAGGAGGTGGAAGAAGATGCCGCCGCTGTGATTCTCCATTGGGGCTGCGAAGCGGCCGACGTTGTGAATCAGAAAAAACCCTGCCGGCCACTCCCCGTTGGTCCGGAGGCCGACAGCGACATACCACGGGGCGGCGACAGCCAGCATCACGAGGGTGAGGATCACCGGACGGATGAACGCCACGGACCCGAAGCCGGCCCGGATCGCAGTCAGCATCTGCCGGCCGACCGACGCCGACGGATCACGGCGGGCCTGCCATTCGATGGCCGTGACCCACGGGAGGATCACCGCCAACGGGCCGACGAAGCCGACTGGTCCCTTGCAGAGAACCGCGAGGCCGCCGAGGGCTCCGACCAGAGCCGCCTTACCAGCGGAGAGCCGCGGCATCGACGTGCCCTGGGAGCCGGCGGTCGCGGCGCGGAGGAGCGGCTCGGTGGCGAGGACCGTCATCCAGGTCGTCAGCGCAGTGAGGATCGCGTCCGGGGTGGCGGCGTGCGATTCGATTCCGACCAGGAGGCAGCCGATCCAGGCCAGCGCCGCCACGACGCCCGTCCGAACGGAGAACCAGGCCGTGCCGGCGCGGAGCAGCGCCAGCGCCGTCGCGAGCGCTGCCAACGCCGAGGGGATCCGGGCGGGGATCTCGGAGACCCCAAACAGCCGGTAGCAGGCCGCCATGCACCAGTGCATGAGCACCGGCTTGTCGACGGCGAGCGTGTCGTTGTACATCGGCACCACCCAGTCGCCCGTCTCGAGCATCGTCCGGGCGATGGCGGCGAACCGCGGTTCGTCCTCGTCCCAGAACGGCATCGGCGCAAAGCCGACCGCCAGCGTCACCGCGGCGGCGACGACGACCACCACCAGCGGGTGTCGCAGTGTGGTGCCGTCCCCGGCGGTCGTCTGGGCGACGGGCATCGGGCCATTGCCAGAGGGGCCGCTGGCGGTGGTGTGGCTGTTCATGGGGTCGGGGCTGGGGCGTGCCATGCCAGGGGGGTCTCCGGACTCTGGGCGTGTGGGGCAGCGATCGGATCGCCGTGCTCTTGGGGCTCGGCGCGGGGGCCGATGACGAGCAGGCCGGGGCCAAACAGGGGACGTTCTCTGGCAATGACCCCGTAGCCCGGGGGCAGGGGGGAAGGAAGGTTCATCTCGAAGCGGGCATCGACGAGGAGGTGGGCATCGGGCCGCCCCTCGAGATGGGCGCTGACCGCCTCGGTGGAGTGCAGTTGGGGGATCGTGTCGGCGGCATAGAAAACGACGCTCGGCGGAACGCTCCCGAATCCGGCCCAGGCCCCCGCCACGGGACGTGCCGCAAGCCCGTCGACGAGGCGCTGGGCGGCACGGGCCCCCCCAACCAGATCGCTGCCGACGGCCGCCAGCAGCGTGACCACCAGGCAGGCGCTGATCGCGAGCGCCCCGAGGGCATCCTGGCGTCGTCCCCTGGATTGGAGGGTCCAGGCCGCTACGGCCCCGGCCGCCGGGATCAGGCCGATCGGTGAGAGTTGCTGCAACGCGGGGATCCCTAGGGCGGAAGCGAGTGCCAAGCCGATCCCGATCCCGATCCCGGCGAGGAACAGAATGGACCACGCCAACCGCATCACCCCATCGATCGCCGCGCTTGGCACGCGGCACCACCGGGTGCAGATCGCTTCGCCGGCCGCCCACGAGGCGAGAAGGTCGCCGGTGATCACCGCCAGCGCCGGGTAGGCGGGCCAGATGTAGCCGGGAAGTTTCGTGCCGGCTGAAGAAAAGGCGATCACCCAGGTCGCCAGCCAGCAGATCATCAGTCGGATCGCATCCCGCCGCGCTGCAGCCGGCCCTCCGACGGGTCTGGCTGTGGGGCCGACGATCGCAGCGGCGTGGACGAGCGCCGCGGCGAGCACGATCGACCACGGAAAGAAGCCGATCGCGAGGACGGCCGGGTAGTAGATGAACGCCGATCCGTCGTGCCCCTCCATCGGTGCCTGGAATCGGCCGACGTTGTGGACGAACAGGAAACCCTCGAGCCACGCGCCGCCGGTGCGGATCGTGACCGCGGCGTACCAGGGGAGGGCGACGGCCGCCGCCGTTCCCGCCACCAACGGGAGGCGGAGGCCTACGACGGCCCGCCACAGTCGGGGGATCCAGGGGATGGGGGGGACGGCGGAAGCCTGGTCATCCAAGGCCTGCCAGAGTGTGAAGGCGATGAAGGCGACGAGCGGCATGACCAAGCCCAGCGGCCCTTTGGCGAGCACGGCACACCCGAGGGCAGCGCCGCAGGCGCAGGCACTCCGCCACGAACTCCAGCCCGGGCCGAGACGCCCTTCCGTCGGCCGCTGGCCCGTCACGAAGCACCACAACCCGAGGGTTGTGAAGAAGACGAGCGGGGCGTCCGGAGTGGCCGATCGCCCCCCCACGGCCGTCCAGACGCAGGTGGCCATGGCCAACCCGGCGAGCAGTCCGGCGTGGGCTCCAAAGCCGATCCTGCCGATCCGCCAAACGAGCAGGCAGGTGAGGGTCGTGAGGATGGCCGAACCGAGGCGGGCGCCGGTTTCGTTGCGGCCGGCAACGGCGAAGCCGGCCAGATGGACCCAGTTGACCAGCGCCGGTTTTTCCACGCGGAGGCGGCCGTTGAACGTCGGGACGACCCAGTCGCCCCGCTCGAGCATCGCCAGCGAACAGGCGGCGTTCTTCGGTTCGTCCTCGTCCCAGAGCGCCGGTCCCCCCAGATTCGTGAGGAGGACCAGCGCAGCGGCGGCAGCGACGACGGCGGCATGCAGGCGCGGCGGGATCACGGCAGGGCACCTTCCCGGGGGGGCAAGCGAACAGGACCGCGGCTCCTGGCGGTCGCGCGGGGAGCGGACAGTAGGGGGAGCCACCCGGCGGGTCAAGCCATCCGGTCCCCCCCCGACCGGTCCGCAAACGGCCCCGGTTTGGCGACGTTCCGCGTCCGGTTGACCCAGCTTGCCAGACAGGTATCTTCAGGCTTTTACGGCGGTTTCCCGCCGACGCCGAAGCTGGGAGAGTGGCCGTTGGCAGACGAGCATTCGGACGACCAAGAGCCGGGGCCCGGTGGGCCTCCGGAAGGGGCCGAGGGCCAGCGCGGCCAAGACGCCGTCGATAACGCCTCCGAAGCGGGCGTGCTCCGTGACAGCGCCGGCGGTCGGCTGATCGAACTGCCGATCGAGCAGGAGCTCAAGGACAGCTACCTGACCTATGCGATGAGCGTCATCGTGGCCCGGGCCCTGCCCGACGTCCGCGATGGGCTCAAGCCCTCGCAGCGCCGCATCCTCGTGGCGATGAACGACCTCAATCTCTCCCCCGGGGCGGCGCGGGTGAAGTGCGCCAAGATCTCCGGCGACACCAGCGGCAACTACCACCCGCACGGCGAGAGCGTCATCTATCCCACGCTCGTGCGCATGGCCCAGGAATGGAACATGCGGCACGTGCTCATCGATAAGCAGGGAAACTTCGGCTCGATCGCCGGCCTGCCCGCGGCCGCCATGCGGTACACGGAGGCCCGTCTGTCGCCGATCTCGGCGATGCTGCTCGACGACCTCGAACTCGACACCGTCGACTACGTGCCGACCTACGACGAGCGGAACACCGAGCCGGTGGTCCTGCCGGGGCGATTCCCCAATCTCCTCGTCAACGGCGCCGGCGGCATCGCCGTCGGCATGGCGACGAGTATTCCCCCTCACAACCTCGGCGAGGTCTGCCGGGCGCTGGTGGCGCTGATCGATGATCCCGGCATCGGCCTCGGCCAACTGCTGCAGATCGTCCCCGGCCCCGACTTCCCCACCGGCGGGATCGTGATGGGGCGGGAGGCGCTGGCACGTGGCTACGCCACTGGCCGGAGCACGATCACCCTCCGGGCCCGGGCCACGGTCGAGGAGTTCGGCAAGAACCGGACCCGGATCGTCGTCACAGAAGTGCCCTACCAGCAGTCTCGCGACGCGATCGAGGAAAAGATCGCCGAATTGGTCAATGAAGACCGGATCCGGGGGATCTCGGCGATCCGTAACGAGAGCGACCTCAAGGAGCCGGTCCGGTTGGTGCTGGAACTGAAGCGTGACGCCGATCCCGACGTCGTGCTCAACCAGCTCTACCAGTTCTCCCCGCTCCAGACGACCTTCTCGCTCATCTTCTTGGCGCTGGTTGACGGCAAGCCGCGGATCCTCACGTTCAAGAACATCCTCGAGGAGTTCCTCCGTCACCGCACGGCAGTCCTCCGCCGGCGCACCCAGCACCTCCTCCAGAAGGCCCGCAGCCGCAAGCACACCCTCGAGGGGTTGCTCGTGGCGCTGGCAAACCTCGACGAGGTGATCCGGATCATCCGCAGTTCCCGCTCCCAAGCCGAAGCCAAGGAACGCCTCACGAAGATCGAGGCGCCGGCGGCGCTCCTCGAACGCGCTCTCGGCTCGGAGGGCTTCGCGGTGCTCCAAGAGGAGCGTGGAGTGTCGGAGGCCTATGGCCTCTCGCCCGTCCAGGCAGATGCCATTCTCCGCCTCACCCTCGGGCAATTGGTCAATCTCGAGCAGGAGAAACTCTCCGGCGAACACCGGGAGTTGCTCGGCAAGATCGGTGACTTCCGGCGGCTCCTCGCAAGCGAGACGAACATCCGCGGCGTGATCCGTGCCGAGCTCAGCGAACTCGCCGAGAAGCACGGGGATGACCGGCGCACCGAGATCAGTGGCGAGGCGGGTGACATCCGCGACATGGCCGAACTGATCACCGAAGCGACGATGGTCGTGACGATCAGCCGGGCCGGGTATGTGAAGCGCACGGCCGCCGACACCTACCGGGCCCAGCGCCGCGGTGGCAAGGGGCTGACCGGTGCCCGGAGCGACGAAGAGGATCCGATCGAGCACCTCTTCGTCGCCAGCACCCATGACTTCCTCCTCGTTTTCACGACGCACGGAAAGGTGTTCACGCTCCGCGTCTTCGAGCTGCCTGAGCTCGCCCGTGACGCCAAGGGACGGGCGCTGGTCAACCTCCTCGAGTTCGAGAAGGGGGAGAAGGTGGCCGACTGCCGCGCCGTGTCGGGCTTCGAGGATTCGGGGCAGTTTCTCATGCTCGCCACCCGCAGCGGGGTCGTGAAGAAGACTCCGCTCGAGGAATACAAGCGTCGGCGCACGAAGGGGCTGATTGCCGTCAAGCTCCGCGACGGCGACGAACTCGTCGACGCCGTGATCACGCGGCCGGGGGACGAACTCGTCCTCTCCACGGCGAAGGGGATGGCGATCCGCTTTCCCGAATCCGACGCCCGTCCGATGGGGCGCGACACCAGCGGCGTCCGCGGGATCAAGCTTTCCTCGGGCGACCGTCTCGTGGGGATGGTGGTGGCCGACCCCGAGGCGACGCTTCTCACCGTGTGCACCCACGGCTACGGCAAGCGGACGCCGTTCGGCCCGGGGACGGAACTCACCGGTCCCGGCCCAGACGGTGACGGCGAGGGAGAAGCCGTCGACGTCGTGGTCGCCGATGCCGACGACGGCGCCGGGGATGAGGGGGGCGACGGCGGATCGAGTGGCATGCGCTACCGCACCCAGCACCGTGGCGGCAAGGGCGTGCGTGACATCAAGGCCACGCAGCGCAACGGCGAAGTTGTTTCGGTGGTGGCCGTCAAGGATGGCGATCAGGTCTTGATGATGACCTCACGCGGCAAGATCCAGCGGGTGAACGTCGCCGAGATCAAGTCCATCGGTCGCAACACCCAAGGGGTGAGGATCATGCGTCTGGATGACGGCGACACGCTGGCGGCTGTCGTGCCGGTACCGGCGAGCGAGCAGGAGGAGGGCGATCCCACTGAGGGGGATGCGCCGGTCGACGGCGGTGATGCACCGCTGGCGGGCGGCGGCCCCATCGCAACCGGTGGTGACGCTCCTGTAACCGGCGGTGACGCTCCGGCCACCTGACGCGGGCAGGACAAACGGATGAATCGTGGCCGCGGGCCCCGGCGTCCGCCGGGCTCGCGCTGTGTTCGAGCCTGGCAGGATCAATCACCGGACTCATTCGAGAGGTCATGATGCGGATCGCAGTCGTGGGAACGGGCTACGTCGGCCTCGTCTCGGGAACCTGTTTTGCCGACAGCGGCAACGTCGTCACCTGCCTCGACATCAACGCCGACAAGATCGCCCGGCTGAATCGCGGCGAGATCCCGATCTATGAGCCCGGGCTCGAGGAACTCGTCGAACGCAACGTCCGCGCCGGCCGTCTTCGGTTCACCACCGACACTGCGGCGGCGGTGAGCCGTGCTGAGATCATCTTCCTCGCTGTCGGCACCCCGCCGGCGGCTGATGGCTCGGCTGATCTCACGGCCCTCTGGAAGGTGACTGAATCGATCGCACCGCACATCGATCCGGCGGCGATGATCGTCACGAAGAGCACCGTCCCGGTGGGGACGTGTGCCGGGATCGAGGCCCGATTGCTTGCCGCGACGGGCCGGCCCTGTCGGGTGGCGAGCAATCCGGAGTTTCTCAAGGAAGGAGCCGCGATCGACGACTTCCAGCGGCCCGACCGGGTTGTCGTCGGGGTCCGCTCCGCCGCCGATGGCGATCTGCTCCGGAATCTCTATGCCCCCTACCTCCGCACGGAGCATCCGTTTCTGGCGATGTCGCCGGAGAGCGCGGAGATGACGAAGTATGTCGCCAACGCGCTGTTGTCGACCAAGATCAGTTTCATCAACGAGGTGGCGAATCTCTGCGAGCGGATCGATGCCGACATCGACGACGTCCGCCGCGGGATCGGGCATGACAATCGGATCGGCTTCGCCTTCCTCTTTCCGGGCGCCGGGTATGGCGGCAGTTGTTTCCCGAAGGATGTTCAGGCCCTGGCGGCGATGGCCCGGGCCCAGGGGCTTTCCCCGCGCGTCCTCTCCGCCGTTCATGACACCAACGTCGCCCAGAAGCTCGTCCTCGGAGCCAAGCTCGAGGCCCACTTCGGGGGGCAGCTCTCCGGCCGCCGCGTGGCGGTGTGGGGGCTGGCCTTCAAGCCCCGCACCGACGATATCCGCGATGCCCCGGCGCTCGATCTCATCGACCACCTCCTTGCCGGTGGGGCGACGGTTGCTGTCCATGATCCCGAGGCGATGGCGAACGTCCGGGCCATCTACGGCGACCGCCTGACCTACGCGGAGCGGCCGATGGAGGCGCTCGACGGGGCCGACTGTCTCGTCATCGTCACCGAGTGGGGGGAGTTCCGTCGGCCCGATTTCGACGAGATGGCCTTGCGGCTCGGGGCGAAGGTCATCTTCGACGGCCGCAACCTCTACTCGCCGGCCGAGATGCGGTCGCGCGGCTTCACGTACCACTGCATCGGCAAGGCGCCGGTCCTGCCGGGCTGATTGGGGCCGGCGTGAACGAGGGAAGCGTGCACGAACACGATCGAGCGGAGCAGGGGGGGGCCGTCCCTCCGGTGCGTTGGACAGAGCAGGCGACCTCGGATGGGGCCCGGGCCGGCACGCTCGTCACGCCCCGCGGATCGGCGCCCACCCCGCTGTTCATGCCCGTGGCAACGGCGGCGACGGTCAAGGGGGTCGACATCGGGCGGGTCGCCGGTACCGGCGCTCGAATGGTGCTAGCCAATGCCTACCACCTCCACCTCCGCCCCGGCGAGGAGATCGTCGAGGCGGCCGGCGGAGTCGCGCGGTTCATGGGATGGGGTGGGCCGATGCTCACCGACAGTGGTGGGTTTCAGGTGTTCAGCCTCGCCAAGCAGGTGAAGGTGACCGAGGAGGGGGCGTTTTTCCGCTCGCATCTCGACGGCCGGGCGATCGCCTTCACGCCGGAGGCATCGATGCGCATCCAGGAGCGGATCGGCGCCGACGTCGCGATGCAACTCGACCATGTCATCGCTCTCCCCGCCGATCGGGATACCGTCGCCGACGCGATGGAACGCTCGATCCGCTGGGCGAAGCGCTGCCGCATCGCTCACCAGCGCCCCGATCAGGCCCTGTTTGGCATCGTGCAGGGGGGGCTCGATCCCGATCTCCGCGCCGAGAGCGCTGCTCGGCTCCAAGAGATCGGCTTTCCGGGGTATGCCGTCGGCGGGCTATCCGTCGGAGAGGGCCCCGAGGCGATGGTGACGACGCTCAGAGCCACCGTGCCCCGGCTCCCGGCCGATCGTCCCCGGTATCTCATGGGGGTGGGGCAACCGGCCGACATCATCCAGGCGATCGGCACCGGGATCGACATGTTTGATTGCGTCCTCCCCACCCGCTGCGGGCGCAATTCGCTCGTCTACACCTTCTCCGGGCCGATCCGCCTCCGCAATGCCCGGCATGCCCGCGATCGCCGGCCGCTGGAGGCAGATTGTCCCTGCCCCGCCTGCCGGCATGGCCGCGACTACCTCCGCCACCTGTTCCTCGCCGGTGAAATGCTCGGCCCGGTGCTCGCTTCGATCCACAACCTCACCTTCTACCAACGGCTCGTGGCCCGACTCCGAGAGGCGGTGGTGGCCGGGCGTTTCGAGGCCGTCGCCAAGGGGATGCTCGACAGCCTGCGGGCTGGGGAGGAACAGGTCTGATTCGGTGGGGATCAGGCGGATGAGGCGGGGACCCGGTCGTTCCAAGCCCTTTATGGGGCCCTGACTGCCCGTCGTCCGGCCGGGCCGTGTGTCGCTCTTGTCGGTCATGCGCCAAGACCGATACATTTGCGGTTTTCCCCCCGCACGGTGGCGTCCCGCGCCCCCGTTCCGTCCGCCCGCAGGGTCTTCCTCTCACCATGCCGAGTTTCTCCCCTCCGACAGCCGTGGTCTTGTTGTTCGGAGAACAGGGGCCCGCGACCCCGACGCAACTCCTCCTCCAGGTCCTGCCGTTCCTGCTTGTGGGACTGGCCGCCTGGACGTTGCTCTACAAGCCGGAACGCGAGCGGATGAAGCGGCAGCAGGATCTCCTTTCCGGGCTCAAGAAGAACGACCGTGTCCTCACCTCGGCGGGCATCTACGGCACCGTGGCCAACGTCGACCGGGAATCCGGTCGCGTGACCCTCAAGGTGGATGACGCCGCCAACGTCAAGATCCAGGTGGCCCTGTCGACGATCGCGTCGGTGCTCGACGGATCGACGGAGTCTGCCGCATCGAGCGGGTGACTTTTCCATCCGGTACCCACCCCACTCCCGAATCCCGATCCGCATCGAAAGTGAGTCTGCGACCCATGCTTCCGCTCCTCGTCCTTCCCCTCGCCCAGGCCGCCGTCGCTGCCGCCCCCGAAGTCGCCGCTGCCACCACGGCAGCCACCGCTCTCCCTTGGTGGCGGGTGGGGTATGGCGTCTGGCTGCTGGCGCTGCTCACGATTCTCGTGCCGACGATTCTCTCGTGGTTCCTCGCCAAGGCGTTGCGGGCCTCCGACATGTGGGGGCGACTCGCCACCGTGCTGACGGCGCTCGTCGCCGGCCTGGCGATCATCGCGATGGGGTGGCCGCCCCGCCTCGGCATCGACCTCAAGGGAGGCGTGATCCTGGTCTATGAAGTCGATGGCTCGAAGCAGGTCGGCGGTCAGGTCGAGGATGCGATTGGGAAGATCGAGTCGCTTCTTACGGCCCGCGAAGGCCGCCTCGGCACCGCCACCCGCACGGCCGACGGCAAGATCGGCGTGAAGCTCGAGACCACCGACGCCGCCTCTCGGGCGTCGTTCATCGACGGCGTCGACAAGCTCGACTTCGGCGGTGCGAAGGTCCGGCTCGCAAAAGCTCCCGTGGCCGCAGATGCGCTCGACCTCGAGTTTGAGGTCGAGGGGCGGTCGGCAGCGGTCGACATGGACAAGCTCGTCGCGGCGGTGGCCCGCCGGGTCAATCCGGGTGGCCAGAAGGAAGTCACCGTCCGCCGGTATGGCCTCGACCAACTCGAGGTGATCGTTCCTGAGGTCGACCAGTCGGAGGTCGATCTCATCAAAAAGATCGTGTCGAGCGCCGGTGTTCTGGAGTTCCGGATCACCGCCAATCGGGACGATCCCCGCCATCGCCGCGTCATCGAATTGGGTGAGCGTTCGGTCGGCGAGACGGTCATCGACGGCGGAGGTCCGATCGGGCGGTGGATCGAACTCGATACGACGAAGTTCTCCGCGGATGAAAACCAGGGGCTCGTGACCCGCAAGGCCTCCGACGGCAGCGTTCAGGTGCTCGTCGTTCTCGACCGCTTCGACGTCACCGGTGGCTACCTGACGCGTGCCGTGTCGAGCTTCGATCCCCAGTCACTCGCACCGTGCGTGAACTTCTCGTTCAATTCGGCCGGCTCCAGCCTGTTCGGTGTCCTCACCAGCAGCAATCTCCCCGATCCGGCCAACCGTCTCACCAGCCGGCTGGGCATCGTCCTCGACGGCGTCCTCCTCTCCGCTCCGGCGATCCGCAGCACGATCTCGTCGAACGGGCAGATCACCGGCAACTTCGAACAGCGCGACGTCGAATCGCTCGTCGGCGTCCTCAATGCCGGCAGCCTGCCGGCCGCGCTCTACAGCGAGCCGATCAGCGAACAGCGGATCAGCCCGCAGCTCGGTGCCGACACGATCCGCTCCGGGGCCCGGGCGATGCTCCTGGCAACGATCGTCGTCCTCGCCTTCATGCTCGCCTACTACCGCTTCTCCGGCCTCGTGGCCGATCTCGCGGTGGTCCTCAACATCATCCTCGTCGTCGCCCTAATGATCTCGATCAAGGCGGCGTTCACCCTCGCCGGCCTCGCGGGGCTCGTGCTCTCGGTCGGCATGGCGGTCGACGCCAACGTGCTCATCTACGAGCGGATGCGTGAGGAGACCGACCGCGGTGCGGCCCTGCGGATGGCGATCCGCAACGGCTTCCAGCGGGCCTTCTCGACGATCCTCGACTCCAACCTGACGACGGTCATCACCGGTGTTGTCCTGTTCTTCATCGGCACCGATCAGCTGAAGGGCTTTGCCGTCACCCTCATCCTCGGCCTCCTCCTCAACCTGTTCACGGCCGTGTTCTGCTCCCGCGTGATGTTCGATCTCGCCGAGCGGAACGGCTGGATTCGCAAGCTCAACATGGGCCGGATCTTCGGGGTGACGAACTACGAGTTCGTCCGCTGGGTGCGGCCGGCGATCCTCGGTTCGGCGCTGTTCATCCTCGCCGGCTTGGCCGCTGCGGCCCAGCGTGGGCAGGGCCTCTTCGACATCGACTTCACCGGCGGCACGAGCGTCCAGGTGGCCTTCAAGCCGGGGAAGGCTCCTGACATCGCCGACGTCCGGGAGGCCGTCAAGGCGCTCCCCAACACGGCAGTGAGTGCGGTGACCGTCGACGGAGAATCGCAGGCCCGGTTTAAGGTCGACACGTCGCTGCGTGACATCGCCGAGGTGCAGCGGACGCTCCAGACGGTGTTCCCGGACAGCCTCCTCACCTACGAGATGGCGTTTGCGGATGTCGCTACGGCCCCGGCCGCCGAAGGACAGGCCGCCGAAGCCGCCCGGACGACCGCGACGCTCACCTTCCCCTCGAAGATCAATCAGGCCACGTTGCGGGAGAAGATCGAGGCCACCCTGGCGGCTGAAGGAGTGGGGGCGGTGCCGTTTGCCATCGAGGCCCCCGGCGCCGTGGCCCGCTCGAAGCCGTACGAAACCTGGACGCTCGCCTCCGGCATGGACGCCGAGACGACGGCACGTGTCCTCGGGAAGATGAAGAGCGATCTGGCCGGCACGCCGGTCTACCTTTCGGCCAACTCGATCGGTGGGAAGGTGGCCGGGAACACGAAGGTCACGGCGGTTTATGCCCTCCTGGCCAGCCTGGGGATGATCGTGCTCTACGTCTGGCTGCGGTTCCAGAACGTCGCCTTCGGTCTGGCGGCAGTCGTGGCCCTCATTCACGACGTCCTCGTGGCGGTCGCCTGCCTGGCGATCTCGCACTACGTGGCGCCGTTCCTCGGTTGGGCGCTCGTCGACGACTTCAAGATCAGCCTTGATGTCGTCGCCGCGCTGCTCACGATCATCGGATTCTCGATCAACGACACGATCGTGATCTTCGACCGTCTCCGCGAACTGCGGGGCAAGGCGCAGTACGTGACCGCCCCGATGATCGACAAGGCGGTCAACCAGACTCTCAGCCGCACCGTCCTCACCTCCGGCACGGCGTTCCTGGCGACCCTGATCCTGTTCCTGTTCGGTGGGGCGGGCATCCATGCCTTCGCCTTCACGATGCTCGTGGGCATCATCACCGGCACCTACAGCACGATCTACATCGCCTCCCCGATCGTGCTCTGGCTGCAGCGCTGGTTTGCCGAGGCGCCTGCCGGTGCAGCGGCGGCGGCTTCCCGTGCGGCCGGCACCGCCTGAGATCGGTTGGCCCCGGGGGGCGGATTGTCTCCCCGGGGCCTGCGACTTTGCCGACGATGCGGATCGAGGCACCCTGGCCGACGGGGATTGAAGTCGCGCCGCGCTCCGGTCGGGCCACGTCCCGACATTTGAGGGGCTAGAGTTTTCCGGATGGCTCGCTGACCGCACGAGGCCTCGGGGACACCGGAACAATGATGCGCACTGCCAGGTTCCTGACGGGGTTGGTGATGGTCGTGACCGGGGTCTCTCTTGCTGCGCCGATGGCCACCCGGCTCGTCGAGGCTCAGTTGGGAGGAGTTAGCGGCGTCGCGGTAGCTTCAGCGCCGGCATCATCGCCAGCCGGCCCCGCAGCCTGGGCGGGGGCGGGCCCGGTTTCAGCTGTGGGCCCCGCGGGGGCCGGTGGATACTGCATCCCCGACTCCCGCTCTGCGGTCGCTGACGGTTCTGATCTGGCCACGCCCCAGGAGGCCGTCAGCCTTCCCCTCCCGGCCGACGAACTCCAGGCTCCCTCGGCGGGCTATTCTCCTCCGCCCCCTCCGAACGTCCTTCCGGCGTCGCCTGCCGATCTGTCCCTCGCCCCCCCCGCCTTCAACAGCACCTACCGCTCGACCCTCGATGTCCCGCCGCCCCCGCTCCTCGACGTCGCCGCACCGGCTCCGCTGGCAGTGAGCACGCCTGCGCGTGATGGTGTGACGACGTTGGCGGGAGGGCCCATGCCGGGGGCAGGGGTGATCCACACCGTCTCGGCCGAGATCCCGTCGGCACCGGCCTTCACGGCCCCTTCGGCTGCTCCGAGCACCTACACGATCCGGGATGGCGACGATCTGACGTCGATCGCGACCCGTCTCTACGGCCATCCCGGCGCTGCGGAGGCGATTTGGTTGGCCAACCGCGATCGGCTGACCGATCCGGCGGTTTTGCCGATTGGGCTTTCGCTCCGCATTCCCCCCACCTGGGTTCCTCCCGCGGCACGGCAGCGGGGACTTGCCGGCGCGGGGGCGCCGATCGAGCCGGCGAGCCGCCCGGCGCGGGTCCGAGTGGGGCCGGGCGAATCGCTCGAGAGCCTGGCGGAGCGGTTCTATGGTGACCGCGCCATGGCCGGCCGGCTGTGGGAGGCCAACCGCGACCAACTCCGCAGTCCCGCCCTCCTCGTGGCCGGAATGGACCTCCGCCTCCCCTGATGGCGTGACGGAGCCGGCCAGCGGCGGGGAAAATGGTCCGGATCGGGTCTTTCCCCGGCGGATTGGGTAGAATGCACACCGAATCCAGCCCCGTTCCGCGGAGGGCCGGGACGCTCACGCAGAGGGGAACCCATGGCACGCCACACCGCAGCAGACGGAGCCCCGGATGATCCGGACGGCCCCGACGATGGAGTGATGGCAACCTCTGCGCTGCTCGCCCGCGATCTGCCGGCGTTGGCTGCCAGCCTCGTGCTCCATGTCGTGCTCCTCCTCACGCTCGCCCTTGTTGGCGTAGCCACGCCGCCGGCAGCGCGCCCGGCGGTGACCGTCATCGAGACGCCCCTCGAGCGCGACGAAGAGGTCGATCTGGCCCCGCAGGAGATGATCGTCAGCGACATGCCGGAGGAGACCGGCGCGGCCGGCGATGATCAGTCAGCCGACGTGGCCCAGTCGCTCGCCCCCGTCCTCGACACCGTTTCGATGACGCCAGTCGAGCCCAGTCCGGAGCTCGTCGGTGACATCCAGATCGATCCGCTCGACGAGCTTCCCACCGCTACCGAGATGGACGAGACGATCGTCGTTCGGGGGGCGGTCGGCGCGACCACCAGCGGCGCGTCGGGCGCGGTCGACCGCCTGACTGCCGAGATCGATGCTTCGCTCCGGCAGCGTCCGACGGTCGTCGTGTGGGTGTTCGACCAGTCGGTGAGCCTCTCGGCGCAGCGCAAGGAGATCGCCAGTCGGTTGGAGCGCGTTTTCCATGAACTCGGCGCCGACCGCACCCAGCGACACCGCCCCGATCTCGAGAATCTCGTGGTCGCGTTCGGGAAGAGCGTGTCGCTGATCACCAAGAAACCGACCGACGACGTGGTCGAGGTGATCAAGGCGATCGACGCGGTGCCGGTCGACGACTCCGGGGTGGAGATGACGTTTGCGGCGATTCGGGCCGCGGCCGACAGCGCCCGGATCTACCGCACCTCCGCACCGAAGAAGAATGTCATGGTCGTCGCCTTCACCGACGAGGTCGGGAATGACCAGCAACTCGCCGATCAGACAGCGCAGTACTGCCGCAAGCTCGGCATCCCCGTCTACGTCGTCGGTGTTCCGGCGCCGTTCGGGATGCGGGAGGTGCGAATGAAATACGTGGAGTTCGACCCCAAGTTCGACCAAGGCGATGCCGAGCAGTGGGCGGTGATCGAACAGGGGCCGGAGACGCTCTATCCCGAAGTGGTGCGTGTCAGCAGCGGCGCTCGCGAGGACGAGGCGATCGATTCGGGCTTCGGGCCGTTCAGCCTCTCCAAGCTGTGCGCGGAAACCGGCGGGATCTACTTCCGCGTTCATCCCAACAGCGGTGAGCGTGGCCGGGTCACCAACCAGATGGTGGGGCCGATGGCGTCCCAGATTCGCTATTTCTTCGATCCCGACGTGATGCAGGCCTACCAGCCCGACTACGTCGCTGCGGCGAAACTCCAGCAGGACATCACGGGCAACGCGGCCAAGAAGGCGCTCGTCGAGGCGGCACGGTCGACGGAGATCCAGCCGATGGAGTCTCCGGTGATGACGTTCCCCCGGCGGGACGATGCGGCACTGGCGGCTCTCCTCTCCGACGCCCAGAAGGTGGCGGCCAGGGCCCAGCCAAGGATCGACGCGCTCCACGCCACGTTGACCGCCGGAGCACCGGGGCGAGAAGCGATCAAGGAACGACGCTGGCAGGCGGGCTACGATCTGGCGCTCGGGCGGGTGCTCGCATCAAAGGTCCGGACCGATGCCTACAACCAGATGCTCGCCCAGGCCAAGCTGGGGATGAAGTTCCAGGGCGAGAAGAGCGACACCTGGCAGTTGGAGCCGAGCGAGGAGGTCACCGTCGGATCACAGACGGAGAAGCTCGCCAAGCAGGCCACGGAACTCCTCGAACGCGTGGTCCGAGAGCATGCCGGCACCCCGTGGGCACAAGTAGCCGCCACGGAGTTGCGGACTCCGCTGGGGTATCGGTGGACGGAGCGGTTCACCGGGGTGAACACGCCGCAGATGGCCGACGCCGGAAACAATAACAACGTGCCGGCGCCCCCTTCGGACGACCAGAAGCGGAAGCTTGGTCCGCCAAAGCCGAAGCGGAATCTCAAGAACCTCTGACCGCCCCCAAGTCTTTCGAAGCCGGCTGTCGGGGCAGCCGGTTGGAGGCCATGGATGGCTTGGGCCACGTGAAGTCGCGTGAGCGACGGCGTCGCCGGATGCGACGCTGCCCTGGGCGTGAAAACGACATCCGCGTCCCCGCGGTGGCGTTTGCACGCCCCCAAGTGGCCCAAGGCCATGGCTGGCTTGGGCCACGTGAAGTCAGAAGGTGAGGTTGCCGTCGGCGAAGCTTTCGCGACTGTCGTAGGCGTGGAAGTTGCGCGAGATCCGCTGGGCGAGGATCTGGAGGAACATGGCGCGGAACTGTGCCTCGCTGCGGTCGCTGACCGGC